>CAZPJX010000023.1:0-31111 GCA_964586985.1 uncultured Gemmatimonas sp. | reverse complement strand
GTGGAGGGTTACAACACCAATGCGAAGATGAACCCTCCGTTGCGCACGCAGGAGGATATCGATGCCCTGCAGCAGGGCCTCGCCGATGGCACGATCGATCTGCTCGTGACGGATCATGCGCCGCACCACTACGACGAGAAGGAGCGGGAGTTTGCGGATGCGCCGAACGGGATTGTGGGGCTCGAGACGGCACTCGGCGTGAACTGCACGTACCTGCTGCATCCGGGCGTGCTCACGCTGCCACAGATGATCGATGCGATGAGTTGCAAGCCGGCCCGCGTGTTTCATCTCCCCGGCGGAACGCTGGCCAGGGGCGCCGTGGGAGATGTCTCGGTCTTCGATCCGTCGCGCCAATGGACGGTAGATGCAAAGCAGTTCAAGTCGAAGGGGCGCAACACACCCTACGGCGGCCACAGGCTGACTGGGCAGGCACGCCTCACTGTCGTTGGGGGGCGCGTCGTGTATCGCGCGGATTGATGTGAGCGTGGTCACATCGCTCGGTACGGAAGTCGCCGAACAGGCCGAAGCTCTGGCTTTGGCCTGTCGTCGGTTGCATGCCAGCGGGCATCTGGCCGGCGCCGAGGGGAACCTCTCCGTACGGCTGTCGGATGGCAGTGTGCTGGTTACGGCTTCCGGGGTGGACAAGGCCCGCATGAACGCAGGGCAGGTGCTGCGTGTCTCGGTCGACGGACTGGTGGTGCATGGGCCGCACAGTCCGGGTGTGCTGCATCACGAGCTCACGCAGGCCTCCCACTCATGTGACGGTGTGGGCCCAACGAGCGGTGACAGGGGCTTGCGCCCTTCGTCGGAGTTGGGGATGCATCTGGCGTGCTATGTGGCGCGGGCGGATGTGGGGGGAATCGTTCATGCGCATCCGCCTGCGGCGACTGGTTTTGCGACGGCGGGTCTTCCGGTGCCAGCGGATGTCTTGCCGGAGGTCCCTGTGGTGGTCGGTCCCGTGGCGTTGGTGCCCTATGGCCGTCCTGGTACACCGGCCCTCGCGGCCGCGATGCAACCATTTCTCGCTACACACGAGGTGTTTCTCTTGGCGAACCATGGTGTCACGGCGCTTGGGCGCACTCTCACGGATGCCCTGCTACGCTTGGAAAGTGTCGAACAGGCAGCGCGGATCGTGGCCGTAGCGCGCCTCCTTGGGGGCGAACAGCGCCTGCCAGCCGGCGAAGCCGCGGCGCTTGCCTCGCTGTATCGTTTGCAAGAGCTTCCCACTGGATCCCCCTCTCGTTTCCTATGACGGAGCAGAACGTCGTGTCCATCGAAGATGTGCGCGTCCTCGTCGCCGAGCGACAGCGCTATGACGACTGGTTGACGGCACTCGAAGCACGCCGTGCCGAAACCCCGGCGCGGGTGTTCGACAGGGTCTTCGCCGACTACGGCGCCCGTCGGGCCGAGGTGTTGACGCAGTTGCACACGCACGTCGATGGGTTGACGGCGCTGCGTACCCAGCTAGACCAGCGGCTGGAAGAGCTTGAGGGAACCCTGGCTGGGCTCGAAGACGAGCGCGCCGAGGCCATGCTGCGCACGGCGGTGGGCGAGTTCGACGACACTCGCTGGGAGGAGGTGCGAGCGCAGGTGGAGGAGCGCATCACGTCGTTGGGGCAGGAACGTGATGGGCTGCTCAGCGAGGTGGAGGAAGTGCGCACCTTGCTCGCGAGCGCCCGTGTGGAATTCGCGGAGGCGCCGGTGCTAGAGGTGGTCGACGAGCCGGTCATGTGCGGCTCAGTCGAAGAGGATCTCGTGGACACCGGCCTGAACACCGACGCCGACCACCATCAGAGTGCCACTGAAGTTGCAGCCGTACGAGCAGCGCAGAGTGAGCCAGGGTCTCAGGCGGCAGCCCAGGCGTCGGCGTCGGCAGAGCAACAGAGTCCACTCTCGCTTCTGAGCGAGGCTGACCTTCGCGATCATCCGGGTGCTTCGGTGGCCGGACTCGATGCGGCGTTGCGGGTCGCGGTGGATATCGGCCCGTTCGGGACACCTCCCGTCCCTGCGCCAGTGATTGCGGCAACCCCAACACCGGCCGCGTTGCCCGTGGTCGCGCCGGGTGAGCTGCGGGACGAGGAGTCGCTGGCTGACGTGAGTGCGTTGTTCAATGTCCCCGACGCTCTGCCGTCGCGCTCGCTGCCGGCTGCGGAAATCAATCTGGTTGGAGAGATCCCACCGCGTCCCCCGGTTCCCGGTGTTGACGCACTTGAGGTGGAACACGATGACGCACTGGCGCTGTTTTCCGATTCGGGGGCAGTGGCCGACCCTGGGTTCGTGAAATCACTCGATGGCATCGAGGTGGACGGCGAATCAGGGGTGGGCCGCGGGATCGGGCAGGGAGCACCGGACGTCTCGGCAGCCACCGTAACGCCCCCGTCCAGCCCGGCAGACCCGTTCGACGATCTGGCGTTTCTCCGCTCGGTCATCGATCCCGAGGGAGCGGCGCCCGCCGCGCCGCCAGCGCCGGTGTCGGGGGCTCGCCCGGCCTCTGGCACCGCCCAAAAGACGTTGCGGTGCACCGAATGTGGCACGATGAATCTGCCTACCGAGTGGTACTGCGAGCGCTGCGGGGGAGAACTCGCGGCGTTCTGAACGCCCCTCGCGGGGCAGCTCAGTCGGTGGTGAAGGGTCGGCAGAGGATGCCGACCTTTTTTCTTTGGCCCGTCTCCGGTGAATGGGTCTTGCCAGTGCTGGATGTGGGAGGGATCTTGCCGGACTGAACTTTGTATCATAAAGTACTTAATGTCTGCCTTCTGACCGCCGCCAATCCTGCCATGAGCATCTCTCCTTCCCGCACCAGCGAACTTTCTGCTTCGGTGCCGCATTCTCCGACGGGCAGCCCCACGGGAGGGCCGGCACCCGCCACAGGCCCGCGGGCGGCGCGGACAGTCCTCGCGGCCGGGGTCGGACTCGGTATCCTTGCCGATCTCCTGTTGCGGAACGCTCCCGATGGACTGGGATGGACCATCTGGGTGTTGCTGCTTGCGACGGCGGCGATGGTGATAGCCCGACGAGGCGGCGACCGCCTCGGACGTGAGCCGTTCCTCTGGCTCGGCGTCGCGGTGCTCTGTGCGGTCGCGTTCTCATGGCGCGATCTCGAGGAGCTGCGGGTCGCGAACGTTTTCGGCAGTCTGGTGGCGCTGGCCATGTTCTCCATGGTGGCCACTGGTCGACCCACGCCATCCGTTCTGGTCACCAGGCTTCGCGATGTGCTGGCCTCGGGAGTCTATGCCTTTCTCGAGGTCGTGGCTGGGACGCCGATGCTCGTGGCGCGAGAGGCCGAGCTGAGCTCGTTGCCGGCGTTGCGGGCGGGAGCCTACTGGAGTGCGGTCCGCGCGGTCCTGCTCACCGTGCCTGTCGCGTTGGTGTTCGGGGCGCTGCTCTCGCGCGCAGACCCTGCGTTCGCGGCGCTGTTCAGTTTTCCGGCGATCGATCTGGAGCGCATTGCCCCGCACGTGGTGACCGCCGGCGCGTTTGCCTGGTGGTCTGCGGGTTGGATGCGGGGGGCGCTGCTCCGGAAGACCCGCCGGTCTGCGATCCCGGACCAGGTGCCGATTCAGCTCGGGCTGGCGGAAGTGACCAGCGTGCTGGGGGCGGTGATTGTTCTGTTTGCCCTGTTCGTGGGACTGCAGCTCCGATGGTTGTTCGGCGGCGCAGAGGCGGTGCTGGCCACGACGGGGTTGACGCTGGCCGAGTATGCACGCCGCGGTTTCTTCGAGCTCGTCTGGGTCGCGGCGCTCGTGCTTCCGCTCATCCTGGGCTCACGCGCAACCGTCATCGACACCCAAGTCGAGCGACGGCATCGGCTGCTGTCGCTCATCCTCATTGCGCTCCTGATCGCGATCATGGTATCCGCGGCGATGCGTATGCGGCTCTACATCGGGTACTTCGGCCTCACCACGGACCGTTTCATCGCGAGTGTCATGATGAGTTGGCTTGCGCTCGTGACCGTGGCTCTGCTTTTCAGCCTGGCGCGCGCCTGGTTCAGACCCCTGGCCGCTGTGATCGTGCTCTCCGGGTATGCGGTGCTGCTCCTGGTGAACGTGCTGAATCCGGATGCGAGGGTCGCGCGCGTCAATGCGGCGCGCGCTGCAAGCGTGCGCGCCGTGGACTACGCCTATCTGGCGAAGCTCAGTGGCGATGCGGTGCCTGACGTGGTGCAGGCCCTGAGGTCTTCAGAGCCATCGCCGGTCACGTGTCAGGCTGCCCGGACGCTGCGCACCCGATGGTCGCCCAGCGGAGAGGCGTCCTGGAATCTTGGGGTGCAGAGGGCGCGACGGGCGGTGGAATCGCGACTGCCTGCGGAGGAGGAGCAGCGCCTCTGTCGTCCGAGTACGCCTTGATCACCGAATAAAAAAAGACCGGACCCCATGGGGTCCGGTCTTTTTTATTCGGCGGCTGACGCTCGCCGACTGTGGAGCGCCTCAGGCGCTGGCCGCGAGCTTGGCCAGACGGCTCTTCACGCGTGCGGCGGCGTTCTTGTGAATCAGCCCCTTTCGGGCCGCGCGGTCGAGAAGCGAGACGGCGGTGAGACGTTCGGCTGCCGCTGCAGTCGCCACGCGGGCCTTCTTCACGGCGGTACGCAACGCCGAGCGCTGGGCGCGATTGCGGAGGGCAGCCGCACGCGACCGGCGGAGGTCCTTCTTGGAAGACTTGATATTCGGCACGAAAAGCTCCTGATCCCTGCTTCTGAAACGAGCGTGTGAAGACGAAGGTCGTCCAGACGACGAACCACCGATGACAAGCGTCCAGGTCAGATACGCCGAGCCCGACGGGCCACGCCATATCACGACCTTGGACACAAGAGACTGGGAAACGTATCCCGAACCGGAACATCGGTCAAGCGGTGCCGAGCCTGGGGCGGTTTTGACACCCCCACGTTCCTCGGCTACTTTCCGACTCCGGACTTGCTTGCATTCGCGTCCCCGGCCGCACCTCGATCAGGCGATCGGAGCGCGCGGGGCCCACTCTCTCCTTGCACCGCGTGGACTTCCAGCAACTCGCCCTCATCGCCCCCGGGCTGTTGTTTGCCATGGTTGCCCACGAGTACGCCCACGGCTACGCGGCGATGAAGCAGGGTGATCCGACGGCCTACCAGCTCGGTCGGCTGACGCTGAACCCGCTCAAGCATATCGACCCGTTCATGACGGTGCTCCTCCCGCTGGTCCTCTGGGCCATGGGTGGGCCCATTTTCGGGGGGGCGAAGCCGGTCCCGGTCAATCCGCGCAATTACCGGAACTACAAGCGCGGCGACATCATCGTCTCGCTGGCCGGGGTCACGACCAACGTGGCGATTGCGATCGTCTGCATTCCCCTCATCATCGTGCTCGGGTTCCTTGGGCAACAGCTGCCGGGGATCGAACGGCCGCTGGCCGTGGCGCAGCGGATCGCGGAAGTCAGCATTCTGATCAATCTCTTCCTCGCGGCCTTCAATCTCCTGCCCATTCCACCGCTCGATGGATCACATGTCTTCAAGTATCTGCTGCCTCCACGCTGGTCGCTCCAGTACCAGCGCCTCGGCGGTGCGGGGCTGCTGATCCTGTTCGCGTTGCTTTCGTTTGGGCGCCCGTTGATCAATGCCTGGCTGATGCCGGTCTATGTGCTGCGCCTCATGGCCGAGCGGTTGTATTTTTCGTATCTGTTACCCAACCCCTTCGCGTAATACGAGTGATCGCACCCAACTTCCGCAGCATCGAGACCGAGGGGCCATCGTTTGTCATCGAGCTTGGTCAGTTCACCGGCCCGCTTGATCTCCTGCTCTCGCTCATTCGCGACGAGCAGGTCGATATCTACGATATCCCCATCGCCCGCATCGCCGAGCAGTTCCTGGCGCGCATTGGCACGCTGGCCCTCGATGAGGCCGCCGATTACCTCGAGATGGCGGCCCGTCTCCTCCGCATCAAAGCGCAGATGCTGTTGCCGCGCGCCGATGGCGAGGATGTGTGGGAGGATCCGCGCGCCGAACTCGTACGTCGCTTGCTCGAGTACCAACAGATGCGCGAAGTCGTCGACCTGCTCGAGCATCGTGGCGAAGGGCGGCGCCATCAGTTCGCTCGGCGGTATATCCCCGCCTCCGTCGACATCACGCCCGTCACGGCGCCGCTGGCCCTGGCGTTGGGTGACCTGCTGGCGGCTGTTGATCGCGTATTGCGGACGAGCAAGGAACCCACGCTGCACGACGTCGTGCCTCGTGCGCTCGATGTGGCGGGTGCCATGACGACCATCCGTTCGGTGATCGCCATGCGTCGGCACTGTCGCTGGTCGGATCTGGTGAGCGCAACGGCAGAGCCGTGGCAGGTCCTGTCGGTGCTGCTCGCCTTGCTGGAGCTCGCCAAGCTGGGAGAATTGCACATCGCACAGCGTCAGCCGTTTGCTTCCGTGGAGATCCATCGTGACGCCGTTAGCGAAGCTGCTTGAGGCCGCGCTGTTCGCCGCGCCCCGACCGATCTCACTCGATGCGCTCGCCGCGCTCGACACCGAGGCGAGTCCGGCAGCGGTGAGTGCCGCACTCGACGAGCTCCGTGAGCACTACGACGTGGATGGACATGGCGTGGAGCTCGTGGAGCAGGGCGGTGGTTGGCAGATCCTGACGCGCGCCGAGTTCGCCGAGGCCATCGAGCGTGCGCAGGTGGCCGTGCGGCCGCAACGACTGTCGGCGGCGGCGCTGGAGACCCTCGCGATCGTGGCGTACCGGCAACCGATTGGCCGGGCCGAGATCGAGGAGATTCGCGGGGTGGCAGTGGGGTCGGTGCTCAAGTCGTTGCACGAGCGCGGCCTCATCGACATTGTCGGGCGCAGTGAGGGCGTAGGCCGTCCCCTATTGTACGGCACCACGCCACAGTTCCTCGAACAGTTCGCCTTGCGGCACCTGGAAGAGTTGCCGCGTGCCGATGAACTTGCGATCGCGCTGCGTGGCGCCGGCCACACCACGGTTGCGGCAGAGTGACGCCGGCGCGTCGCCGTCCCCCTGGGGGACCGGCCAGGAAGCCGAGACCGCACGGGCCAGCCGATAGGGCCTCGAGCAGGCCTCCACAAGGGACACACGCCAGGAAGCCATCTCGTACGACACAGGGCGCGGTACCGCCGAAGACAAGGGTCAAGACCTCGGGAAAGGGGAGCACGGCTGGGCCGTCGCTGGCTAAGGGCGGCAGTACGGTCAAGGCGCGTGAGGAAGGCCCCATGCGGGTGCAGCGGGCGCTGGCTCGCGCCGGCCTGCTCTCCCGCCGACAGGCGGATAGTGCCGTTGCCGAGGGTCGTGTCCAGGTGAATGGGGCCACGGCGACCATCGGACAGCTCGTGGATCCGGCGCGGGACCGTATCTCGCTCGATGGGGTGCCGGTCGTCACACAGGTCACAAGTCATCGGTGGATCGTGCTGCACAAACCGGCGGCAGTGATGACGACGCGCAAGGACCCTGCCGGGCGCCCCACCGTGTTCGATCTGGTCGACGATGTGCCTGGCCTGGTGTATGTCGGCCGGCTCGATTTCATGACCGAAGGCGTGTTGCTGCTCACGACCGATGGCGCGGCGGCACATGCTCTCACGCACCCCAGTGGAGAGATCGAGCGCACGTACGTGGCCACCGTCCGCGGCGACGCGGTCTCGGCGGCCCGCGAGGCACGACGTGGCATCCAGTTGGATGACGGACTCGTCGTGCCCACCAACGTGCTGGCGCATCCCCTGGGCGGTCGGCGCTGGGCGTTCGAACTCACCATTACCGAAGGGCGTACCCACGAAGTCCGTCGCATCTGCGACATGCTGGGCCTCGAGGTGGAGCGGCTGGTTCGCACGCAGTTCGGCCCCGTGCGACTGGGCGATCTCCCGTCCGGGGGCGCGCGAGCCCTCACCAACACTGAGCGGACCGTTGTCGACGCCCTGATCGGGCGCGGGTGATGGAGCCGATCGGGGCTCTCGGGGTATATGTCCTCACTGGTGCCGTCGTGAGATCCTCATGACGGTCTCTCTCAGACACGGAATTCACTGTTGACTACGAGCGTCACCGTTTCGCAGGACGCGGCCCTGGTGCAGGGCGTATTGCGCGAGGTCGCCCGACGCATTGTTGGACAGGAGTACATGGTGGAACGGCTGCTCATCAGCCTGCTCACCGGAGGCCATGTCCTGCTCGAAGGCGTGCCGGGCCTCGCCAAGACGCTGACCGTCCGCACGCTCGCGGAAACGGTGCGCACGAGCTTTCAGCGGATCCAGTTCACTCCAGACCTGCTACCCGCCGACGTCATCGGGACCCAGATCTTCGATCAGCCCAGCGGCGAGTTTCGTGTGCGGCACGGACCGATCTTCGCCAACATCATCCTCGCGGACGAAATCAATCGCGCGCCGGCCAAGGTGCAGGCCGCCCTTCTCGAAGCCATGCAGGAGCGGCAGGTCACCATCGGTGGCACGACCTATCGCCTCACCGAACCGTTTCTCGTGCTCGCCACACAGAATCCGATCGAGCAGGAAGGGACCTACCCGCTGCCCGAGGCACAAGTGGATCGCTTCATGATGAAGCTGCGGGTGGGCTACCCGTCCCGCGCCGAAGAGAAGGAGATTCTGCGGCGCATGGCTGGAGGAGAGAACATCGAAGTCTCTCCCGTGGCGTCTCCTGGGGATCTGTTGGACGCGCGCCGACGTATCGCCGAGCTCTACATGGACGAGCGCATCGTCGACTATATCGTGGAACTGGTGCATGCCACGAGGTACCCGGCCGAAGTGGGTGCACCGGATCTCACGGCACTGATCGAGTTCGGGGCCTCTCCGCGTGCCACCATCGCCTTGGGTCAGGCGGCGCGCGCGCATGCCTTTCTGCGTGGCCGCGCCTTTGTCACGCCCGATGATGTGAAGAGCATTGCTCCGGACGTGCTGCGCCATCGTGTTCTGACGTCGTTCGAAGCGGACGCAGAAGGCGTCAGCAGCGATACCATCGTGGAACGCCTGCTCACGGTGGTGAACGCGCCGTGAGCATCACGGCGATCGCCCCGGCCGATGTGCTGCGCCAGGTTCGTCGGATCGAGGTGCGGACGCGTCGCTTGGTGGACTCACGATTCGCCGGCGAATATCGCTCGCTGTTCAAGGGGCAGGGGATGGAGTTCGCCGAGGTACGTGAGTATCAGCCCGGTGATGAAGTGCGCACCATCGATTGGAATGTGTCCGCGCGCATGGGGCGCCCCTTCGTCAAGCGGTATGTCGAGGAGCGTGAGCTCACCATCATGCTGGTGGTGGATCTCTCAGGGTCGTCTCGCTTCGGGACGCGCGAACGATTCAAGCATGACCTGGCCATCGAGCTGGCCGGCGTGTTGGCGCTGGCAGCGGTGCGCAACAACGACCGGGTGGGTCTGCTGCTCTTCACCGACCGTGTCGAGTACGCGCTCCCTGCCCGCAAGGGGCGCAAGCATGCGTTGCGCCTCATTCGTGATCTGCTGACGGTGCGTCCAATCGGACGCACGACGTCCATGACGGCTATGGTAGACCGCCTCATGCGCTTGCTGCCGCATCGGTCGGTGGTCTTTCTTGCCTCGGATTTTTTCGCCGATGACCTCGAGAAGCCGCTGGCGCGCCTGGCGCAGCGCCACGATGTCATCGCCGTGACGCTGGAAGATCCGTCCGAGCGGGTGCTGCCGGATATCGGGCCCGCACGATTGGAGGATCCGGAGACGGGAGAGGTCGTGGAGATCGACACCTCGGCTCCACAAGTACGACGCGCCTTCGCCATCCGTGTTGCCGCCGAGGAGGACACACGACGCCGGCTCTTCGGTCGTCTTGGTCTCGACGAAATCGTGGTGCACACCGAGTTCGGCTATGTCGATGCGCTGCTGGCCTTTTTCCGCGCGCGCGCACGCCGTCCTCACGGTGCTGTGCGCACGGGGCCTCGTGGAGTGCTTGGCGACGCTGCGCTGCGACCGGTCATCGGGCGGTGAGTCTGGTTGGCGTCTCGATCGCCCTGCTATTCGCCGTCCAACCCGCCGCGCAACCCACGCCGGGCAATCGTCCCACAGGTGCCGGGGTGCAGGCAGGGACGTTGGTGCGTCCCGACACGGTGGAGATCGGTGATCCGTTTCGATTGATCGTGACGGTGGTGGTGCCAGCCGATGCTCGAGTGGAATGGCCCATCATCGCCGATTCGACGTCGATGGTGATCATGCGCGAGCCCGTGAAGGTGATTGATGAGGGGACGAAGCTCGCCGGAAGGCGTGAACGGGCAGAGTACACCCTGAGCGCCTGGAACATCGGTACACTGCCGCTGGGCCTTGGCGATGCGATCGTACGTGTTGGGCAGACCAGCATTCATGTGCCGCTCGCCGAGGCTCGTGTGCACGTGCGCAGCGTCTTGCCGGGAGACCGCACGCTGCATGTGCCGAAACCGGCACGTGAGCTGTTTCCCCGTATCGATCTGTGGTGGGAGCGCTGGTGGCCAGCGCTGCTGGTGTTGCTGGGCCTGGGTGGGTTGTGGTGGCTCTGGCGTCGTCGTCGGCATCGCGCGGTACGCATCGTGACGCCGATGCCTGATCCCCACCTTCGCGCACTCCGGGAGTTCGATCGACTCGATCGGCTGGCACTCGCTGACGCCGGGGAGACCGGGCGGTATGTGGGCCTGGCCGTGGATGTGCTGCGTGTGTATGTGGCGGCCCGCATTCCAGAAGGGGCGTTGTCGCTCACGAGTGCTGAACTCCTGGTGGCACTGTCGGACGATCCGCGTATCCCGCACGATCGCCTGATGTCATTGCTGGCCGATGCGGACAGCATCAAGTTCGCGGCGCGCCGCGTGTCGGGGGCCAGGGCGCTTGGCATCGGCGCGGAAGCACGGGCCCTCGTCGAGGAGATCGAGCGGCGAGACTGCGAACGGCGTGCGGCAGAAGAACTGGCGCGGGCCGCACGACGCGCCGCGGACACTGCGGCAGCTGAGCGGGAGCGACGGGAGGCCGAGGAGCAGGCGCGTCGCGCGTCCAGACGTCCACGCGCCGGAGCCCGATGATGCCCACCTGGCTCGCCCGCGTGATGGAAGCGCTACGGAATGGAGAGTGGTGGAGCGCGCGTTCCACGCTTGTCTCCGTATTCGGTGTGAACTTCGCGCATCCAGAGGTCCTGTTGTTGCTTCTCGCGGTACCGCTCTGGCTGTGGTGGTGGTGGCACCGCGAGGCGGCGCAGCGCACCATCACCTTTTCGCGGGCTGGGCTGCTGGCGAAGGGCCCGCAGCCTCGCATCGCCTGGGTCCGATGGCTGCCGTGGCTGCGCGCGCTGGCGCTCGCGGGATTCATCGTGGCCGTGGCTCAGCCACGGTCAGGTGCGCGGGCGGAGCGTGTCTCTCGCGAAGGTATCGACATTGCGCTGACGGTAGATATCTCGAGTTCCATGTTGGCGGAGGACTTCCAACCGCAGAACCGCATGGAAGTCGCGAAGGAGAAGGTCAAGCGCTTCGTGATGGGGAGGACCAGTGACCGCGTGGGCCTCGTGGCGTTCTCGGGCGAAGCGCTCACCCAGGTGCCGCTAACCACGGACTATCCCGTCGTCCTCGCGGCGATCGATAATCTGCAGGTGGGGCAGCTCGAGGATGGCACGGCCATCGGCACAGCCATCGCCACGGCGGCCAATCGCCTCCGCAATGCTCCCGGACGATCGCGTGTCATGGTGTTGCTCACCGATGGAGAGAACAATCGGGGTGCCATAGATCCACGTACGGCCGCGCAGGCCGCTGGAGCCTTCGGCATCCGCATATATACCATCGGCGTGGGCACTGAGGGGATGGCGCCGGTACCCGTCGGTCGCGGCCTCTTCGGGCTGCGCTATGAGAACCGGCCCGTGAAGATCGATGAGGCCCTGCTCACGGAAATCGCCAGCTCGACGGGGGGGCGGTACTTCCGTGCCAGGGATGCGGCAGCACTGCAGAGCATCTACGAGCAGATCGACCGATTGGAACGTTCTGCGGTGGAGGCACGCGCCTACGTCCGCTACACCGAACGGTTTCGGTGGCCATTGCTGTTGGGCCTGGCCGCCCTGGTTGTTGAGTTGATACTGCGGGCACGTCGAGGGGTGCTGCCATGAGGGGCGCATCGTGATGGTCCCATCATGACGATCCCGTTGCCGAACCTGCCGCCGCTCCTGTTCGATGCGCCGTGGCTCTTGCTGCTGGTCATCCTGCTGCCTGGGGTGATCCGGTGGTTACGGTATCAACGCCGGACACAGCAATCGCAACGGCTCGCTCGGTATGCGTCGCTGACCGCACTGGCTCGGCTGATGGTGTCGCAGGATGCAGAGGCAGCGCGTCGCACACTGCGTCTGATGGCCGTGGGCGCACTGATCGGCATGGCGCTGGCGGGACCGCGTTGGGGTTTGGCTCGTGGGCCGATGAGTGCACGCGGGATCGATATGGCCATCGCCATCGACGCCTCGCTCTCGATGCTGGCGCAGGACGAACGCCCGTCACGCCTGGAGCGTGTGAAGCAGGAAGTGCGCCGTCTCCGGGCCATGGCGCCGGCTGATCGTGTGGCGCTCATTGCCTTTGCGGGACGCAGCTACATCCTGACGCCACTGACGGCCGATGACGGGGCACTCGAGCTCTTCCTCGACAACCTCGATCCCAGCGTGGTCGGGCAGGCAGGAAGTGCGCTGTCGCGGACCATCCGTCAGGGCGGTGAATTGCTGATGGCATCTGACGGTGACGCTGATCGCGCGCTGGTGGTGCTCAGCGATGGAGAGTCGTTCGATACGGAGGCGGAGATCGAGACAGCCGCGGCCGAAGTGGGTGCCAACGGGATCAGCCTGATCACGGTGGGTTTTGGAACGCGTGACGGCGCGACGATTCCCGTGCGCGATGGCGCGAGTGTCCAGGAGAAGCGGGATGATGCGGGACAGATTGTGGTCACGCGGTATTCACCGGATTTGCTCCAGAAGGCAGCCAACGCCGCCAACGGAACTTTCATTCCCGCCGAGGCATCCGATAAGGCGGCTCGCATCCGCAGCGCGCTGCGTTCCCTGCGCACGACTCGTCGATCGATCGAAACGCGCGAAGACCACGTCCCCCGCTTTCAGTGGTTCCTGGTGCCGGCGCTCGTGCTGCTGGCGTGGGATTCCTGGCGGCTTGTGCGCCGTCCGGGTTCGCGTCGGCGACACCCGCGTGTGCCGGACGCCGTGGTTGGGGCGGCAGCGTCGTTGATCATTATCCCGGGTGTACTCGGGTCATGCGCGAAGGCACCAGATCCAGCGGCGCTCTTCGCCGAAGGGAATGTGGCCGCAGCCCTGCGCGGCTATCGTGAGATGGTCGCCGATCGGGACACCACGGCTGAAACAGCCTACAACCTGGGCACCACGCTCATTGCTGCGGATTCGCTTGCGGAAGCCTCCGAGCGCCTTGAGGCAGTGCGGCGTCGTGCGGACGGGGAGACCCGCTTCCGTGCACGCTTCAACGCCGGACTCGCGGCCCTGCTGCTCGGGCGTAGCGGCGAAGGTTCAGATGCCGAACAACGACTGGCCGACGCACGGGCCGCGTATCGTGCACTGCTGGCGGATCGACCCGGATCCGCGGATGCGAAGTGGAACTACGAACTGGCGCTACGCCCTCCACAACCGCCGAGCGGCGGGGGCGGGGGAGGGGGCGGCGGCGGGAATGATCAACGCGATCCGCCGCCACCGTCTCCACCGGGTGGACTGGATCAGAAGCAGGCCGAAGCCCTGTTGAACAGTGCGGCGCGTGAGGAACGCGAGGTGCAGGGACGCAAGCAGCGCCAATCGCGTGTCCCGCCCGGAGGCAAGGACTGGTGATGCGCCTCTACGCCTTCGCGAGAGCTGCCATCGCTGCTGGTGTGCTCGGTGCAACGTCGATCGCTGCACAACCGTCCCCGACGGCCATCGTGGATCGCGTGCGGGTCAACACCTCGCGCGCCATCGATTTCCACGCGGCCACCTTTCCCGATTCCGTCTATGTGGGGGAACAGCTCACCTATCAGGTGGCGGTGCTGATCAGTGAGGATGCGCGCACGCGACTGCGCCGTGACCCGGAGTTCCGACCGCCGGAATTGCGTGGATTGCTGGCCTACGAGCTTGGCACGCCTCGCCATGTGCCTTCCCGCGTCTACGATGGCCGCCGATACGAGGCGCATGTGTTCCAGCGGGCCCTGTTCGCCATAGCCCCGGGAGCACACGCGATCCCTGCCCCGCAGCTCTCCTACACCCTTTCGCAGTCCTCCAGCTATTTCAGTCGGGAGGAACGTCGTGTCGTGCTGGCGGAGAGCACCCAGGTCTTCGTGAAGGCGCTGCCCGACGCTGGGCGTCCCAGTGACTTCTCTGGTGCCGTTGGTGTGCTGAAGGCGCAGGTTCGCCTCGATACCACAACCGCGCGGGTGGGCGATCCGCTCATGCTGACCGTACGTATCGAAGGTATCGGCAACGTGAAGCTGCTCCCTCGGCCAAGCGTTGAGGTGCCGTGGGCATCGGTCGTGCCCGGGAGCGAGCGGGTACGTATTGATTCGTCCGGCGCCCGCGTGCGAGGCACCAAGGAGTTCGACTTCATCCTGACGCCCGCCCGTGCGGGGGCCGTGGTGATGCCCGTCATCCGATACGCCTACTTCGATCCGTACCGGGAAGAGTATGCATGGGCCGAATCGATGCCCGCCGACCTGCGGGTTGCCGACGGCGCGCTGGTCACGCCTTCATCCATCGATGAATCGACCCGGTTGCCCCTGCGTGCGTGGCAGAAACGTGAAGTCGGTGTTGGCTATGCCTGGTCACGCCCGGCACGAGCTGGGCTGCTCGCGATCTGGCTGGGTGCCGCCTTGCTTGCTTTCGCCGCTCGCTGGCGACGGCGTCGGTTCGAGCGCGGGCTTGCTGATGCACGGGCTTCAGCTCAGGTGAGTGTGTCGCTCGTCGTTGACGATGCGCCCGGTGCGGTGGCTCGTGATCTTCGGCGTACTCTGCTCACGCAACTCGCAGCGCGCTTGCAGGTGCCGGTCGGGACCCTCGTCCTGCGTCGTGATGTGGAGCGCATCCTTCGGCGCTGCGGCGTGACTCGGCGGTCAACGCAGGATGTGCTCGACCTGCTCGATGAACTCGCGGTGCAGGGCTTCGGTCCGGCACTGGGCCAAGCCATGGGCGAGGGGACCTCGACGCCGGCGTCGCAGGACCGCGGTCTCGCTGCGCGTGTGCAACGGACAGCCAAGCAGGTAGACGACGAGGCCATGCGGGTGCCTGTCGCACGGTGGCTGACGCGACGAGCGGGCCGATTTCTGACGTTCGTCGGTGCCGTGATTCTCGCGGTGGGACCAGCACGCCGCGTTGCAGCGCAAGCCGTGCCTTCCCAGGTCGAGACGAACCAAGCCGAGGCGGCCCGGCGGGCCGATGCGGCAATCCAGGTGGATGTCCCGCTGCTCGTCCGTGAGGCGACCGCGGCCTACGACGCGCAACGGTTTTCGGCGGCGGCGGACCGCTTCGCCGAAGCAGCGGCGTACCGACCGCAGGATGTCGACCTGCTGGTGAACTGGGGGACCGCTGCCTGGTCTGCCGGCGATACCGTGTCGGCCGTGGTCGCGTGGCAGCGTGCCGCGCGCCTCGAGCCTCTCGCGGTCGATCTGCAGGAACGCCTGGGGTTGCTGCCACCAGGTGCGCGGGGCGGTATCGCGGAAGTCCCCATGGTGCCTGTGGTCCTCTTGGCCGGAATGGCAACGCTCTGCTGGTGTCTGGGGCTCGGGGTGCTCGGGGTCGTGTGGGCCAGAGGTTCGACGCGGGATCGCGGTGTATTCCGCAGCTCGGTAGGGGCGGCATGGTTGCTGATGGCAACCGGATTGGCACTGAGCGCCTGGTGGGGCGCTCGAGCGCTCGATCCTCGCGACCTTGCCGTGGTCACGCGGCCTGAGGCTATGCGCATGGAACCGGCGCTTGACGCAAATCCCGCTGGTGGTCTGGCCACCGGCGACATCGTGCGTCTCGCCGCGATGCAGGATCAGTGGGCACGCGTGGAACATGCCGACGGCCGGTTCGGGTGGGTGTTGCGGGAGCGCCTGACGCGCCTCGTGCCCGATGGGTCGTCTCGATAGCATTCGGGATGTCCCGAATTGCGATCCTTCCGAACGCCGTCGCCGACCAGATCGCAGCTGGTGAGGTGATTGAGCGTCCAGCGTCGGTCGTGAAGGAGTTGGTGGAAAACGCCCTCGATGCGGGCGCGACCACCATCGATATCAGTATCGAGGACGGCGGACGGACCTCCATCCGTATTGCCGACAACGGAAGCGGTATGGATCGGGCCGATGCCCTGCTGGCGCTTTCCCGTCACGCCACGTCCAAGATCACGAACGCGGAGCAGCTGGTGGGCGTGCGGAGCTTCGGGTTCCGCGGTGAAGCACTCCCGGCCATCGCGTCGGTCTCGGAACTGCAGATCGAGACGGCTGCAGATGATGGCGCGGGGACCGTGGTGCGTGTGGCCGGTGGCGTACAGGTCGAGCAAGGCGATGCGGCTCGCCGGCGCGGCACCACGGTTTCGGTCCATCGTCTGTTCTACAACACGCCGGCCCGTCTCAAGTTCATGCGTGGTCCGCGATCGGAGTGGCGTGGCATCGTAGACACCATGCAGGCCATTGGTGTCCTGCGCCGGGATGTGCATTTCACGGTACGGCACGACGGGCGTGTGCTGCTGGATTGGCCGGCCACGAGCACGCTGCGTGCTCGTGTCGCAGCCCTCTGGGGAACGAGCGACATTGGCCGCTTCGTCGACGTGGACGACGTACAGGGGGTGGTTCATGTCTCGGGACTCGCCGAGCGCCCCGCTGACGTTGGTACGGCCACTCGTCGAGTCCTCCTCATGGTGAACGGACGCGTTGTGCGAGACCACGGTCTCGTACGAGCCGCCGAGGCAGCCTATCGATCGACCATACCGGCGGGCCATCGCCCGTCACTCGTGTTGCAGGTGCAGCTACCGGGCGGTGACGTTGATGTGAACGTGCATCCTACCAAGGCCGAGGTGCGCTTTCGCGATCGTTGGGAACTCGAGCGTGCCGTCGAAGCGGCCGTGCGGCGTGCTCTCGGACTCCTCGATGCCTCCGCAGATCTGGGGTGGCGCAGGTGGACTCCTGGAGTGAAGCCCGCGTCCGGTGCGGGTGACGTAACACATTGGCGCGGCAGTACCGCCCTGGAGCCGATGGCCTTGCGGGCGACGCCTCAACCAGAGGGCCTGTTTGCTACGGGGAGCGGGGCCG
Organism: uncultured Gemmatimonas sp.; assembly: GCA_964586985.1. Classification (GTDB taxonomy): domain Bacteria; phylum Gemmatimonadota; class Gemmatimonadetes; order Gemmatimonadales; family Gemmatimonadaceae; genus Gemmatimonas. Next base: position 13,934 of record CAZPJX010000023.1, on the reverse strand, counting down.
TCATCGAGTCGATTTCAACCGGAAGCGGCGCAACGGTCGGCATGTCAGGGACACCAGCATCGGAAGCTCCGGCAGGCACCGCTGGGACCACGGAACCGTTCGGCCTCGTGGCACAGGACCTTGCTGTGCCGCCGCTCGTGCAACTGCGGCGCACCTATCTCCTCTTCGAACACGAGGACGGCGCGGTGCTCATCGATCAGCACTCTGCCCATGAGCGCGTGCTGTACGAGCAGTTCATGAACGTACTGGAACGCGGGGACGCCCCCTCGCAGCGATTGCTCTTCCCGATGACGCTACACCTTGGACCGCAGGAGGCTGACGCCTTCGACGCCCATCGGGATCTGTTCGCGAGACTCGGGTTCGAAATGGACCACTTTGGAGGCACAACGTTGCTGGTGCAGGCAGTTCCGATGCCGCATCCACGATTTGACGCGGAGCGATGCGTGCGGGAGACGCTCGCCGCTCTTGTGGGTGATCGGAATGCCGGCACAGCGGCGCGTCATGAGCGATTGGCCGCGACCTTCGCCTGCAAAGCGGCCATCAAGGCAGGCGATCTGCTGTCACCGGGAGAGATGCAGGCACTGTATCGGGCGCTCGCGGCGACCCGCTTGCCCGCGCATGATGTGCATGGCCGGTCTACCATCGTGCGGCTGTCCTGGGACGATCTCGATCGTCGATTTGGGCGTCGGTAACATGAAGGCGCGCGAGTCTGAGCCCGGCGCATTGGAACCCGCCACGTGGCGGTGCATTGTCGGTCCAACAGGAGCAGGGAAGTCTGCGCTGGCACTCGGGTTGGCGGAGCAGCGTGGACTGTCCATCGTGAGTGCCGACTCGAGGCAGGTGTATCGCGGCTTCGATATCGGAACGGCCAAACCGTCGGTTGCCGAACAGGCTCGTGTGCCGCATTTCGGACTCGATGTGATGGAACCGACGGAGCGTTATTCAGCCCGTCGCTGGGCCACCGACGCGCTGGCGTGGTCGACCATCGCTGCGGAGCAGGGGCGACCGGCCGTCATCGTCGGAGGGACCGGGCTCTATGTCCGGGCCCTCGTGGAACCGTTCGATCCTGTCCCTGAACTCGATGCCGATCGGCGGGCGCAGCTCGAGCCATGGTTGTCCACGCGCGATCGCGAGGAGCTCGTTCGCTGGTGTGCACGTCTCGATCCCTCACGGTCTCATCTGGGTCGAACCCAGCTGCTGCGTGCCATCGAGACAGCCCTGCTGACGGGCACGCGACTCAGCGACTGGCTTCAGCGGTCGCCGCAGCGCCGCCCCACGAATGTCCGGTATCTGGTTGTCGATCCGGGGGTGACTCTTGCCGCACGTATCGCGTCGCGGGTGCATCAGATGGTACGTGATGGATTTCTCGAGGAAGTGATCGCCCTCAGGGAGCGAGTCCCTGCGGATGCACCGGCATGGAACGCCTGCGGATACCGCGCCATGCGCGATGCGCTTGACGGGCTCATGTCCCGTGACGCCGCCATCGAGCGTACCATCATCGAATCGCGCCAGTATGCGAAGCGCCAGCGCACCTGGTTCCGTCACCAGCTGCCGGAGACGCAGGTGACACATCTGGACCCGGCCGATCCCGAGGCGATGGCCCGGGTGCTCGCCTGGTGGGATCTGGATTCGAAGACTCCTGGAGATCCAGCATCTCCCCCTCGAGCACCGATCGGCGCCGTGCAGGGCGTCGGCGAGGAAGCCTTGTCATGAAGATTGGTATTACCTGCTATCCCACCTACGGTGGATCGGGAGCCGTGGCCACGGAGCTCGGCATCGCATTGGCGGCGCGTGGACACCACGTCCATTTCATCACCTATCAGCAACCGTTCCGCCTCCCGAGCTTTCTCCCACGGGTCTGGTTTCACGAAGTGGATGTTGGACGGTATCCCCTGTTCGAGTACCCACCGTACGACCTCGCGCTGGCTGTTCGCATGCACGAGGTCGTGCGTGAGCATGAGCTCGATGTGCTGCATTGCCATTATGCAATCCCGCACGCGACGAGCGCCTGGATTGCGCGCTCGATGCTGCAGGAAGAAGGGCGTGACGTGAAGGTGGTGACGACGCTCCATGGTACGGACATTACGATCGTGGGCCAGGAGCGCTCCTTTTTCTCGATCACCAAGTTCTCCATCGAGAAGTCACACGCCGTGACGGCGGTGTCGACCTATCTGCGCGACGAGACCTATCGGGCCTTCGGTTGCGTAGGCTGCAATGTGCAGGTGATTCCCAACTTCATCGATCCGCAGCAGTTCGATCGGACCAGTCACGTATTTCCGATACCGGCCGATGTCATTGCGGGGCGCAAGGTCGTGATGCACATCTCGAATTTCCGCCCGGTCAAGCGCGTGCGGGATATCGTGCGCACTTTTGCCCGTATGGCGCGCGAGGTACCGGCAGTCCTGGTGATGGTTGGTGACGGCCCGGAACGCGTGGAGGCTGAGGCCGAAGCCCGAGATCTTGGTATGGCGGAGAGTGTCATGTTTCTGGGCAAGATCGATGCGGTCGCGCCGCTGCTGGCTGGTGCCGATCTGTTTCTGATGACCAGCGACAAGGAGTCGTTCGGGCTCAGTGCGCTGGAGGCCCTGGCCAGCGGGGTTCCGGTCGTTGGGGCGCATGCCGGGGGGCTCCCCGAGGTCGTCACCGATGGGGTCACCGGATTCCTGCGGCCCGTTGGAGATATCGAGGGGATGGCGACGGCGGGACTGCAGTTGCTGCAGGATCCCGCTCGATGGCGCAGCATGAGCGATGCGGCGGCTGCCGATGCGCGTCGTCGCTATAGTGAAGAGGCCATTGTCGCGCAGTATGAATCGCTCTATCTCCGCACGCTCCATTCATGACCGTCTGGCAAGCCATCGTCCTGGGTGTCATCCAGGGTCTGACCGAACCGCTTCCGGTGTCGAGTTCTGCGCACCTCGCATTGACGCCCTATTTCCTTGGCTGGTCAGATCCAGGCTTGGCCTTCGATGTGGCCCTGCATTTTGGCACACTGCTGGCACTCATCTGGTATTTCCGGCGGGAGTGGGTGGAGATGACGGTGAGTGCCTGGCGCATCGTGACGACTCGCCGCATCGCGTCGGTGCACGATCGCCGCGTGTTGCATCTGATTGTCGCGACGATCCCGGCGGGGATCGGCGGCCTGCTGCTCAATGATCTGGCCGAAACCACATTTCGCTCGCCCGTCATCATTGCCACCACGCTCATCGTGATGGGCGTTCTCCTCTGGGCGGTCGATCGGTGGTGTGAGCGCCGGCGGTCGCTGGACGAGATCACCTTGCGGGACGCCATCGTCGTGGGGTGTGCACAGGTGCTGGCCCTGGTACCGGGCGTCTCCCGTTCCGGCTCGACCATGACGGCGGGTCGATTGCTGCGCCTCGACCGACCTGCTGCCGCGCGTTTCAGTTTTCTCATGAGCATGCCGATCACAGCGGCCGCAGTGGTCCTGAAGGTCCCCGATGCGCTCCGCGAGCATGGTGCTTCCTTGCCGCTCTTGGCGGGCGTCCTTGCGGCAGCGCTGAGCAGTTGGCTGGCAATTGCGGTATTGCTCCGCTACGTGAGCCGCCATTCCTTTGGCGTCTTCGCCGTCTATCGGGTGCTCCTCGGCATCGTGGTCTTCGCCACCCTTGTCACCCGTGCAACCTGATGTTCCCAAGGCGATCGTTGTCCCTGGCCATCAAATGGGAGCGTCACCGCATTGGCGCGTTCCTCTCTGTGAGGTCCAGCCTGCTGTGATACCCGACTCGCCGAGCGCCACTCTCGCCGCCTCGTGCGGTCTCACCGCGCTGGTGTACCGTGAAAGCGTGTCTTCCACGATGGACGTGGCGCACGAGCTCGCTCAGCAGGGTGCCGTTGCCGGTACGGCCGTACTGGCTTCCAGGCAGGATCTGGGGCGAGGTCGCAGTGGACGGGCGTGGCAATCGGAGGCCGACGCCGGGTTGTGGCTCACGCTTATCGAACGGCCAGACGACCAGCGCGCGCTGGAGGTGCTGTCGCTGCGGGTGGGACTTGCCTTGGCCGAGGCGCTGTCGTTGCTCGTGGATGGCGAGATCCAGGTTAAGTGGCCCAACGATCTCTATGTGGGCAATGGCAAGCTTTCCGGCATCCTCATTGAGGTGCGTTGGCGCGATGGCCGTCCCGAGTGGGTGGCGATTGGCGTTGGGATCAATCGGCGAGTTCCCCCCGAGTACCGTCAGGCCGCTCATGTGCGTACGGATGTGTCGCGGGATGCCCTGTTGCGAGCGGTCGTACCTGCAATCCGCCGAGCCGCAGCGGGGCGGGGTCCGCTGAGCGAGGAGGAATGTGAGGCGTGGGCGGCGCGGGATCTCGCCCGGGGTCGGGCGGTCTCGTCGCCGATCGAGGGCCACGTCGAGGGCATCTCGCCAACTGGCGCCGTGCTCATTAGAGACGAGAACGGCACTCTGCACGCACAGCACAGTGGGTCATTGGTGTTCAGATAGAGTTCCGCTGCCATTATTGCAGCATTCTAGAGGTCCGGGTGTGCGTTTGGCAGACATTCCGCCAGAATGGCCGTGCGTAAAGTGTTGCACGGTAGCGACTTACGTGAGCGTGAGCGGACTTGACGGCGATTCCTGAAGTGCATAGGTTTCGCGTGTTGGCACTCATCAACGGTGAGTGCTAACATCACACAGTCATTCTCATTGATCCCCTGACAAGTCGCTGGAGACCAGTACTCATGGCCAACCAGAAGGTCGCGCCTCTGGCCGATCGCGTCGTCGTGAAGCCGCTCGAAGAAGCGGAGCAGATGCGCGGTGGGCTGTACATCCCCGATACGGCGAAGGAAAAGCCGCAGCAGGGAACCGTTGTTGCTGTCGGCCCTGGCCGATTCGAGAAGGAGACCCGTGTGCCGATGGACGTGAAGGTCGGCGACAAGGTCCTTTACGGGAAGTACAGCGGCACCGAAGTCACGATCGAGGGCGAGGCGCTCCTCATCCTGCGCGAGTCGGATGTACTCGCCGTGATCAACTGAACCGCACTTCAACCGAATCAGCTACCATGGCAGCCAAGGAATTGCATTTTGACGTTGACGCACGCGCTGGTCTGAAGCGCGGTGTCGATCAGCTCGCCGAGGCGGTGAAGGTCACGCTCGGCCCCAAGGGACGCAATGTCGTCATCGACAAGAAGTTCGGCGCCCCCACGGTCACGAAGGACGGTGTGACCGTCGCGAAGGAAATCGAGCTCGCCGACCCCATCGAGAACATGGGCGCGCAGATGGTGAAGGAAGTCGCGACCAAGACCTCCGATCTGGCGGGTGACGGTACCACGACGGCCACCGTGCTCGCGCAGGCGATCTTCCGCGAAGGTCTCAAGAACGTGACGGCCGGTTCCAACCCGATGGCGCTCAAGCGCGGCATTGACAAGGCCGTCGCAGGCGTGGTCGAAGAGCTGCGCAAGATCTCCGTGCCCACAAGTGGCAAGAAGGAAATCGCGCAGGTTGGCACGATCTCGGCCAACAACGATCCCGAGATCGGCAACCTCATCGCCGAAGCGATGGAGAAGGTCGGCAAGGACGGCGTGATCACGGTCGAAGAGGCCAAGGGCCTCGAGACGACGCTGGAAACCGTGGACGGCATGCAGTTCGACCGCGGCTACCTCTCGCCGTACTTCGTGACGGATCCGGAGAAGATGGAAGCCGCGCTCGAGAACGCGCTCATCCTGATCCACGACAAGAAGATCTCGGCCATGAAGGACCTCCTCCCGGTTCTCGAGAAGGTCGCTCAGCTCGGCAAGCCCCTGCTCATCATCGCCGAAGACGTCGAGGGCGAGGCGCTCGCCACGCTCGTCGTGAACAAGCTGCGCGGCACGCTGCGCATCTGCGCGGTGAAGGCCCCGGGTTTCGGCGATCGTCGCAAGGCGATGCTGCAGGACATCGCGACGCTGACCAAGGGACAGGTCATCTCCGACGAAGTCGGCTTCAAGCTCGAGAACGCGGTCCTCACGGACCTCGGTTCGGCCAAGCGCATCGTGATCGACAAGGACAACACCACGATCATCGACGGCGCCGGTGAGCAGAAGGACATCGAGGGCCGCGTGCGTGAAATCCGCTCGGCCATCGACAAGAGCACCTCGGACTACGATCGCGAGAAGCTCCAGGAGCGCCTCGCGAAGCTCGCCGGTGGCGTGGCCGTGATCAACGTCGGTGCCGCGACCGAAGCCGAGATGAAGGAGAAGAAGGCCCGCGTGGAAGACGCGCTGCACGCCACGCGTGCCGCCGTCGAGGAAGGCATCGTCCCCGGTGGCGGTGTGGCCCTCATCCGCGCGCAGCACGTGCTCAAGGACGTGAAGACGGCCGAGCGTGATGAGCAGATCGGTGTCGACATCGTGCGTCGCGCGATCGAGGAGCCGCTCCGCATGATCGTCGCCAACGCCGGCGGGGAAGGCTCCATCGTGGTGGAGAAGATCCGCACGGCCAAGGAGACGAGCTTCGGCTACAACGCGTTGACCGACACGTACGAGGATCTCGTGCACGCCGGCGTCATCGATCCGACAAAGGTCACGCGCACCGCGCTCCAGAACTCGGCCTCCATCGCTGGTCTCTTGCTCACGACCGAAGCGCTGATCGTTGAGAAGAAGGAAGACAAGCCGGCCGCGCCGGCTGGTGGCCCGGGCATGGGCGGGATGTACTAGAGAACGGAAGCGGATGGTCGGAGGCCAACGGTCCTCCGATCAGCCAGCACTTCCACGTCGTGAACAAGGGCGCTCCTGCGGGGGCGCCCTTGTTGTTGGTGAGGAGAACTGCTCTCCGACCGGATTGAACCAGCTCGGGTGAGGCGGATCTCCTGGCTGGCTGGTGGGGCCGCTTGCAGATCCCTGTTCCAAGGTGAGTGCTCTAGAACATCGTGAGTTGTGTTGTGCGTGGTCTGCCACTCCATACGGAGGGGAGGTCGCTCAGGTCTACCGGGGTCATGGGAGCACGCTGCGGACACGCCCACAGCGCCTCGCCTCGCCATCCGCGCTGGCGCAGCGCTTCACGGGCAGCCGCGACGGCAAGTGCAGGGGTGTTGTTGGTCTCGGAGAGATGCGCCAGCAGCACGCCACGCAAGCCGCGGTGGGCACAGTCAGATGCCAATGCCGCAGCGGTGGTGTTGGAGAGGTGTCCACTCCCGCCGCGAATGCGTGCCTTGAGCACGCGGGGGTACGGCCCGCTGGCCAGCATGGCCGGATCGTGGTTCGCTTCGACGACCAGCAGATCCAGGCGCTCCAGGAAGGCGGGCAGCGTTTCGGGAACGTGGCCGGCGTCAAGCACCACACCGATACGCGCACCGGTTTTCGTGTCCGTCAACACCAGTGCGCGACAATCGGCAGCGTCATGTGGCAGGCGATGATGCGCCACCGCGAATCCGGCAACGCACAAGTCTCCGTCAGCCGCAAACGCCTCTGCCGTCTCGGGGGCGCCTCCCGGCATATCGGCCAGAGCGGAGAGGGTCCCGGCCGAGGCGTAGACGGGCCACTGCCAGCGGGAGGAACCTACCGCAGCGCCACAGGCATGATCGAGATGCTCATGCGTGAGCAGCAGCGCGTGAATCGATTCAGGTGGCCGCGCAACGGTCGCGAGACGCTGCGCGAGGGCCCGGGCGCTGAAGCCCGCGTCCACGAGCACGCTGCCCGCACTGCCGTCAATGAGTATGGCATTACCGCGACTTCCGCTGCCAAGCACCGTGACTCCAAGCATCCGTGAAGGATGCCACGATGTCAGCTATGCGGCCATCGGGGGTCGGTGCTGGCCATGGCATGGATGGACTTCCACCATGCGGCGGAACTCGCCTCAAGGGTGATCTGACGGCGGGCCATCATGCGTGATGCTGTATCGAGGAACTTGTCGACGGAAAATGTCGTGTAGGGTGGCTTTGGGCCCCAGGAGAATGGCGGGACCGTCTTGGGTGGCATGCCGTCGAAGACACCCGCGCCGGCGCCGATCACGCAGGCCGTGGAGATGCGCAGGCCAATGCCCGCCTTCGCATGGTCGCCGAAGAACGTGCCAAGAAACTGCAACCCGGTATCCCGCACACCGTCTGGTGTCCACAGGGATACAGGACCGTAGGTGTTCTTCAGGTTGCTCGTAATCGTCCCCGCACCAAGGTTCACCCAGCGTCCAAGAATCGAGTGCCCCACGAATCCGTCGTGCCCCTTGTTGGCATGGCCGATGAGGATGGAGGTGGAGAGTTCTCCGTGCACGCGACACACATCGCCGATGGCGGAGGCGGCGACCCGGTCCATCGCCAGTGTGCTGCCGATTCCGATGTAGCAGGGGCCGACCACGCGGGTGAATGCCTGAACGGTAGCGCCCCGTCGCACCAACACCGGTCCTGCGGTCACGTCGAAGACCGCGAGCGGTTCCACGATGGCGCCGGCTTCCACGAAAACAGGATGCTCGCCCAGCAACACCGGAACGGGCGAGTGGCCCGCTGTGAGTCGATCGAGTTGCCACGCCTCGGCCAACCGCGGGATGTCGCTCGTCAACTGATCCACCAGTGAACCGATGAGGTCCCACACCTCGTCCAACCAGCGACCGGCGATCGCGGTGGTTTCCGTTGGCATCTGACCTGGCGACGCGAACAAATCTTCCAGTGCACGGGATCCGTCGCGGAACACATCCGCCTTCAGCTCCGACGGGATTCTCACAGCGGCGACGCGGCCGCCGATGGTCAACACATCGGCGGCCGGTGCGGAGGACAAGGTTGGCAGGGCGCGGGTGTTCACAATCCAACTGCCGGCGGGAATCACCGATGCACAGGCCGGCGGCGCGTCAAACTCCGCAAATCCTGCGAGGTGCGGTGCGCCCAGAAACCCGCTCGATGGTGTGGACAGCACATGTTCCCAGCGTTCCCGAATGAGCAGCGCACCCGCCCGCATTTCACCGAAGGGACGTGTGGTTGCGAAGGGTTCGAAGCGCCGTGCCTGGTGATCGTCGTACAGGATGATCATTGGTCGCGGACCTCGGCAGGCAATGCATCAAGCAGCGTCTTGAGGTGCGCCGCATGCTCGCGCGTGGTGACGAGCACAAGACCGTCCCGGGCCACGACCACGAGATCCTGCACACCGTAGAGTACCACCTGGGTACCGTCCGCATGGACCACATTGCCGGATGCCTGGTGGGCGAAGGATGGCCCCGACATCGCGTTCCCATGCGCGTCCTGTGCACGCACCCTATGAAGCGAAGCCCAGGTCCCCACGTCATCCCATCCGAAGACGCCGGGCAGTACCAGCACACGGCTGCTGCGCTCGAGGACCCCGACGTCGATGGCAATGGGTTGCACCTGGCCGAAGAACCGTTCGAGGTCGCCGCCCGCCGAGATCAATGCCGGATGCACTTCGGGCGTGAGGGCCGCGATCTCCGTGAGGAGGTCTCCCACGCACCAGGCGAAGATCCCCGAGTTCCACAGGTAGCCATCGGCAACCATCCGCGCGGCCCGGTCGCGATCGGGCTTCTCCACGAATCGGGCGACGCGATGCAGGTCTTGCCACTGTTCCACGGGCGCTCCCGGCTGGATGTAGCCAAAGCCGGTATCGGGACGTGTGGGAACGATCCCCACCGTGACCAGGGACCGCAGCGCCGCTGCGGCGTCTGCGGCACGAGCGAGCGTATCCCGAAACGCTGCCACATCCCCGATGGCCCAGTCGGCGTGCGTGCAGACCATCACCGCGTTCGGTCCGTCACGACCGGCGATCAGGGCGGCGGCCCAGGCCAGCGCTGCACAGGTTCCCGCCGGACGCGGTTCGGCGATCACGTTCTCCGGAGGGAGCGACGGTTCGAGCGCGAGGATCGCGGTGCGTAGTTCGGCGTTGGTCAGCACCAGCGTACGCTCGGGCGGCGCCGTCGGGCGTAGGCGATCGAGCGTGTCCCGCAGCATCGGTGCGTCCGTGACCAGTGGCAGCAACTGCTTTGGGCGGGCCGGTGTAGACAGCGGCCAGAATCTGGAGCCGATGCCGCCGGCGAGCACCACGTTCCAACGGATCATGAATTACCAGGGAAGGGGATAGGCGCCGTGGCGTGGACGCCTGCCAACGCCGGCAATCGTGAACTATCCAGCGGACGCATGGTCCGCACTCTCGTCACGGGAGGTATACCGACGCACACGTCCCAGCAGCCCACGAGGGCTGAAAGGTTTTGTCATGATCTCGGCGGCGCCCAACAGCTCGGCCTCGCGGAGCTGCGCATCCTGCCCGGCGGCGGTCAGTACGATGCAGGGGAGGGCTGCCCATCGTGTGTCGTGACGAAGGGTGCGCAACACGTCTATCCCGGACATGCCGGGGAGCATCAGGTCCAGCACGACGAGGGCGATATCCGGCTCTGCCTGCAACAGTGCCAAGGCCTCCGGACCGTGTTCGGCCAGCAACACGCGAAAGCCGTCCTGCTCCAGACGGGTGCGGATGATGCGCCCGATATGCGGCTCGTCATCCACGACCAGCACGGTCACCGGCGCGGGCGCAGCCACTCGAGCAACGGGTCCGGGAGGAGTGGTCAGACCAGGGCCGACAGCTGCGCCCGGTGGCGCCGAAGCTCATACAGGAGGCTGGCCAAATTCGCATCCGGACGCAGCAGGACCAGCAGAACGGCGTCGGCAGACAGCGAGGTCACGACCAGGGAACCCCGGGCATATTCCAGCACCATCAGGCCGAAATCCCCCCGGTGTGCCGTCAAACCCATCTCGATGGCGGCGTGCACGAGTGGTGGAACGTGCGCCGCAAGCCCATCGGGGTCGAGAGCGGTGCTGCTGGTGCCGTCGATGAGCAGGCCGTCCCGCCCCAGGACGATGGCGGCATCGACGCCGTCGCGGCGCCGCAGTGCGGTCACGAGATCGCGGATGGTGGGCATGGCCGTACGCTGCGTGCGCTCCCCCTCGAAGTCAAGCGAATCTGTGACGGCGGCGCAGCCGTCAAGCGCTTGCCCCAGCACGAGTTGGGCGGTAACCTCCGGCGTGGTGGTTTCGGTGCACCTTCTGGTATCAGTCATGGGGAAAACCCTCCTATCCCGTTCGTTCGGCGCGCCCCGCAATGCTCGGCGCGCTCTGTCATTTTGTGCCCTCGCGATCACGGCGCTGGCGGCATCCGCCTGCGGCGACAGCAATCTCCTGGCGCCGGCAACCGTCGAGAACATCGTTCGGACCTATTCGGTCTATGCGCTAACCGGTTCGCCGGGGGTGTTGCCGGCCGCATACAGTTACGTCGCCGAGAGCATTGAGCGTCCGCAGGTCCTGTCCAACGGTGCGGTCAATTTCGACGTGGCCTTCGATCTGACGGCCGACGGGAAGGTGGAGCTGCTTCCAGTGCGCCTGATCGTGCCGGCTCCACCACTTGGTGCGCCAACGGTGAGTGTGCAGCGATCCGCGATCCCCTTCGCGAGTTTGAGCCGCGCGCCGGACAAGGGTTATGCAGCCGACTCCATGATCGTTGCCGGCGTGGGAGAGACCGTTCTGCTCCAGCTCCAGGGATCTCGGTGCATCTACGGGGAACCCTATTACGCGAAGGTCACGGTCGATAGCGTCATCATGGCCGAGCGGCGGATGGTGCTGAGTTCGCTGGTGAATCGTAACTGCGGCTATCGCGCGCTGACCACGGGTATTCCGGAAAACTGATCGCTGCAGCTCGTTGTCGCTCGTTGCTGACTGTTCGTCGTCGCCGTTTCGATCTCCACTCCGCCAGATATGCACGATATTCGCTTGCTGCGTGACCAGCTCGACGTGTTGCGTGAAGGGATGCGCCGCCGTGGGAAGCTGACAGAACTCGGCGCCCTGCTGGATCGTGCGGAATCGCTCGAGCAGGCACGACGCACGGCCATCACTGAACTCGAGGCGCAGCAGGCGCGGCGCAACAAGGTCACGCAGGAGGTCGCGCTGCGGCGAAAAGCCGGTGACGATGCGACGGCCCTGATCGCCGAGAGCCGGACCATCGGTGAGCACATCGCGGCGCTTGAGGCGAAGCGCAATGCGGCGGAGGCGGCCGTTCAGGATATGTTGTACGAACTGCCCAATATTCCACTCGCCGAGGTGCCGGAAGGCGACGAGACGCACAATCGCGTCGTGTCGAGTTGGGGTACCCCGCGCGAAGACGGGGCATCGCTCGTGCCGCATTGGGACAAGGCTGCGGAGCTGGGAGTGCTCGATCTCGCGCGTGGCGCGAAGATCAGCGGTTCGGGGTTCATCGTGTTTCGCGGTGCCGGAGCAAAGCTGGTGCGTGCCCTGATGAACATGATGCTCGACCTGCATACCATTGAGCATGGCTACGAAGAGTGCTGGGTGCCGCTGGTGGTAAACCGCGCCACGATGACTGGCACGGGGCAGTTGCCGAAGTTCGAAGATGACATGTATGCGCTCCAGGAGGAGGGAATGTTCCTCATCCCCACAGCGGAAGTCCCCGTCACGAATCTCTATCGCGACGAGATTCTGGAGGCCTCCGAGCTCCCCCGCGCATTCTGCGCCTTCAGTGCCTGCTTCCGCCGGGAGGCTGGTGCGGCAGGGAAGGACACGCGTGGGCTGTTGCGCGTTCATGAGTTTGACAAGGTGGAGCTCGTGCGCTACGCGGAGCCGGAACACTCGCGCAACGAACTGGAGGTCATGACGCGACATGCCGAGATTGTGCTCGAACGCCTCGAGCTACCCTACCGGCGCCTCCTGCTGGCTGCCGGAGATACCGGCTTCTCGAGCGCGATGACCTACGATCTCGAGGTCTTCGCTCCAGCCGTTGGCAAGTGGCTCGAGGTGTCGAGCTGCAGTGTGTTTACGGATTTCCAGGCGCGCCGGGCCAACATCCGCTATCGCCCGGCGGCCGGAGAGAAGCCACGGCTCGTACACACGCTCAATGGGTCGGCGCTCGCGCTCCCGCGCATCATCGCCAGCATCATCGAACACCACCAGCAGGCCGACGGGTCGGTGCGCATTCCCGAGGCTCTGCAGCCGTATTTCGGTCGCGCCGTGCTGGGCTGACCGGACCGTGGATCCGATGCCGGCGTTCCCCATCGTCCCCCCCTTCCTCGGCTCATGAAACGTCGCCGCTGGCCGGTGGTCGTGATGGTGGTGGGGGTCCTGGCCCTTGTCGGTTGGTATGTGCTGTATACGCGCCATGTCGTGGCCCAGCTGCGCGATGAGGCGTCGGTGCAGGGACGCATGTATGCCCGTATTTACGAGGCGCTTCAGGACACGACCTCCAACGCGGACCCTACGGTCGTCCTGCTGGATCTGGCGCAGCAGATCAACGAGTCGGGGTTGCCACTGGTCGTAACGGACCCACAGGGCCGGATCACCGGCACGGCGAATATTGCTCCGGAAGTCGTCGCCGATACGGCCCGGCTGCGGCACTTCCTCGCGGATCTCGACCGCCGGAATCCACCCATAGTGCAGCCCACGATTGGGGCGGTACACCTCGGTGACAGTGCCATCGTGACGGGCCTGGAGATCATCCCGGTCATGCAGGCTGTGGGTATCCTGTTTCTCGTGGGATTCGGTGTATACGCGCTCGTTGAACGGGGCCGCGCCGAACGGGAAAAGGTGTGGGCTGGGATGGCGCGCGAGGCGGCTCACCAGCTTGGCACGCCCTTGTCATCGATGGCGGGATGGATCGAACTGCTGGGAGAAACCGTCGCCGGAGGGACGGAAACCCGTGCCGTCGAAGCGATGAGGCAGGATCTGCTGCGCCTTGAGCGCGTGTCACATCGATTCGAACGGATCGGGAGGCCACCGCGAGACGAAGAGGTGGACTGCAGTGCGCTGGTGGATCGGCTCGCGGCCTACTTCGCGGCTCGCGCGCCGACGCTCTCGCGCACCGTGACCATTCGGAGTGAACACCCCGATGGCCCCGTGCGCACGCGTGGCGATGGCGTGTTGCTGGAATGGGTGCTCGAAGTGCTGATCAAGAACGCCATCGACGCCCTCGGTGGCCGCGATGGCGAAGTCATCGTCTCGGCGCGCATGCTTCCGGAA
>CAZPJX010000022.1:0-31371 GCA_964586985.1 uncultured Gemmatimonas sp. | reverse complement strand
GACAGCTTCACAACGGAAGGGCCCGTCGACGCGATGTCCGACGGGCCCTTGCACTTTCAGAAGAATTTCTATCGCCCGCAGGTGGGCATGGTCGGATCTGGTCCCGCGATCGCCGGCTTGTGAGGACGGTTTGCTATGGCCGTCATGACCTCATGCACGAATCGCCCCAGACGCGCGGAGTGATCGTAATCGATGTACTGCGGTTCGTCGGTGTGCTGGTGGTAATCCACCGCATATCCCAGCGAGAAGTAGACGGTGGGAATATCATGACGGACGTAGTTCACCTGATCGCTGCGGCAGAAACGGTTGAGCGGATTGGCGGGCACGTCCCAGCTTCGGTCGATGGCCATCGGCTCCTTGCTGTTCGCGTTGACCGAATCGATCATGTCCCCGAACTCCCGCGAGAGGCGACGTGAGCCGAGGGACTGCACCGAGTTGGGACCACCATACTTGACCTGCCAGTTCCGTCCCTTGCCGACCATATCCATGTTGTGGGCCGCCACGATCTTGTCGAGTGGGACGGTGGGGTGATCCGTGAACCAGCGTGATCCCAGCAATCCGCTCTCCTCGCCCTGATGCGAGACGAAGATGATGGAGCGCTTGGGCTTCTCTCGCGAAAATTTCTCGGCGACTTCGAGCAGCACCACCGTGCCGGATCCATCGTCGTCGGCGCCGTTCATGATGGAGTCAGGGCGCGGCGCGCGAATGCTGCGTGCCCGTGCAATCAGTGAGTCGATCTGCCGTTGCTGCGCTGGCGTGGGCGTGCACACCGGATCGTTGGCACCCTGCCGGCGCACCACCATGTTGTAGGCGCGCACGGAATCGTGATCGACGACAACGGGATTTACGCCCACGTGATCATTGTGGGCCCCCAGCAGCACGTACTCGGCCGAGAGCGTCGGATCAGAGCCAGGTACGACGGCCACGACATTGCGGGCCGGCGACGAGGAGAGACGCCAGCGGTGCTGCCAGGACGCACTGATCGATTGCCCGGCCGTACCCACGGCGATCTGATCGATTGGCTTGCCGAAAATCTGTTCGGCGACGGATCGGGAGATGGAAGCGCCCGCCGGGGCAGAGGCATTGAGCGGTGCTGCGGGACGCATTCCCATCGGTTGCGCGAAGGCCGCATTGATGGCGGGCCGCTGCATCTCGTCGAGACCAATGATCAGCACTGCCGCCGCGCCAACGGCGGCTGCCCTCGAGTCCCGTACGGCGGTGGCGAAGGGTGGCCGGCGTGCCGCTGTCGCAGTGCTCGTGGGGTTGGCGCGCTGCCGCGCTTCCTCCGCGATGGCCGCGTTGGCGCCGAACTTGTCGGGCACGTCGGAGCAGCTGACGAAACTGGACGGCGCCCCGCTACTGGCCGCCACGGCACGCATGGCGGGTGCAGCCGTAAAGACCAGCACCTTGCCGCGCAGCGAGGTGGCATCCAGCCTCACCGTGGTGTCGCCCCACTGGCCGGCGAACACGGCGGGCACGTTCTGAATGGATACTGATGAGCCCACACCATTGGCGGCCGTGGGCACCGTGGGAATCCACTCGGTGCGTTGGGCAAGCGACCGTCCACCGATGCTCAGGGTAGCGCTCGTACTGTCGATACCGATGGGACCGAAGGGCAGAGTCTGGAAGAACGTCCCGCTATCGCCCGCGGGCTTGAGACCCATGCGCTTGAACTCCCGCGCGATGTACTCGGTGCCCTTGTAGTTGCCAGGCTCGCCCACGCGCCGACCGGACATGGAGTCGTCTGCGAACTGATACAGGCGTGTACGCAGATCGTTGGCCGTAATGGCCGACTCGGTGGGGCGCGGCGCCCACTTGAGCGGGCCTTCGTCCGACCAGACGGGGCGCACCGAGGGAGTACCCTTGGAGGGCACGGATTTCGCTGGGGTCGGCCGATTCTGCGCTTGCAGGGCATGGAGGGGCACGACGCCGGTCAGCAGCACCGCTGCCAGGAGAGCTCGTGACACAGGGTTCACCAGGATGGGAATGACGTGAAATCGGCATGACGCCGACAT
This sequence comes from uncultured Gemmatimonas sp., assembly GCA_964586985.1. Taxonomy (GTDB): domain Bacteria; phylum Gemmatimonadota; class Gemmatimonadetes; order Gemmatimonadales; family Gemmatimonadaceae; genus Gemmatimonas. Next base: position 29,356 of record CAZPJX010000022.1, on the reverse strand, counting down.
GAGGCCGCGGACCCGCGGAGTCCGCCGTCCCTGAAACCTACGAGAATTCTACGTGATTCTCCGGCTCGATGCTCTGCGCGGTGGGTTCAACCGACGCCTCCTGGGGAATCGTGATGGTTCGCGACGTCCGGCCTCATGGGATAGCTTCAGGGCGTTGCTATCCCCGTCCACTGGAGATCCCCGGAATGACCCGTTCGACCTTCGCCACCGTGCTGCTCCTGGGGCTGTTCGCGGCCCCGCCGTTCTCTCTCGCTGGGGCGCAGGGAGCGCCCAACGGACCCCTGCAGACCGGTGTGCAGCAGTCGTCCGTGCATGACTACCGTGCGGTGAAGGTGGCCGACGGGTTCATCAACCCCTGGGCGATGGCATTTCTCCCGGGGGGCGACATTCTGGTCACGGAGCGGCCTGGGCGCCTGCGGGTCGTGCGCCGCGGTGCGCTCCTTCCCAAGCCGGTTGTGGGTGTTCCGGCGGTTGTGGCATCCGGGCAGGGTGGGCTGCTCGATGTGGTGCTGCATCCGAACTTCGCACAGAACCATTTCGTCTATCTCACCTACAGCAAGCAGGTGCCGGGGGGCTCGACCACGGCACTCTTCCGGGCGCGATTCGAAAATGATGCGCTCGTGGACGGCAAGGATATCTTCGTGGCGGAGACCCGCGGGCGCCCGGGCCACTTCGGATCGCGTGTGGCCTTCGACAAGAGCGGGCATCTCTTCATGAGCGTCGGCGATCGACAGGTGCCGCCCGAGGGTGATCTCACCAAGCACCCCGCGCAGGACCTGAGCAATCATCACGGCAAGATTTTGCGCCTGATGGACGATGGCCGCGTGCCGAACGACAATCCCTTCGTGAACCGCTCTGGTGCACGACCGGAGATCTGGAGCTACGGCCATCGCAATCCACAGGGGCTGCTCGTGCATCCCACCACGGGTGATGTGTGGGCAACGGAACACGGCCCGCAGGGCGGTGACGAGCTCAATCTCGTGCTTCCTGGAAAGAACTACGGCTGGCCAGTGGTTGGCTTCGGCGTGAACTACGGCGAAGGGAAGGCCATCCACGCGGGGACCATGGCGCCAGGCATGGAGAACGCGAAAAACGTGTGGGTGCCGTCCATCGCCACCTCGGGGTTGCTGGTATACACCGGCGCGCGGTTCCCCAAGTGGCAGAACAGCATGTTTGTTGGCGGTCTGGCCGGACAGCGTCTGGTGCGCCTGACACTCGACGGGCAGCGCGCGGATGTCGCGGACAACCTTCTGAAGAATCAGGGGCGCATCCGTGACGTGCGCCAAGGGCCTGATGGGCTGATCTATCTGGCCATCGATGATGCGGCCGGGAAGCCGACGCCGATCGTTCGACTCGAGCCCGTGGCCCGCAGGTAAGTGGTGGAGCGTTCCGCCGTGGTCCAGGTCATGCCGTACAGATCGGCGCCTCGGTCAGCGGCGTGAGCGGGAATCGCGTGCGTGCAGGTGGGCGAGCCAGAGTACTTGACGCCCGAGGAAATGGTTTCAGGTTCGGTGACATGCATACTTTTCTTCGTCTCAGACAGCAGGCGACCATCAGATGTAGCGCGACCGCTGCGCTCTTCGCCGTCCTGACGTTCGGAACGGGCTGCACTGTCTCGACCGACCTGCCGGCCACTAATGCAACTGGCACCGCTGCGGAACGCGGTGCGGCAGCAGCAGCCGACCTGGAGTTTATCCAACCTGACGGTCCGCCCACGAATCCGTTCTCACCGGCCGTTCGCGTGGGTGATCTCATTTTTGTTTCCGGCACCCTTGGCACCGGGGCCGATGGTGCACTCGTGCCTGGCGGCATTCAGGCAGAGACGCGACAGCTTCTGGAGAACATCAAGGGGACGCTGAACGCGGCCGGCGTGGGCATGGATCGCATGGTGAAATGCACCGTGTTCCTGGCGGACCTTGCGGAGTGGCCGGCCATGAATGAGGTGTATCGGGAGTATTTCACGAATGGGAAGTTCCCGGCTCGTGCGGCGGTGCAGGCAACGCTGCTGTTCGGGGCCCGCGTCGAGATGGAGTGCGTGGCGGCCCGCAACTGACAGCGTCGCCCGCCGAAGACACCGATCCCCGATCGGATTTTCCCCTATCGGATGTTTGGCGATGGAGTACTCGGCGATCTGAGACCCCAAACGGGGTCATTCCTCCGACGTCAGTCCTTCGAGGGAGTAGCCCATGGCCTTGAGCTTGCTGGCCATTTCCTTCTTCTCCACCGACCGCATGAAGGCTTCCTCGGCCTCGACGGTCTTGTTTCGCACGAGCGTGAGCAGGGCATCATTCAGCGTTTCCATCCCGAGTCGGCGATTCGTCTGAATGATGTTCGGAATCTGCACCGTCTTGCCTTCGCGGATGAGGGCACTGACGGCCTTGTTGACCAGCAGGATCTCTCGGGCTGCCACACGTCCACCACCGACCTTTCGGCACAGAGTCTGGGAGATCACGCCTTTCAGTGACTCGGACAGCATGACGCGGATCTGATCTTGACGATCAGCCGGGAACTGGTCGACAATGCGGTTGATCGTGGATGCGGCCGTGCTGGTGTGCAGGGTGCCGAACACCAGATGGCCCGTCTCGGCGGTCTCGAGTGCGATGGCGATGGTTTCGAGATCGCGGAGTTCGCCAACGAGTACGATGTCGGGATCCTCACGCAATGCGGCGCGCAGAGCACTCTTGAACGATTGCGTGTGCACGCCCACCTGGCGCTGGGTGATCAGGCACTTCTTGCTCTGGTGAACGAATTCAATCGGATCCTCGATCGTGATGATGTGATCGGAACGCGTGCGGTTGATGAGATCCACGAGAGCGCAGAGCGTCGTGGACTTGCCGGAGCCGGTGGGGCCGGTGACGAGCACGAGCCCCTTGGTGAGATGGCAGAGCTGCTGGACCTCCGCTGAAAGTCCCATCTGTTCGACTGTCACCGTGCCTGTGGCAATGGTGCGGATCACGGCGGCGACGCCCTTCCGATCGCGCAGGACGTTGACCCGGAAGCGGGAGACCTCCGGAATCTCGTGGGCGAAATCCGTATCCCAGCTGCCATCAAACTCTGCCTTGTTCTTGTCTGGCATGATGGCCCAGAGCATGCCCGCAATCGTGGGATCGTCGAGGGCGGATTCCTCTCCGATGCGCACGAGGTCACCGCCCACGCGGAGGATGGGTGGCTCGCCAACGCGCAGATGCAGATCGGCCGCGCCACGGCGCACCTGTTCCAGGAGCAGGCGATCAAGCGCCTCGCGGGCGAGCGTTTCGCTCTCGAACGGACCAAACGGACGGTCGGATGCGCGGCGGCGCAGATGGCGGCTCCCTTCGGGAACAGTGGGATCGGACGGCCCTGACTTGTCCACCCATTCCCGGATACGCAGGCGCAGTGGTGTGTCGGACTCCTGCTGAATCAGCCAGTGCTTGTCGTTCCACTGGTAGAGAAAACGGATGCCCGCACCAGCGGCGACGGCAGGCTTGTCCTCTGCTCCAGCGATTTCATTGACGAGGGCCAGGGCCTGGGCACGCGTGAGAACCTGCGTGCTGACAGCCTGGAGGCCATTCGCGGTGACGCAACGGATCGGGGTATCGGCTTCGAGGAGAATCTGCGAAGCCACACCCGCATCGAGGCGGGTCAGGACACGGTCGAGTTGGGGCACGCTGTCACACTGGTGGCAAGAGATGCCGGATCGCCCAAATGATAAGGCGTTCTGTGGCCGGCACGGTGGTATGGACTGAGCAGAGGACGACCGAATCCCTGCGCGGGGCACGCCGCCGCCGGATCGAAAGCCTGCCACGGATCGTCACGTATCTGGCGCCACCTGTCATATGCAAGCATCTCCGCGTCGTCGATCGCTGATTGCCCATGGCGACGGTGTAGTGCTTCACGAGGCTACCGGGAGTGGCGAGCATGGCTGCAGAACGGTATATGTCGGCCATGCCTACCACCGCCACACGCCTCAATGTTTTCACGGAATCGGTCATCCGTGGCACCACGCGCCTCGCGAACAAGTACGGCGCCATCAACCTGTCGCAGGGCTTCCCAGACTTCGACCCGCCGGAAGTTCTCCTGGCGGGACTCGAGCGTGCGGCCCGCGGGCCGAACCACCAGTACGCGGTGACCTGGGGTGCGCCGGCGTTCCGCCAGGCGCTGGGGCGAAAGATCTCACGCTTCACCGGGATCGATGTGGACCCGGATCAGCATCTCGTGGTTACCTGCGGCAGCACGGAAGCGATGATGGTCGCCATGATGACCGCCTGCAATCCGGGCGACAAGGTCATCATCTTCTCGCCATTCTACGAGAACTATGCGGCGGATGCGATTCTGTCTGGTGCCGAGCCGATCTATGTCCCGCTGCATCCGCCCGGTTTTGGATTCGATGAGGACGATCTCGCAAAGGCCTTCGCGCAACAGCCCAAGGCGATCGTGGTCTGCAATCCATCGAATCCCAGTGGCAAGGTATTCACGCGCGACGAACTGCTCACCATCCTGAAGTACGCGGAACAGTACGACACCTGGGTCATCACCGATGAACCCTACGAGCACATCGTGTATGCGCCGAATGAGCACGTGTACTTCAATACCCTGCCTGGTGCATTCGAGCGGACGATCACCTGCAATTCGCTCTCGAAGACCTATTCAATTACTGGCTGGCGTCTGGGGTATGTGCACGCACCTGCCGCGGTGATTGCCCAGGCACGCAAGGTGCACGACTTCCTGACGGTGGGTGCGGCCGCACCATTGCAGGATGCCGCCGTGGGTGCTCTCGACCTGCCGGATTCGTACTATCACGAACTCACGGCGCTGTACACGAAGAAGCGCGATGTCTTCCTGGAGATCCTGCGGGGGACCGGACTGCCATTTACGGAACCGCAGGGGGCGTACTACGTCATGGTCGATATCGGTGTGCTCGGTTTCGACGATGACACGGCTGCATCGGAGTGGTTGATCAAGGAAATCGGCGTTGCCGGTGTGCCGGGATCGAGCTTCTTCCGTGAACCCGTGCGCAACCTCATTCGGTTCCATTTCGCGAAACGCGAGGAAACCCTGCGGGCCTTCGGAGAACGGCTCGAGAAGCTCGAACGGCGACTCCACGCAGGTCGATAACGGCGCGTCACGCGCGAAGCGTCCGCGCCGAACCGCGGGTGCCGGCGAATCAGATCGTCGGCACCTCGAGCGTGGCGAGGTCGATCACGAAGCGATACTTCACGTCGGAGCGCAGCATGCGCTCGTACGCCCCGTTGACGTCGGCCGCGGCGATGCACTCGACGTCGGCCGTAATGCCATGGGCACCGCAGAAGTCGAGCATGTCCTGCGTCTCCGCAATGCCACCAATGAGCGAGCCCGCAACGGCGCGCCGTTTGCCGATGAAGGCGAAGGGGGGTGGCATCGGGTGCGGATCGGGAGAGGCACCGACAAGGCACAGGGTGCCATCCAGGGTCAACAAGCGCAGTTCGGCTTCGAGATCGTGCGGAGCACTGACCGTGTCGATGATGAGATCGAGGGAGTTGCGATGCGCGCGCATGGCGCTGGCCTCGCCGCCCACGATCACGTGGTGTGCTCCGAGACGTTCGGCATCAGCCACTTTCGAGGGCGAGGAGGTCAGGACAACGACTTCTGCGCCGAGCGCGGCCGCGAGTTTGACGCCCATGTGCCCGAGACCACCAATACCCACCACACCGACGCGAGCGCCGGGTCCGATTTTCCAGTGCCGCAGCGGTGACCAGGTCGTGATCCCGGCACAGAGCAATGGCGCCACCCCTGCCGGATCGAGGTGATCGGGCACGCGAAGCACGAAGTCCTCTGTCACCACGATGGTGCTGGAGTATCCGCCCTGCGTGGGGCGGCCCGTTTCCTTCTCGATACTGTCATAGGTGCCCGTGTTGCCTTCCGTGCAGTACTGCTCGAGGCCTGCCGTGCACGGGGCGCAGCTGCGGCAGCTGTCGACCATGCATCCCACCCCGACCAGATCGCCAATGTGCCAGCGCTGCACAGCATTTCCGACCGCCACGACCCGACCCACGATTTCGTGGCCGGGAACCATGGGGTAGGTGACGCCTCCCCATTCTCCGCGAACGGTATGCAGGTCGGAGTGGCAGATGCCGCAGAACAGAATCTGGATCTGGACATCGCGTGGACCCGGGGCGCGGCGCTCGAAACGCCAGGGTCCCAGTGGGCCGGCCGCATCAAAGGCGGCGATACCGAGTGCGGGGATCATCGTCGGAAACTGGTGGCCGCGATGGTGCTTTTCCAGCACTGTAGCCAGGTCAGCCACCCCCATAGGCTCGGACGGGCCAGGCAGCGACATTTCATCGACATGTTACGGATACTGATCCCTGGGGCGCGATGCCGGCCAGAGATCCCTGTGGTGCCTTCAGGCGAGGTGGGTTCTGCGCGAATATCGATTCCAGGCGACGACGGAAACCATTGAGGCGATGCGCCGTTTGCGTGGTGCGTGGCGTGGAATGGCTGTGGCCGAACATGAGGTGACGATTGTCCTGCAGGACGGCGAAGCGGTGCGCATCGGGATCGACAGCACCGATGTCGAATTCCTCTTCGAGGCCCATCGGCTTCGCGCGGAGATCGAGCCCACGCCCGGCGTCTTCGGTATCCCCCACGAATCCTTCAATTCGGGCGGAAACGACATCGTCCTGTTCACCGGCGCGTCGTGGAGTGAGGCCCACGGGGAGATGTCGGGCGAGGGGATCCGGGTCGGATCCACCATGCATTTCTCCGGGCATCCGATGCAGCTCCCGGAGAGTGCGGACGTGGTCTGCATCACCACCGATGGTGTCGTGATTGCCGCGCCGGATGGCACAGGGGTCCTGATCCGGATCGGTCTCAGACCGGGATCGCTCGAAGTGGAGCGGGACCCCGCGAAGGTGCGCAGCTTTCTGGTGGAGCGGGGGTACGGGGGCTGAACTCCGCAGGCCCCCCGCTCCACTGAATGTTTACTTGGGACTCCTCGTGAAGACGATGTAGTCCGCCTTGTCCTTGTGTTCGGCAGGGTTCGCCTTGGCCAGCTCTGGCACCGGCACGGCCGTGATGATCAGGGTGGAGGCGGTGGGTGCCCGACGCTTGGCGCGTGCGACCGTACCCAGCCCGTAATCACTGTGGAAGGCGCCGTCCACATGGTACACCAGCGTCCCCTTCGGGGCATCGCGCCAGGCATCGGCGATGGCCTCTCCCATGGCTTCGTCCTTCGCGCACTGGGCTTCATAGAAACGGACGGTCATGGCCTGCTGTTGCGCGGCATTGGTAGCGGTCGGTGGTCCGCCGCCGGCACTGTGGCCGTTCATGGCCGCCGAGAAGAGCTCGAAGTAGCGATCACCACGCGGGCAGTCATGTTCACGGGCGATGAAGCGCTTGTCGCGGGCGTTGAGCGTGTCGAAGACAGCAAGCCCGCCGCGACTGACCGCGTTGGCGAGCGGGCGCGGGATGTTGGACGCCACCACGGGCCATCCATGCACCCGTGCGAGTTCGACCATCGGGCGATAGTCGGTGGTGTAACGCTCCCATGGCCGTGAGCCCGCGAGGAAGTTCGCCTCGGAGATGGTCCCGGCGAGATACTGATCGACCAACGGCTGCACGTCGCGCTCGAACATCTCGAGAGAGACAATCACCTGCGGACGTTTTTCACCGATGGCAGCCAGCACCGCGTGTTCGGCGGCATGAGTGGCTGGGTCATCGTGCTGTTCGCCGAAGAAGACGAAGTCGCGCTGGGCCGCGGCGTCAATGAGTTGCGCAAAGGTGACAAATTTTGCGGTCTTGGTGTCATAGACCCGCACGGCGGCCTGTGGCACAAGGCGCGCGTTCGCAGCTCCCCCCGACGCACAGGCGGTGAAGAACACGAGCGATGCCATGACGGCAACGAGGCGGCCGGACTGGCCGGAGAGCAGTCGGGAAATCACTTGCGGATGGGGTTCAGGAGGTAATCAACGGCCAGACTGGCCAGTGCACGTACGCCGGTGGGCAGCGCGGCCTCGTCGGCGAAGAAGTATGGCGAATGGTTACTGGGTGCCGTGCGCCAGTCCCTATCGGGCGGGGTCACACCCAAGTTGAAGAACAGACCGGGAACCCGGTCCTGGAACCACGAGAAATCCTCGGAGGCGGTCCAGAGCGGCGCGACCTGGGCGCCGGAGCCCCCAGCCGCACGCTGCAGCGTTGGGACCATGTGGAGGGTGAGCGCGCTGTCGTTGCGGGTCACGAGGTTGCCGCTGTCGATCACGACATGGGCTGTTGCTCCGGAAGCGGCCGCAATCTGCTGCGCCGTACGGGTTACTCGTTCAAAAATATCCTTCCGAATGCCCATGTCGAAGGTCCGGATCGTGCCCTGCATCACCACGCTGTCCGGGATGATATTGCTTCGTACTCCACCTTGAAACATGCCGATCGTGATGATCGCCGGGACCACACTGATGTCGGTCTGTCGCGAGATGATGGTCTGCAACGCCCCCACGATTTGCGAGCCCACGACAATGGGGTCGGTGCCGGCCCAGGGCATCGCACCATGGGACTGCTTGCCATGCACGATGATGTTGAGGTTGTTCGAGGCAGCCATTGATGGGCCGGGGCGATAGCTGATCTGCCCAACGGGCCCGTTCCCAACGTGCAGGCCGAAGATGGCGTCGACCTTGGGGTTCTCGAGCACTCCATCAGCGATCATGAGCTTCGCGCCGGTGCCACCATTCGGCAGGCCTTCCTCAGCGGGCTGGAAGACGAACTTCACGGTCCCCGGCAGCTGTGCGCGGATGCCAGCCAGGATCTCGGCCGCGCCCATGAGCATGGCCGTGTGGTTGTCATGGCCACAGGCATGCATCACCCCCACCGTTTGCCCACGATAGGACGCGGTGACCTTCGACTTGAAGGGCAGGTCTACCAGCTCGGCCACTGGCAGCGCGTCCATGTCGGCACGAAGTGCGACCACAGGGCCTGGCTTGCCACCCTTGAGCACACCGACCACGCCGTGACCGCCGACCTCGGTACGCACCTCGATCCCCAGGGCCCGGAGGTGATCGGCAACGAGCTTGGCCGTGCGCACCTCGCTGCCCGACAACTCGGGGTGCTCGTGAAGATCACGGCGCCAGGCGACGACCTTGGGCATGACGGTCGGGAGCCGCTTCTCCAGCTCGAGGACAAGCGGCGAGGGCTTGGCGGCAGGCTGCGCGTGAATGGGTACCACGGCGGCCAAGGTGGCGGCACTCGCCACGCAGACAGCGGACAGAACGGTGGAAATCTTGCGCATGACGACACGGGGACGGGGGAACCCAGGGATTCCGATACAGATACCGAAGAATACCGCTGCGGGCTGAGAGAGGGAAATTCTCGGCTCCCCCGGTTGCCGGCCGGCGTCAGGTGGTCGGCGTCCGATGGCGGGCGCATGGTGGCCGGCGCATTCCCGCTGCATTTTGGCCGCCATGCTTCCCCTCATCGGTATTCTCATCGTCATCCTCGGATTCGCCCTCCGGCTCAATGCACTGCTCGTGGTGACGCTCGCGGGCCTGGCCACAGGTCTGGCCAGTGGCCAGTCGCTTCACGATGTGATTGCCGCTTTCGGGCATGCGTTCGTGGAGAGCCGCTATGTCGCCATCGTCTGGCTGGTGCTGCCGGTGATCGGCGTGGTGGAGCGATCGGGGCTCAAGGAACGGGCACGCGAGGTCATCGGCCAGATTCGCGCAGCCACTGCAGGTCGCGTGCTGTTGGTGTATCTCGGCCTTCGGCAGCTCACGGCGGCGCTCGGTCTTGTTTCGCTCGGCGGACATGCGCAAATGGTGCGGCCGCTGGTGGCACCGATGGCCGAAGGGGCGGCGGACAATGCGTATGGACCGCTGAGCGAATCCGTGCGGGAGCGCATAAGGGCCATGGCTGCAGGCGCCGACAATGTCGGTGTCTTCTTTGGTGAGGATGTGTTCGTGGCCATCGGGTCCATTCTGCTCATTCGCGGATTCCTCGAGCAGAATGGCATTCTCGTCGAGCCGCTGCACCTGGCCCGCTGGGCCATACCCACGGCGATCGCAGCGTTCATCATTCACGGGACGCGGCTTCTCCTGTTGGATCGCTGGCTTCGCCGTGAAACGGAGTCGGTGGAGACGCTGGCTGCGGCGTCGAGGGAGGGGCTTGATGCAGGGAGGTCGGATGGGACGCTGGCACCCATGTCCTCGCCAGCGATGAATGTCATGAGCGCGCCGGTCGGGAAGCTGCTCGACGGGTCGGGGAATGGGGGATCCGGGCAATGATCCGTCTCGAGTCGATCTACCTGCTGATGGGACTGATGGTGGGCGGGGTCGCCGTCGTGAATGCATTCGATAGCCGAAGTCACACCCGGTGGCGCAACACGATCTTCTGGGGGGTGTACGCGGTGATCTTTCTGCTTGGCACAAGACTGGACGACTTCGCCAACGGGTTGCTCGTGCTGCTGATGGTCGCCACCGCCTCGTTCGGCTTGTCGTCGAGTGCGCGGGAAGCGGCATCGGCGGCAGACCGAGCGGCCTCGGCCGAGCGCTGGCGCAATCGCCTGTTCGTGCCGGTGCTTGTCGTGCCGGTGGCAACGTTCCTGGGCAGTCTGACCCTCGGCCGGGTTACGCTCGCTGGCGTTTCGTTGGTTGACCCCAAGCAGGTCACGCAGATCTCACTCGGAGTGGCAACGGTCCTTGCGCTGCTCACGGCGTTGGTGATGTTGCGTCCCCCCATTCACGCGCCGATCGTGGAGGCGCGTCGACTGATGGATTCGGTGGGATGGGCGGCGGTGCTGCCGCAGTCGCTGGCGGCACTGGGGGCACTGTTTGCAGCGGCTGGTGTCGGCAAGGTCATTGCGGAGCTGGCGACCACCTATCTGCCGCTGGGCAGTCCCACCGCGGCAGTTACGGCCTACGCGGTGGGCATGGCGTTGTTCACCGTCATCATGGGGAATGCGTTTGCCGCCTTTCCCGTGATGACCGCCGGAATCGGCCTACCGCTTGTCGTACAGCAGTATCACGGCGATGTCGTGATTGTCACCGCGATCGGCATGCTCTCGGGATTTTGCGGTACCCTCATGACGCCCATGGCCGCGAATTTCAATATTGTGCCGGCGGCGTTGCTGGAGTTGCGGGATCGCCACGGGGTCATCAAGGCACAAATCCCCACGGCGATCATGCTGCTGGCGGTGAACATCGCCTTGCTCGCGTATTTCGCCTATCCCCGCTGACTTCGGAGGTTGTCGTGGGTGAAAGGACATCGCGACTCGATGCGGGCATGGCCTCACGCTTCGCGCAGCTTGCGCTCGCGCATGTCGATCGGGAATACCCGAACAAGCTGGATCATGTGCTGCTCGGTCCGGAGGATGTACAGCCGCCGTCCGTCTTGCATCCCGTGTTCCATGGCAGCTTCGATTGGCATTCCTGCGTACATGGCTACTGGTTACTCGCGACGATACGCCGCTGCTTCCCCGATCTGCCGGTTGCCGCGCGCATCGCGAAGCAGTTTGACGGGCGGTTCACCGAGTCCGGGATGGCGACTGAGGTGGCATACGCATTACATCCGGCCCGCGGAGGCTTCGAGCGTCCCTACGGGTGGGCATGGCTGCTGATGCTGGCGGCCGAATTGAACCGCCACAACGATGAGGCGGGTCGGCGTTGGGCGGAGGTCCTGGCTCCACTGGTGGAAGTTGTCGTGCAACGATTCCTGCAGTTCCTGCCCCGTGCCACGTATCCGGTGCGGGTGGGCACGCATTTCAATACGGCCTTCGCATTGCGATTGACCCTGGAATACACCGAGGGCGGCGGTATGAAGGCCGGCGAACTGGCGGCGCTCGCGCGCCAGACGGCTTGCCGCTGGTATCTGCATGATCGCAATTGCCCCGCATGGGAGCCGAGTGGTGACGACTTTCTCTCGTCGGCCCTGATGGAGGCGGAGTGTATGCGTCTGGTGCTTTCACCGGAGCGGTTTCACGATTGGTTCGCCGAGTTCCTGCCTCAACTAGCAGAGGGGCATCCCGCTACGTTGTTCCATCCGGCAGAGGTGAGTGATCGGTCCGATGGGAAGATCGCTCACCTCGATGGCCTCAACCTGAGTCGGGCGTGGTGTTGGCGATCGCTGGCGGGGAGCATGGCACCCAGTGATCAGCGGTGTGATGTCCTGCGACAGGCGGCAGATCTCCATCTCCAGGCGAGCCTCCCATGGGTCGCAGGCGACTACGCGGGTGAGCACTGGCTGGCCACCTTCGCCTTGCTGGCCCTGATGGCGGGATGACGGGGCACCGCGTCGCCCAAAGGCATTGACGGCGGCGCCCAGTGCACTCGCGACCGTGCACGACATCACCACGCCGGCCGCTGCACGCGATCGGCGTGGCAGGTGTCATCAACCCGTTCGCTCGACGCCCGGCCTACCGTGCTGCATCCGCCAGGACGACGCAGTGCTGACCGGTGCGTCCGGCTTCGTCACATAGGGCACCGTGCGATAGTCCACGTTCCAGGCCTGTTCGTCGATGCGGCATCGTGCGTATCCGCGACGCGCAGAGAACCATTTGAGCTGCGGGTTCTCGGCTTGCATCGCCGAGAGACGTGCGGCGTCGATATCGCGGCCATCGCCGTCGGATGCGATACTGGTGCCCACGAATTCCGTAGCGACCACGGGGCGGTCCGGACGGGAGAAACCTGCGTGCAGCTCGTGCACCCAGTTGGTGTGGATGTCACCCGTAATCACCACGGTGCGGTTGGGCGCGCGCTTGCCGATCTCGCCGAGCAGGCGGTCGCGGGCCACGGGATACCCGCCCCACTGGTCCATCGAGACCTCGACGCTGGGTCCTGCGGCGGCATCGTACGGGCCCATCATGACCTGGTTGGCGAGCACCTGCCAATGTGAGCGCGATGCACCCAGACCACTGTACAACCATCGCTCCTGTGCATCACCGAGCATGGTGCGTCTGGGGTCGAGCGCCTCGGCGCACACGGGCTTGATGCGGTCGCCGCAGGCCTGGTCGTCGCGGTACTGGCGCGTGTCGAGCATGTAGAAGCGGGCCAACGCGCCCCAGTTGATGGTTCGCGTGATGGTGAGATCAGCCCACGACCGGACGCGCGGAACGCGTACGGCCTGATGCTCCCACCATCCCTGATAGGCGGCCGCGCGACGCTGATGCATCTGCTCGGTCGACTCCATGAGATTCTCGCCCGCGAGGCCGGCATAGTTGTTGTCGACCTCGTGATCATCCCAGGTCACGACCCACGGGCTGCGTTCGTGCGCGGCACGGAGCAGGGGGTCGCTCTTGTACTGCGCGTAACGGCGACGGTAGTCCTCGAGCGTGCGTACCTCGAGGCCCTGATGTTTCCGGACAGCGGTCGCGGGGCTCGCCCCTTCGTAGATGTAGTCGCCGAGGTGCACTACGAGATCGAGCTGTTCCTCACGGGCGACGTGACCGAGCGCCGTGAACAGACCCTGGTCCCAGCGCTGGCAGGACATGAACGCCAGATGCAGCGGTGTGCTGCGGACACCATCGGCCGGGGCCGTGCGGAAACGACCCACGGGGCTCGTGGCACCGCCGCTCATGAAGCGATAGAAGTACCAGCGGTCGGGCTCAAGCCCGTCGACATCGACGTGCACACTGTAGGCGAGCTCCTGTCCAGCCGTCACCTGCCCCTTGGTCACGATGTTCCTGAACTGGTCATCGTGGGCCACTTCCCAGTTGACGGTGGGGCGGGTGCCGTCCATCCCACCGTCGGGTTCATTGGGGCGCGGCGCGAGCCGGGTCCACAGCACCCCGCCTGTCGCGGTGGGGTCACCTGATGACACCCCAAGGGCGAAGGGGTCGTCGGCAAATCGGGGGCGCGATGTGACGCGCCAGATGTTGGGCACTGTGGCGCAGAGGGCCGCGTACCGCGTCAGGTCGCTGAGAAAGAGACGGCGTTCCATGTCTCTACGCTACGACCCGGACAGGGAAAAGCGAGCGGTTCGCCTACTTGCCTCCCTTTCGGGCCAGTGACCGGTAGTACTCCTCTACCAGCGCCCGGTATTCGCCGGGAATGGCGGCACGCGCGCCCACGGCCGGACGACCATCCGTCCCCAGACCTGCGGCCCGAAGCGCGGCAAACTCGAAATCCTTGAGGCGCTCGAGCATGGCGGCCTGCAGTGCATCGAGGCCCTTCGGGTCACCGAACGCGCGGCTGTTCTCCAGACGCCGCAGGCCTTCGATGGCGCGATCCAGATCACGGGTATCGATACCCTGTTGCGCCGCATCCCGCCGCAGACCCTCCGCCGTCTCCCGCCGCAGGCGGAACTCACGCGAAAACTGCGCGGCATCACCGGCCATCTGGCCGTTCGTTGGAGCACCACCCGGGGTCATCTCGCCACCCTGGCGTGGCGCGCCGGCGTTGGAGCCGTTGCGTGCACCGCCGCCGCCACCCTGCTGGCCTTGCTGGCCTTGCTGGCCTTGCTGGCCTTGCTGGCCTTGCTGGCCCTGCTGGCCTTGCTGGCCCTGCTGGCCCTGCTGGCCCTGCTGACCCTGCTGGCCCTGCTGACCCTGCTGACCCTGCTGGCCCTGCTGGCCCTGCTGACCCTGCTGGCCCTGCTGACCCTGCTGGCCCTGCTGGCCCTGCTGGCCCTGCTGGCCCTGCTGACCCTGCTGGCTCTGTTGGCCCTGCTGACCCTGCCGGTCTGCAATACGCTCGCGCAGCGATTCGAGGCCGCGCACCAGGTCGCGCGTGTTCTCAAGCGTGCGCTCCTGCTGCCTGGCAGCCGATTCGCCCTGCAGTGAGCCCGACGCACTGCGCAGCTGTTCACTGACATCGCGCAGGTTCTCCGCGATCTGTCCTTCGAATGCCGTGGCGTACTCCTCCGATCCGCCACGCGCCACCTGCTTGGAGAACTCGATCTTGTCAGCCAGACGAGTGTCGCGAATGGTCTCCGCAGCTTCCGCCACCTTGCCCGCGGCCTTCGGCTGATCCCGTCTGGAATCGCGCGCGAGCCGGTCGGCGTCAGACTCCAGCCGACGCACATCGCGATTCAGGTCATCCTTCTGTTGCGTGATCTGCCGGAGCTGCTCGGCGCGCTGCTGCGGGGACGCCTGCGACCCCTGCATGGCTTTCACGCCCTGTGCGATTTCGCGCTGACGCGCCTCAAGATCCTGTGCCCGATCGGCCAACTGCTGGATGCCGCGCGACGATTCGGCAGATCGTGCACCCTCGAGTCCGCGTGCGGCACGCGTGAGTTCTTCGAGTGCCGCACTGCCCTGCGCGCTCGAGCCACTGGCCGCACGACGCATGGCATCCGCTGCCTGCTGCAACTGCTGCGCGGCGTTGGCCAACTCCGGGTTGTTCTGCTCACGCGACAACCGTTCGAGACGACGGGCCTCTTCCTCCGCCTGCCGCGCCAGCTCCCGCTGTGCGCCGCTATTCGTGTTGCCACCGCTCGGCCGATTGCTGCCCTGTTGACCCGCGGCGCCCGCGGCGCCTGACGCGCCGCCGGATGCACCCCCCGCTCCGCCACTTTCCTGTGCCAGGCGTTCACGCATCTGCTCGGCCATGCGCTGCATGCGCTCGTTCTCCTGCTGCTGGCGCTGCGCCATCTGCTTCAACCGCTCGAGGGTTTCGTCCACCTGCTGCTGCGGCTCACTCTCGGGGCGACTCTGCTGGACCGTCTCGTACTGATTGCGCTGCTTGTCCGTCTGCAGCTCGAACAGATCGGCGAGATCCTCGGCGCGCTGCTGACCGCCGCCGCCGCCCCCACCGCCGCCCCCACCACCGCCTCCCATCTGGACCTGGACGTCACGGTAGATCGCCTCGGCGCGCTGCAGCCGCTGCAGGGCACGCTGCTCAGGCGGCATGGCGTCTCCACCACGCGCGCGCCCAAGCTGCTCTTCGGCGGCCTTCAGTTCGACGATGGCCTGCTGCAGCTCCGCGCGGATCTTGGCGAAGTTCGTGTCTGCCCCTGCCACACCACGTTCCGTCAGGCGCTTCACCAACTCTTCGACATCGGTACGAAGGCGACCTTCCGCAATGGCCAGCGTGGCCATGTCTTCACGGCGCTTCTTGTCCGTACTCGAGGCACTGTCACGCATCCAGTTGAACGTGGCTGACACCACTTCCTTCTGGCGTGCCATGAAGCCATCCGGCGAATCCTGCTGACCGCCACCGCCGCCGCCGCCACCCTGCTGCTGCGCCTCGTCGGACTGACGGTAGTCCTTGCCGAAAGGCCGTACTTCCAGGAAGTACACATCGCTGGTTCCCTCATGTCCGCCGCCGTCTCGGGCCGCTGCGTAGTACGCGACGAGATCACCGGGCTGCAACGACATTTCTTCGAGAAAGAGCGTGTGGGCACCCTGCGCATCCCGTGGACGACGTGCCGTGCTGTCGGTGACCTTCTTCACCTGCTCCGGGCCACCATTCACGCGATAGCGCAATTCCATCGATACCACACCGAGATCGTCGGTCGCACGCACGGCCACCGTGACCTCATCGGTGTTGCTCACCTTCGTGTCGCGCCCCGGATCCTCGATGCGGACCATCGGCGCCCGATCGGGAATGGCATCCACCACGTACTCCACGGCGCCGGCCACGGTTTGCCCGTCAGGCGCGACAAGGTCGACGTGGTAGAAGCCGCTCCTGGTCACGCGGAAGCTGCCGCTCAACGTACTATCGCTATCCGCGGTGAGGGCAACCGTCTTTCCGTCGTCGAAACGCAGCGTGCCGCCTTTCACCGCCCGGGTGACCTTGGCATGGACGGTCACGTTCGTACCAACGACGGCAGCGACATCACCGCCGTCATCGATGTGCTCTGTCGGGAGGCCACTATACGCGGGGAACGTGAGGTCCAGAGAGACCTGGGACACCGCCGGCAGGTTGTTCACCGTGAGCCGGTAGACGGGTGAGCGCACATCGGCACTCTCCACGTAGTACTCGGTGGGCGTCACGATATCGAACAGTCTCGAACGAAACTGCGACGTGTCGGCGTCGGGAGCCATGGGCAGCCGTTGCCACTCGCCTGCCGTCTGACCACTGCTATCCGTGCGGAACACCAGTTCCGCACCGCTTGCGGCAAATCCGACAAGCTCTGCCCGTACCTCCACCGCGCCACCGCGTGGCACGGCCACCGATCCCGGTTCTACCGCAACCCGACGTTCCGGTACCGCGGCCTGCGCCGTGCCGAAGGGCACGAACAACAACCGTGCTCCGTCTCGGACCGATTGCGGTCCGAAGTACAACGCCAGTGCGGCCACCGCAGTCACCACACCGATGGCCTGTCCCGCGCGCTGCATGCGTTCGCGTTCGAGCGATGCGCCGCGCTGCAGCGGGGTGATGGCCGATGCGGCACGCGACATGACCCGGGCCGAGAGGGACTGCGACTGACGCTGCCCCTCCGGCACGTGGGCTTCCTGCACCGCGGCCAGCAGGGACTGCCGAAGCGATGGCTGGCGTTCCTCGACATACAGCGCAAAGCGCTCGTCGCTCGCGCGACGCATCAGCGGCACAATCAGGCCGCGAATGATCGCCACCACCATGAGCCCGTACCCGACCAATCGAGCAGTCCAGAGGGCACGCCCATCACCGCCGAGCCACGTGGTGATCGCCCAGGATGCGGCAATGGCCAACACGCTGGCCACGCCAACCCACACCACTGATTCGAGGAGCACGCGCTGACGCCACTGCCGTCGCAGCGTATCGAGTGCCGTGAGCAACTGACGATCGGGACTCATCGTGGCTCCTTCGACTGGGGCGAACCCGTGAACATCATTTGGCGGTCGAGCCACGCGAAGGCGTGCCTGCGCGCGCGCCGACCGATCCGTTGGACGTTGTGCCCGGAACCACCCGGCGCGCCATCCCCCGGCGTCCGCGTGTCCCGAGAATTGTTTCGGCGAGCAGCAGCAGTGCGGCGACGACCAGTAATACCCGCCAGGGGTTCTGGCGGCGCTCCAACTCCTCGACCGTCATCGGCGTGTCGGCGCCGGGGCTCGGCGAGGCCGTTTCAGATTCGGAGGTTGCCGTGGTACGCACGCCCAGGAGGAGCTCGGTCGTATCCATGGGTGTGAGCTCGGATTCCCCGGGCGGCACATTCACGGCCAGCACGGCGCCGGGTTCCCCGGAGGCGCGCTCGGCATAGGCCGTGTACAGGCCACCATCGGGCAGGGGCACGGCGGCACCTGCCGAATCGGCCTGCGGACGGGTGAGAGCCCCCGTGGGGCCGGTCACGACGGGATTCGTCAAGGTGACGGGGAGTGACCAGCTCTCCCCGGTGTGCACCCAGAGCGGGGCCGCATCACGTCCCGAGGTATGCAGGACGAGTTGTCGTACAAACGGCAGGAAGGCCGGCTGCAGTGGGAAATCGCCGTACTGGTTGTCGAGCGGAACCGTGAGCGTCACCGCGCGGCCATTGCCGAGGCGCTGCTCGAGGACTGCCGGAACCCCATCGTCGAAGCGCGCGAGAATGTCGGCGGCAGGAACCGCATCCCCACGCGGGTAGCGCCAGGCACGCACAGCGGTGAGGGCGTCCTGCGCTTCACGGAACGGTGCAAACAGGGCGTGTTCGGCGCGCACGTCGCGCAACGTGCCGCCGCGATCGCTCACCCGGTCCGACAGCCCGCTGAAGGTGATGCCGGCATACGAGGGAAGGGCGCTGCGGCGTCCGGCGAGACGCCGGCCGGCGACGAGCACGATACCCCCACCGTTGTTGACCCACGCCGTAAGTGCCGCCGGTGCCTCGGGCGCCATGTCCCAGAACATGACGACCCCGGTGCGCGCCAGCGCGGCGCCGGTCGTGGGGGCAGCCGTCAGGCGATCCACCTGCACCTGCGGTGCGCGGCCAATACCCAGCGCCTGCTGCAGGTAGAGCAGCTCCGAGGTGCTTACGTCGGGTGGCGTGACGAGCGCGACACGGAGCAGGTCGTCGCGTGGTACCACCGCCACCAACGTGTCATCGGCAACCAGCGAATCGGCCGGAATGGCCACCCGAACCGAGACGGCGCCGTCAGGAGCGGGAACGGGCGTGAAGGTGATGACCGTCTCGCCATCCCGTGCCAGCGTGGCCGTCGCGGTGGCGGCATCACGGCCGTTGACCGAAAGCGAGGCGGTGATGGGCCGCACCGCAGGTAGGGCGTGATTCTGCACCCGAGCCTTAACGGCCAGCAGCGTCCGATCGCCTTCTCGCACGCGCCGAGCGTCGAGCGAACGTAGGGCGCTGTTAACCCAGGTGGCGCTGCCGACGCCAATACCGCGGACCCGGACACCTGCCGGAAACTCGACACCCGCGATCCCGGACGCGCTGGCCCGTTGCAGATCGGAGATCACAATGACCTCGGCCGCGGCAAACGGCGCATCCAGCAACAACTGACGCGCCGTGCGAAGTGCCGGTGCCAGTCGGGTCCCGCGGCGCAGGGGCTGCACGGCGCTCAGGCTGCCGCGCACTGCCGCCACGTCCTCCGTGAGGCGCTGCATGACCTCGGCCGCATCATCGTAGGCCACGAGTGCCACGCGATCCTTGCCGTCGAGTCGATCGATGACCGCGCGCGCCGAATCCAGCGCGCGTGGCCACACTCCTGCGTAACCCATGCTCAGCGAGCGGTCCAGGAGAATCACGACCGCCTTGGCACGACTGTCGGCGCCGATCACGCGTTGGTTCTTGAGGACCGGCCGTGCGAAGGCAAAGACGAGGAGCGCCAGCGCGAGCAGGCGCAGCAACAGCAGTGGCCAGTCGGTGAGACGCTGACGGCGCTCGGTGCGAATGGGCAACTGCTCGAGAAACATCAGCGATGGGAACCGCAGGGGGCGATCGCGGTCGCGATGTCGAAGATGCAGCAGGATCGGCACGACCAGCGCGGCGAGGCCGGCCAGAAATGCGGGGACGAGGAATCCGAGGCCCATGGTCTTCGTTCCTCAGCGCACACGACCGCGCGTCAAACGCGCGTCGAGGTAGGCATGGAGCGCGCGATCGAGCGGCTCGTTGGTCAGCAGGCGGACATAGTCGGCACCGGCCGCCGTCAAACGCGACTGTAGCGCCTCATGATGGGCCTTGATGAGCTGCTGATACCGGTTGCGCAGATCGTCGGGCTTGAGCGGGAGCAGTGCGCCGCTCTCGAGGTCTTCGAACGTGGTGTCGGCATCCCCTGGAAGATCCCGCTCCGCCACATCCACGAGATGGAACACGATGACATCGTTGCCGCGCATGCGGAGCGCATCCACGGCCCGGCCCAGGGCCTCGGGGCGCTCGTAGCAATCGGTGATGAGCACCAGGATTCCCGAGCGGCGCGAGAGCAGTCCAACGCGCTCGATACTCTGAACGAGCCGGCTTGCACCACGGGGTGTGGTGGCTGCCAGCGTATGCAGGATGCGTTGCAGATGCCGGACCGATGGGGGAATGACTTCCTCGAGGTCCTGCGTGAATGTGGCCAGTCCGACCCGATCACCCTGCGACTGGGACAGCCAGGCCAGCGAAGCGGCCAGCATGCGCCCATACACGAACTTGGTCACCGACCCGCTGCCGTAGTCCATGGACCCGGAAGTGTCGAGCGCGAACAGCACTCCCGCGTTCGTGTCGGCGTCGTACTCCTTGATATAGAACCGATCAGTGCGGCCGTAGACGCGCCAGTCGATACGGCGCAGATCATCGCCGGGTTGATAACTACGATGTTCCGCGAAATCGAGCGACGATCCCTTGCGGAGCGAGCGATGCTGGCCATGCATGAAACCATCCACGACCGTACGCGCCAGTAGCGCGAGATCGGAGATCGTCGCGAGCAGCGCGGGGTCGAGGAACGCGGCGGGAGCGGCGGGCACGGGCCGGTGTTACAGGGAAGACTTGGGCAACGGCACCGTCTCGATGAGACGCGCCACCAACTGATCGGTTGTCACTTTCTCCGACTGCGCCTGGAAGTTCATGAGCACACGGTGGCGCAGCACGGGGCGCGCCAGCGCTCGCACATCCTCGAAACTCGCACTGGCACGGCCCTGCAGGAGTGCCCGGGCCTTCGAGCCCAGCACCAGGGCCTGCGCGGCACGAACGGATGCGCCATAGCTCACGTACTGTTTCACCTGATCGGAGACGCCGCCGTTCGTTGGGCGTGTGGCCCGCACGAGCGCCACCGCATATCGCGTCACCGCGTCAGCAATCGGCAGACGACGCACCACCCGCTGATAGGCGAGAATCTCCTCCTTCGTCACCACCGAACGCACGGCCTCCGGAGGCAATGCGGTCGTGGCCTTCACCACCGCGACCTCGTCCTCCTCGGGGAGGTAGTCCAGGACCACCTCGAGCATGAATCGGTCGAGCTGCGCTTCCGGCAAGGGATAGGTGCCTTCGAGTTCAATGGGATTCTGGGTCGCAAAGACGAAAAACGGCTTATCGAGCTCGTAGGTGCGGCCCTGTACGGTGACGCGCCGCTCCTGCATCGCCTCCAGCAGCGCGGCCTGGGTCTTGGGCGGCGTCCGGTTGATCTCGTCGGCCAGCAACACGTTCGCGAACACCGGTCCGGGCAGGAAGGCGAGACGACGATGGCCGGTGGCTGGATCATCCTGGATCACATCGGTGCCAGTCACGTCGCTCGGCATGAGATCGGGCGTGAACTGGATGCGTGAAAACTGGAGGTCGAGGGCGCGTGCCAAGGTGGAAATCAGCAGGGTCTTCGCGAGGCCCGGCACACCTACCAGCAGACAATTGCCGCCGGCGAAGAGCGCGATCAACGCTTGTTCCACCACAACATCCTGGCCCACGATCACCTTTCGGAGTTCGGCGGCTATACGTTGCCCAGCTCCCTGCAGGCGATCGGCGAGCGCGCCATCGTCGAGACGATCGAAATCCATGACGGAGGATCCGGCAGCGGGAGCGGGAGAGGCAGCAGATACAGGAACAGGTGCAGTCACGCGAGTCCTCGACAGGGGAGGGAGGTGGTCAGCGGGTCAGCGCGTACACGATGTAGTTCACGCCCAGCTTGTACGATTCGTTCGAGAGGTCCAGCGGGAACATGCCCTCGTCGGAGAACTCCCAGTACTCCGACAAATCGTTGTTGTAGTTTACGATCGCCAGCATGCGCTTCTTTGGGTCGTTGCCTTCGAAGTAGCCATAGAACACGGATTTGAATCCGCGATAGTACGGGTGGTAATAGTTGAGGCTCTTGATACGATAGAACGCATCGAAGATCGGATGATCGACGGTGAGCTCGATGGGGCGAAGGTCAGGCAGGACCTTGCGCATCTGGCCTTCAAAGTTCCGCCAGGCATCCCCCGCGAAATCATCGAAGATCATGAATCCGCCTTTGGCCAGGAAATTCCGCATGCCCAGCACTTCGGCGTCGTTCGGCGTCCAGAATCCCGCTTCCGCCATGTAGGCGATGGGATATTTGCCCAACTGCGGATCGTCGAGCGTGAGAATATTGCTCACCGCCGTCCGGGTGCGAACCGTGGTGATCTCGCTGACGATCTTCGTGAAATGACGTTCGCCTCGCGGATGGTCATGACTCCAGGGCAGGTCCCGTCCGCGAAACCCTCCGAAGTCGGGCATGGAGTATCGGATCCGTGCGAAGGTGTATCGCCCGTCGTATGGAGAATTGGGCGCAAATTCAGGTGCCGCTCCCCCTCCCCCTCCCCCTCGCCCGCCACGTCGCTGCGCCTCTACCGGTGCGGCTTGCAGCGCCAGCGCCGCCAGCGCCCCCCAGAGCATCCACGACCGCACGGTTCCGAAGAGCACCCTCCGATCATTCATCGCGCACCTCCCGTGTTCCGCTGACGGAGTTCGAGCAGCAGCGCCTGCGCCTTCTCGAAGCTCGGGGCTTCCTCCAATACCTGCAGCAACTCGCGGCGCGCTTCGGCGGTTCGTCCCGAGGCCGCAAACGCTCGCGCCAACTCATAGCGCGCATCGATGAGGTCCGTGGGGTGCAACGCGATCACGGCCTGCCGTTCGCGAATGGCACGCGCATGGTCACCCCGGGCTGCTGCGAGTGTTGCGAGGCGCATGTGCAACGCGGCGTCATACGGCCATATCCACAGCATCCGTTCGAGCGCCGAGATTGCTCCTACGTGGTCGCCCCGTGCTTCACGCAGCCCCGCCTCCAGTTGGTTTGCCTCCCACGCCGTCTCGTCACGGCTCGTGACGACCTCCAACAACGACAGAGCGGCAGTCGTGTCCTTCCCTGTGAGGGCAACGCGTGCGAGATACCAGGCAGGGCCATCCTCACCTGCGTACTCGGGCATGAGTCGACGCGCTTCCTCCAGCAGTCGGCGCGCCGAGTCGGGGCGTGATTCGATCATCGTCACGGCAGCCCGCATCACCCGGGCGAAGGCCCCACCGGTGGAATCGGAGAGGGTCATGCCCTTTGCACTGGCGAGATCCTGCGCAAACCGCTGGCGTACCCAGGTGTCGAACTGTGCGTCGACCTGCTCAGCGGTCAGTCCGAGGACCTTCCGGAATGCCGCTGGCGTATCGAGTCCGTCCCGATAGGCCACAAGCAATGCGGGCAGCGCCTGTGGGCCCTTGGTACGCTCCACCCACTCACAGAACATGGATGCCTGGAAGTAGCTGTTCTGTGTTTCGGCGGGTGAACGTGGTCGCAGGAAACCATCGCTCAGTTCACTGATGGGGCGGACCTGTCCGGTATTCATGGCCACGAGCCAAGGCAGCGATACACGCGCGCCCCACCCGGGCGCAGCGCGTCGCTCCTCCAGTACGGATAGCCCCTCGGACAACCAGCGCGGCACCCGGTGATCGGATGCGCCCAGCGTGAACGCATGAGTGAGTTCATGCCACGCGGTGCTGCCCCAGTTGAACGTGCCACGGTCCCGCGCATTCGGCGCATCCATGGCCAGCAGGCTACCGAAGCTCACCCCGAGTGCCCCCAACCCATTGAGACCCACTGTTCGGACGGAGAAATCGGCGTGCTGGCGATAGAACTCGAGCCGCACCGGCGTTGGGGGACGGTACCCGTACCGGACCGTGAGCGAGTCGAAGGCACGCTCCAGCAGCGGCATGATGTACAACGCCAGTAGATCCGCCTCCTCGGCGGGCGCCACCACTTCGAATCGTCCCTGCGTGATGCTGCGGAACGTCCGCATCTTGTCGAGCAGGTCGAGAGTGTTCTTGTGCCAGACATTGAAGGGGTCGAGCGCGAAGGCGCGCTCCACTGCCGCTCGACCGGCTTCCATCTGCCCGGTGCGCAACTGCGTCGTTCCCAGTACGCCGTAGGCCGCGACCGACAGGGAATCCTCGTTGACCGCCTGCTGCGCGAGCCGCACGGCCTCGGCATAGCGACGCTGCCGGACGGCGGCTTCCGCCAGCGCAAGATGGAATGCTGACGGCGCTGGCTGCAGGGCAGTGGCGGCGCGCAGGGCGCGGCGATAGCCCGTGGAATCGCCCACGATCCACGCCGTTGCGCCCAACACGCTCCATCCAGCCATTGCACTGCTGTCGACGGCGACGGCACGATCTGCGTAGACACGCGCCGAATCGAATGCCTCGGCATCGAGGTGCAGTCGCGCGATGTACGCCAGCGTCTCGGCGTGTCGGGCATCGGCCGCGAGGCTGCGCCGTGCCGTGGTCATCGGTGTGCCCTTGCCTTCGAACTCCTCCACCCGTGCGAGCCCCAGCAGTGCGGCCGCATCATCTGGCGCGCGCTTGAGAGCCAGCTCATAGGAGGCGCGGGCCTCGGGGGCGTTGTACTTCTCCAGGAACAGCGCACCACTGCGGCGGATGGCGTCGATATTGCCCGAATCGAGGGCGACGGCTCGATCGAACGCCCGAAGCGCGGCCCGTATCGCTTCGGCATCACCGACGCCGAGCAGGACGAATGCCCGTCCCGCGGAGACCTCTTCGGCACTGTTGCGGGCGCCGCCCTGCTGGTAGGTCGAGACGATGCGTTGTGCGCGGGCCATCGCGCCCGGGCGATCGCCGTGCGCGAGTGCCGCTTCGGCCGCTTCCACGTCTGCACTCCAGCGATCCGGCGCGCGAGGAGTCTGACGGACGTCCTGTGCACAGGCCACCGTGGTCGCTGTCATAAGCGTCAGCAGCAGTGCGCCGATGTGCGTGGTCATCGATCACCTCCCGCGGCCTTGATCGCCTGCGTCTTCTCGGCGATGGCCAGCAGCAGACGTTCCAGTTCTGCGTCATACGCCTCGGCGGCCATCGTGCTCTTGCGGCCACGCAGGACGGCCACCTGGGATTCCAATGCCTGACGTTCGGCGATGAGTGCCGCGACCCGCGGATTGGCCGCAGTCGTCCGGCCTCCGAAGGAGATGCGCCCCGCCACGATCGAATCGCTCAGCACGGCGTGCTCCGTCAGCAGTCGATTGGTCCGCTCGTACGACTTGCCCACCTCGGTGCGCGCATACCGGAACACTTCAAGCACAGAGAGGCGGCCATCCTTGTCAGCATCGGCTTCGTCGCTGTTGAGCGCCCGAGCGAACACACGGAAGAACTCCGACTCGTTCTTCTCCATGGCGGTGCGTGTGGCCGTGATGATCACGCGGCCCGGCTTCGCGAGAACGGGTACGAAGTCCCCACTACCGGTGGCCGCATTCACGAAAACCACCTGTTGCTGGGAGAACGGTGCAATCCAAGATGCGTACTCTGCGGCGGTGGCGTCGGGGCCGGGCAGGTTGACCTTCGAAAGCGGGCCTTCGCCGCTTCCGTGCCCGAGCAGCAGTACCAACAGCACATCGCCGGGTTGTACACGCCGTGAAAGCCGCAGAAACCCCGCCGCGATGTTCTCCCGGGTAGAACGCGCCTGTGAGAGCGCGGTGGGCAGGGAGTCTTCGGTGAGCACGATGAGACTGGAATCGCTCACTGCCCAGCGCTCGCGTGCCGCACTGCGAGTGGCCGCAATGGCCGCATCGAAGGCGGTCTTGAAATTCGGCGCTCCCGACAGCCCTGCGATAATCATCACATGCGTGCGCTGCGCCGCAGCGCGATGCACCGGCGCGAGGAGCAGCACCGTCATCAGCACCGGCATCAGGACCGGCACCAGGCACCGGATCTTTTGGATGCTCCGGATCGTGCGCGTGGTGATGGTCGGGTTCGTGCTCGCGGGTGCCATCAGGCGAGCCCTCGCCACCGGCGGAATCCCCACTCGGCGCCCAGGAGCAACGCGAGCAGCAAAAACACCGCAGGCATGTCCCACAGATCGTTGGCCTCACGCACGGTGACCCCCGCGTCCGTGTACACCGCATCGTCGGCGAGGCGTGCGGCATCATTCAAGGGGTAGTACTTGCCACCGGTTTCCTCCGCGACGCGCCGTAGGAGTGAAGCGCGCAATTCGGCCTGCGCCACATCGGCCCCACGCTCGTCCACGAGCACCGTGGCCTGGGTGGTTTGCAGGGAATCCCGGCCAGTGCCAGCGGCCGCCCCCGCGCGCTGAGCGCTTGCTTCGATGGCGTAGCGGCCGGTATCGGAGGGCGTGAATCGCGCCGAATAGCTGCCATCGTCCCGGAGGGACCATTCGAGTGGCACGGTCTGTACCTGTCCGTCCGGTCCCGTCACGGTGGCGGTGACGGTCGCATCGTTGACATCGGCATAGAGCGGCGTGTTCACCTGGGCACGCAACTGCACGGGTTCGCCGGGCGCGACACGGGTGGGCGTGGCGATCACCTCAAAGGGCGCGGGCGCGTCGTCCACGATCCAGCGAACCATCTGCCGCCAGAAGGTCTGATGAGTCTGATCCGTGACCGGCATGGACGTATCCATGCGCCAGATCCACGAGTCCTGCACGCCGAGCACCGCACTCATGCCACGTCCATACCGCTGCCAGGCGAGGATGGGAATATCACTGCGGCCATCCTCAGTGCGCCCGGCGAGCAACTGGGTGGCGCCGGCGCGCAGTGCCCCCAGACGGTTCACCATCGTGAGCGCGGGCAGGGAATCCCACTTCGCGCGCGATGTCGCAAGCGAGGTACCGAGTTGCAGTGCCGGATGGGACTCACCCGCACGCGTAGGGCGAATCGTGACCGGAATGGCCGGACCATCGATGTTTACGTCGCTGCGCGTGAGCGTAAGCGGTAGCACGTCTGCCAGTGGTGTGCCGGCGTATCCACCCTCGGAGAGGGCTGCGCGGCCACCGAGCGCGAGCAGGCCACCACCCCGCACGCTGACGAAATCGGCGAGCATGCGGAGCTGCTCCGGCGTGAAGAACGACGCCTCGATGCTGCCGAGGATGATGGCGCGATATTGATAGAGCTCATCGCGTGTGGTCGGGAATCCACCGAGCAATTCAAGACTGTCGCGCACACCAAGTCGCAGGAACTTGCGTTCAGCGCTGCGCATGAGGCCCACCACGAGCACGGCGCTATCGTTGGCAATGGCCCGGCGGAGGAAAGCGAATTCCGGGCGCGGTTCACCTTCGAGATACAACACTCGATCGGGACCCGCGCGCACTGCCATGCTCGTCTGCCATTCGTTGTTCTCTGTGACGATCTCCGAAGGCAATGGGCGGACGCGAACGGCGAGACGATGCACGCCAGGGTCGAGCGGCGGGACACGGACCTGCAACGTCGCGAGATCGCCACGCTGTGGTGGACGCACGGTCTCCGTCGCCACGACGCGACCATCGGCCTCCACCGTCAGCGTCACGGGATCCTTGCCAACGCCCCGGAGACGCACATCGATCTCCACGACACTGCTGGCACCGGTGAGAATGCGTCGGGGGGCATCCACGCGTTCGATCGCGATGTCGTGCTCGAAGCGCTCACGCCCCACGCCCACCGTGTAGACCGGGACTCGGCGCGCGCGCAACGCCAACAGCGCATCGTCGAGCGCCCCTCGGCCGTTGTCCGCACCATCGGACACCAGCACCACACCAGCGAGCGGCATGCCACTCAGGTCTTCGCGGACATCGTCGAGTGCCTGCGCCAGATCGGAGCGGGTGCCGCCGGCCAGCACTTCGCCACTGCCGCGCATGGGCGTGGCGGCACCCGAGAAGCGAAAACGACGGAGCGCGAACTTTTCGCCGAGTTGGCGCATCAGCGTGCTGCTGTCGGAGAAGACGCGCTGCATCGCCTCGAGACGCGAGGCAGGACTGGTGGACTGCGCTGCTGCTGTGACGCCAGCACCATCCGCATCGCGAATGCGCATGCTGCGTGAATCGTCGTACAGCACGGCCAACACATTGCGCTGGGGCACTGCCGATGCAATGACGAGTCCCGGACGAAGCAGGCAGCCCAGGATGAGGAGAATGGCGAGTGTGCGCAGCGTGGCGAGGATGACGCGGTCACGCCCGCGCAGCGTGCGTAGCGCACGGTGCGTGAGGAAGACGATGGCCACCAGCAGCACCGCCGCCGCCACGAGCACGGCGACCGGCAGCACGGGAGCAATGACGAGATCGCCGCGGGCGAAGGCACGCGGCGGATACTTGAACAGCAACGTGCTGATGGCGTCGATCCAGGATCCCACGGGGCGACCGGCGAGCTCAGGGCGGGAGCGGTGATTACGGGGCGGGAACAGCAGGCAGACACTGGACACCACAGGCAACCCGATGTGCCCTGGCGGATCCGTCTTCTTCACAGTGCAACATGGAGCGACGAACGTCTACTGTAGACGCGCAAAGTCCTGATGATGTTGGCGCGCGGTACGAATTCGTGAACGCGGGGCTGATCGGCCTGACTACCGTCTTAACACCAGGTTGGATAATCCGTCCACCCAATTGAAGCGGGCGCCTCGACATCCCGTGTTGTCGGTCATTGGCGACCATGAAGTATTCACCATCAGGAGGACAGCATGCGTCACTCTCATACGTTGTTGATGGCGTTGGCCACGATGCTTGGTGTCACGCTGGCCGATCAGGCGAACGCGCAGACGCAGCAGGGGCAGCCGCGCGCACGCCGAGCACCAGTCGGCGGACAGACCGGTGCAGGTGCGGCTCGAGCGCCGGCCGCGCAGGGTGCGCGGAGTGTTGATAGTGCCAGGAATCGTGGACCGGGACGTGGATTGGGCGCCGGAAGGGGGCTCGGTATGGGCAGCCCCGCCGCGAGCTTGCTTCGACTCAGAGGCCAGCTCGCGTTGACAGACGATCAGGTAAAGCGTCTGGAGGCCATGCAGGGGGCAGCGCTTCCGGCTCCCAATCAGGCAGAGGCACTTCGTGCCCGCGCTGACCTGCTGGATGCCATGAAGGGCGACGGCAATCTCCAGGCCGCCCGCACGGCGATGGATCGCATGAACAAGCAGCGGACCGACCGGGCCATCGCACAACTCAAGTTGCGCCAGGATGCCCGAGCCGTGCTCACGGCGGAACAGAAGACCAAGTTGGACAACATGCGTACCGCGCAGGGGATGCGTGAGCGGCTCGGCCCGCCCATGGGACCTCAGGGTGGTCAGATGGGCCCTGGGATGGGGGCGCGGATGGGTCCCCCGGGTGGCATGATGCCCCGCATGCGCCGTGGTGTGGAGTCGGACGCCGCGACCACACGTTGACGCGGCCCGCAGGCGCCGCAGACGT
>CAZPJX010000021.1:0-31403 GCA_964586985.1 uncultured Gemmatimonas sp. | reverse complement strand
TGGGAGAAGCGATAACGAAGCGCGACGGTAAATACACACGCGGGGCGCGGACACTTGTGGTCCGCGCCCCGCTGTGCAATTCCTCTCCCCTCAACGGCAGCACGCCGCAGTTCGGCTATCGAGGAATTGCTCCTGCCTCCCCGGCACGACGGGGGTCGGCACCTGCCGTAACCGTCTTGCCATCAAGACGAATGGCAGCGCCGTAGCCTTCGCGGAGTTCACCACGGGCGGAGACAAAGGAGAGATCGTAGCCGAGTGTCTGCAGACGACGCACGACCTGGGGTGCGAATCCGTCCTCGAGTTGGATGCTGTACCGCGTGCCGCCGCCTGCGCCCGGGGGGCCACCACCACCAGGGAGAAAGCGCGGTAACTCCAATGCGGCCTGCGGCCCAAGATTGTAATCGAGTCCACCGAGAAGCGTCTGGTATACGGCCGAGGTAATCCATGCGTTCCCGGCGGCACTGACGGCGAACACGGGTCGGTTGCCCTTGAACGCGATGGTGGGGGCAAGAGTACTGCCATGTCGCGCGAACGGGAGACGCGAACCATACTGCGTAGGGTCGGTCCCGTAACTCGTCAGCTTGTCATTGGAGAGGAATCCGAGCCCCGGGGTGACATAGAAGTTTCCGCCCCAGGTGCCGAGCGTCTGCGTGACGGCCACGACGTTGCCATTGGCATCGGCCACCGTGAACGCGGTGGTGCCGGCGGCATGGCACCCATCGACCTCGGTGGCATGATCCTCACCACATGGAGACGCAGTCGATTCGGATGGACGAGAAGTCATCGCAGAAGCCGACGCGAAATCCGACGCTAAATCGGACGTGCGGCCCGATCCCGATCCCGGTCGCGCTGCCGGCGGTGCGGATCGCGTGGGTTCCGCGTCGCGTGTCATCCGCGCCTTGAGACAGGCCAGCGTGTCTCCGCGAACACTTTGAGGAGTGAGTGCCCGTTCGCTCTCGAAGCACTGCCAGCGAACGCGCGCGCTGTCCTTGGCCACGATCGATGCGACGTCGATGGGCCAGAGCGCAGGATCGGCGATCTTACCGCGAGAGGAGGGAGTGAGGAACCAGGCCGAGAGCGCTGCATGCAGCGTGTTCGCGTCGTTGTCATACCGCTTGGGTGCCGGGTACTGCTCGAGCAGATTGAGCCGAGCCACGAGATCCGCCCCACCGCTTACCGGCGGCGAGCCGGAACACAGGCGATACTGCCGGTAGGTTCCGCAGACGGGTTCGCGTTCGTTGGCGAAGTAGCGCGCCAGGTCACTCGTCTTCATGGCGTTGCCCTTGCTGTGCAGGTCCTTGACCCAACGGTCGGCAACCTCTCCCTTGTAGAAGCCATCGGCACCTTTGGCCGCGATCTGCTCCAACACCCAGGCGAGATCCGGATTGCGGAGCGTGTCACCGGCCACCAGAGGTTTGCCATTCCGGAAGAAGAGTGCTCGACTGCCTTCGTACTTTGCGAAGTGCTCACGCTCCGTCGCGAGCGTGGTCGCGAGACCATCACTCACGATATAACCTTCACGCGCCGCGCGGATGGCCGGCGCCAGCAATTGTGCCCATGTGAGTTTGCGGCTGCCGTAGCGCTGCCAGGCGAGATACATGCCCGCAACGGTGCCGGGTACGTTCACCAACACTGGGCCGTCGCTCGGATACCGCCCATTGACCAGCAACGAGGCATTTCCGAGTCCTGCGTCTTCGGGCACTCTGCTCATGAACTCGATGAGGGTGGGTTGCGCCTGGTCGGCCAGCGCAATCACCATTTCCCCATAGCCGGCGATACCACTGGCATCGGGCTCCACTACGCCGAGGGCAAAACTCACGGCGACGGTTGCGTCAATGACATTCCCACCTTGCCGAAACATGTCGAGCCCGGCCGCCGTGGCAACAGGGTGAGCGCTCGAAACGGCAGCCCTGCCGGTTGCCTCACGCCGCAGCGCGGGGCGTTGACGCAGCGCGTCCTGAATGACCTGCTGCAGCGTGCTGTCGGTGCTTGCCGCGATGGCCGCAGGCCGCAGTCGGTCACGGACGCTGCGCCAGGCGCGATGCGCGGTGGGATTCAGCAGACTGTCAGCGAAATAGAGACGGGCGCTCCGTTCCCATACTCGATCGAAGGCCGCTGCGTTCTCGGCAGCGCGATCAGGTGCGACCGCTACCGTGAGGGGAACGCGATCGGCATCGATGCCACGAGGCGCCGCGACTTGAAACAGGCCAAGTGGCGAGCCGCCAGCCGCGATGCCCTGACGCTCATGTGCCGTTCGGTCGATACCGCGATCGGGGTCACCGTTGTAAGCCACTGTGACGTCGCGTCGTTCGGCGATCGTGATCGTCGTGCCATCGGCTGACCAGTCGATGTCACCGTGATTGCGTGAAACCAGATTCTGATACGGGCTGCCAGTGGAGGGAACCACCACCACGCCCGTGCGCAGCGAGACGGCCACCTGGTTGTCCCGACCCCACGCGATGTCCTCGATGGATGGATCTGTTGTGAGTGCGGTCTCCGCGCCGCCGGCGATGGGGATCACGACGACCTTGCGGCTCGTCTCGGTGAGCACGATCATGGCAACCCGCTTCCCGTCGGCGGAGACACGTGGCCGCCGCTCCGTACGCTCCTCAGAACTGAGGCGATGCTCTCGGCCGTCGACCTCGCGAATCCATACGCGAGCGTCGCCGCCGAGTCCTCGCTGGAACAGCACCTGACCGGTGACCGTAACGCTCGGGGCGACGTCATGTGCCGCAGCGGTTGTCAGGCGCTGTGGGGCACCACCGGGACGCTCTCGTTCATCGAGCGGGAGTCTCCAGATGTCGTAGTTGCCGCCGGAATCGCTGGCGTAGTACAACGCCGTCATCGCGCCGGACGAAATCCAGGGATCACGATGATATGCGCTGCCCGAGGTCGCGGGGATCGTGCTGCCGTCGGCGAAACGCAGATGGATCTGTCCCACCCGCTCGAACGCGAGTGTACGTAGACGGGAGAGTGCGGGACGATGCAGGGGTGCGTCTGCAGCGCCGGAGGATGGGCTGGAGGGCGCGGGTGGCGGAGCCGTCCTCGGCACTGGCTGTGCCGTCAGCGTCGGCGAGATGAGCGCCGACGATGCACATACCACCACCATGAGGCGCCGGGGGAGTTTGGTCTGCGTGGTGCCCGTGCCCGTGTGGGCACGCGAACGGGAATGAGCGTGAGCTCGAACGTCGGAGGGCATCAGCGGCTCCCTCGGCGTGGACTGTTGCTCACTGACCGATGAATCACGATCGATTCGATCACATCACCCTCCTGCACCCGGTCGATGACATCGAGTCCGGAAATGGTTTCGGCAAACACGGTGTAATCCATGTCGATGCGGACGTTGTCGACAAGGTTGATGAAAAGTTGCCCGTCACCGGTATCCGGGCCGCGTGTGGAGATACCGAATGTGCCACGGCGATGCCTGCCACCGACCTCGTCGCGCATGAAAAAGGTAGTAGCGGGATCATATTCATCGGCTCCCGGGCTCCCCCCTTGCAGGACGAAGTTCGGAACGACGCGGTGCAGGGTCCTGCCATTGTATGCACCGCGCTCAGCCAGGGTGACGAAGGTGTGGACGGTAGCCGGCGCATCGTCCGGCAGGAGGCGAATGCGAATGACGCCGTTGCCTCGCATGCGGATTGTCGCAGTTGCCCCCGAGAGTGAGGCGAGCGCGCTCGCGCTGGGAAAAGGCGGGGGATCATAGTAGAGCGTCAGGGGACGCCGCTCGACCAGCCCCTGCTTGAGGATGTCTGCAGCGGTCCTGGCCAGCGCTGGATCACGATCCTGCAGGCGTTCGGCGATCCAGCCAAAGTACTGCGGGTAGGGATACCACCCAATGGCCTTGAGCAGCGCATTGCGGGGATCGCGCCAGGCCACGGACTGCTCACGGCTAATGCGATCGAACGCTGCGATCAGGCGATCGATGACTGCCTCAGGCGTCAGTCCCGTCACGCTGAGCTGCTTTTCGCGCAGAACGGTGGCGGCCTTGAGCAGGAGTCCGGCATGGTTGCGAGGCAGCGCGCGCACCGCTTGTTCGGCCGTCACCATCGCCGCCGCTGCGACATTGGGCTCAACATCCCGCGAGAGGGTTTCAAGGAGCGCCGAATCGCCGGTCAGCTTCGCGCCTTCCGCTGCCCAGGCGCGAGCCTGCCAGACGCGAGAGCGTGCCAGCGCGCGTACGGCCTCGGAGGCGTCGGCAGGCGCCGTACGTGCCAGCGCCACGGTGGCATGGGCCATGCGCTGCCAGGACGTCTGCGAGGCGACCACCGGGAGCAGGGTGTTCTTGTCGCAGTGCTTTTCTCCCAGCACGTCCAGGGCGAGCAGGGCGACATGCGCATTGCGGTCGTTGACCAATGCCGCAGCCTGATCACAGGTGCCTGCCACACGCAGGGCCTGCCACCGCACGGCAGGTATTGAGTCATCAACCCAGACGCGACCCAGCGCCACACCGAGGCGTCGTACCTCGGCACTGGTATCACGCAGGGCCGCCCGCACGGTGGCCGAGTCCCGATGACCGGCCGTATTCAACGCCGTCAACAGGATGGCCCGCACCTCCGCGTCGTGGTCGGCATGCCAGGCGTTGACAATCCCGGCGAGGACGCTGGTCGCCATCCGGCGTGAGCGACCGTTGCGGCGCGTGAGGGCCTCGAGGCCGCGCGCCGTACCGCGTCGCACCACGACTGACGGATCGCGCAGCCCGGCTGCCACCATGCGCTCGGTCTCATCGCCAAGCGCGGCGATGCGGCCATATGCCTCGTAGCTGAGTGCGCGGAGGTCCGGATCGGTGATACCTGCAAGTGGTCCGTTCTTCAGGAGCAACGTGGCTGGCCCCACGAGACCGATGGCTCGCGCGGCCTCGCGTCTCACCGACAGCGCTGGCGAACTGATGGCGCTATCCAGCAGGAATGAGAACTGCGGGTCCCGGAGGCGCCCCAGGGCACGCGCCGCGTACCGGTGCAGGACGGTATCCCTGGTGAGAAACGGGGCTTTCAGTGCCGGGCCACCGAGCTCCCGCCGGTACTCGGCAAGGAGAACATCGTGGACGGTGAGAGGAACGCGGGCCGCAGCCGGTCCGGGCTGGCCGGCACTGGACACCGCTCCCTGGAGCAGTGCGATAACAAGAGGCCACATAACGAAGCGCAGGCGAAAGTGAGAATGACCCTTCGAATATGCGGACTCGCCCCGCATGTCGTAACTTGCAGGATTCCAGTCATTCGCAACATCACTCCCGGAGAATCCATGCGGTCCGTCCGCTCTCGGTGGCTTCCAGCGAGCACCGGTGTCCTACTGGCCTCGTCCATCGTGTGCTCGCAGTTGATTCCCGTTGCTGCCCTCGAGGCACAGCGCGTAAATCGCTACGGCAATCCTGCCCGCGTGACGCCGGCGCCCACCAAGGCGGCGATCGATGTCCGTGACCTGCAGATCCGCCTCTATCAGTTCGCCGATGATTCCATGCAGGGGCGTCAGGTTGGCCGGGCAGGGAACAAGAAGGGAACTGACTACATCGCTGCAGAGATGAAGCGGTTGGGACTCGTCCCAGGTGGCGTCAACGGGACCTATTTCCAGCACATGCCCTTCAATGTGCGCAAGTTCACCAATCACTCGGCCATGGCAGTGGACGGGAATCCACTCCAGTGGAATGCGGACTTCGTGGCCGTCCCGGGGCAGCGCGCACCGCGGTTCATCACTGACGCGGAGGTTGTGTTCGGCGGTATTCAGGGAGATACAAGCACGCAGATCTCTTCCGCTGCCGCCGCCGGCAAGTTCGTCGTGCTGCTGCCACCTGCCGGTGGCGCGCGCTCGCCGCAGGGTCAGGGGTTTGCGATGCGCCCAGGATTCGCACCGGGTCCCTCACGTTTCGCAGACGCGGTGGCCGTCGCCACGGTTGATCTCGATGCGCTGAGCCTCGCGCAGCGTGAGGCCATCAACGAGCCCACGGTGGCTTCGCAGATTGCGGCGCCCAGAGCTCCCCGTCCAGGCGCGCCCGGTGGGGCGGCGCCGGTGGATTCGCTGACGTTACTCAAGCAACAGCTGGCTGCTCTGCAGCCGGCCGCAACGATCCGCATCACACGCGAGACTGCTTCGCGACTCTTTCATGGTGCGAGTGTCGATGGCCTTTCGCCGGGGGCGAAGGGTGGCACCGTTTCGGCGTCTTTGCATTTCGTGGAATTGCCTACCGAGTGGGCCCGGAACGTTATTGGCATCATTCCTGGGAGCGATCCCAGGCTCAAGCACCAGTACGTTGCGGTTGGCGCACACAATGATCACGTGGGCTTTGCCGCACCGGTGGACAAGGACTCACTGAAGGCCTTCAACGATGCGCGCATCAAGCTGCAGATCGCCAGCGGGATGGGTGGGCTGGGCCCGGAACAGCTGGCGTCCATCAAGGTGAACATGGACAGCATCCGCCGCATCCATCCCAGGCCACGGCTCGACTCCATCAACAATGGAGCGGACGACGATGGCTCGGGGTCGATGGCGGTGCTGGAGATTGCCGAGGCCATTCAGGCCATGAAAGTGAAGCCGAAGCGTTCGACGATCTTCATCTGGCACACGGGTGAAGAGGCCGGCCTGCTTGGCTCCGCGTATTACGTGCGCACGCCCACGGTGCCCATCGACAGTATCGTCGCGCAGCTCAATATCGACATGATCGGCCGTGGTCGCGCGGAGGATCTGCCTGGTGGGGGGCCCGATTATCTCGGCGTCGTGGGTTCGTGGTTCGACTCGAAGGATCTCGGCGAGCAGGTGCAGGCCGTGAACAAGCGGCAGGCAAAGCCGCTGGCATTCGACTACCGCTTCGATGAGCCCACGACCTGGGCGGGCTACAACAACATCTACGGCCGATCCGATCACTACAACTATGCCTTGCAGGGCATTCCGATCGCGTTCTTCTTCACGGGCTTGCATGGCGATTACCACCAGCGAAGCGATGAACCCGAGTTCATCGACTACCCGCACTATGCGCGGATCACGAACTATATCCGCGACCTGACGGTGGAAGTGGCCAACGGACCGCGCCCGCTGCTCAACGGCACGAAGCCGGCGAAGCAGAAAAAGATTGTTCCGTGATGCGTCGCGTCGGGTTACTTCCGTGAGCGCAATCGCAGCGTGATCAGGTGTGAATTGAGGCCCGGGTTCGCATCGCCGAAACTCGCATTCGACAAGTGATGCAGCGCGTATCCCACGGCCAGGCCGTGGGATGCGCCGAGCGGAATCTGTAGCGCCATGCCGGGTGCAACGGTGAAGTTGGCCTGCGTGGCGCGTCCGTAGGGGACCACCTTGTTGAACCAGGCGCCGCCCGCTGTCGTGTTCACGAGCACATGCAGGAAACGCCCAACGGGGAATTCTGCTTCAGCTCCCAGTGGCGCGAGGCCGAACCCGTAGATCGAGCGGTGCTGATAGCGTGCCATGCGCACCGGGTCGAGTGCTTCCTCGCGATCCCCTGCGAGGGTGGGGATCCTGCCCGGGGGCGCCCCGGACTTCACCAGAATCACCGGCAGCGCTTCGGCCAGCCACGATATCGTCAACGGGCGCCCGTTCCAATGGGTTTGGAACACAGCGCGTGTTGCCTGTACGGAGAGCGTCTGGAAGTCGCCTTCCACCACTTCGTTGTGCGAAGCCGTGCGCAAGGCGACGGCATCGGACACGGCGACGTCGAGTTGCACTGGGGCCGAACGCAGCCATTGGGCCGCGAGTGTGGTTGGGAACACGGCGACGACAAAACCAAGGATCAGCAGGCGCATGTGGCACCTCAGGAGAGGGAGTCCATCGTCCCGGTACGCTTCACGTCCGCGTTGGCGACGAAAAAATGTAGGGGACGATGGCGGTTCCCTCAAATCGGATCGCCTCAGCGGGCGCGGCCGATATGGTTGAGGACGAGCCAGAGAGTGCCGCTATTCTCGCTCGCTCGGCGCCCCGGGTGCGCGACCCACTGCTGCAACCAAAGGACGTCCAGACGCTTGCTGGCGGTGAAGGGAAGGCCTGCTCCAAACGAGAACCGGTTCTGGTCGAGGGAGAGGCCACGATCCTCGTTGGCGATACCCACGAAGACATCGTTCTGCAGCACGGCTGTCACATCGCGTGAGCCGAACCGGAGGCCGGGGACGGGGTACGCCGCACGCAGTGCGTATCTGGCGCGCTGCTGGTAGCGGTTGAAGCCACGGGAACGGTCGCCGTGCTCATCCGTCACGATATCGGAGAGCCAGCGATGCTCGTACCGGTAGCGGTGCATGAGATCGAACTTGCCCGGGCGCTGGTTCAGCTGTGCAAAGAGAAAGACCTGCTGCTCGCGACCAGGCCGCGCGGCCGGCAGTTGGCCATGGGGTGCCGTCGCACCGACGTTGACGCCGGCCCCGAGGCGCAAGCCATCGGCGAGGCGATAGGTCAGGGTATTGCGGAACATGACCTGCTGTGGATTCGCCAGGCCGTCCGTACGACGCCACTGGAGATCACCGAGCAGCGCCCATTTTCGGGTCACCGGTTGATCGTAGGTGATGGCGAGCCAGATGCGGTCGTTCTCTCGGACGGTGCGCCAAGGGGTCTGTGAGCGGGCAGCGGAGGGGCCGAGCACCGACAGCAGGGCCGTCAGGAGGACGGCCATGCGCGGGAGGCGCGACAGGTTTGGGCGGGGCGGGATAGGCATAGATTGCAAGCTGCCCGTTGGCGTTGTCGAATGCCACCACCTTCCGGCTCTCCATGTCCGAATTCATCCCACGCGAAGACCCCGCCTCAGAACCCTCTCCGGCACCGACAACGGTCAATGCCATCCCCGCGACCGCGGAGCAGCGGCAGCGCCTTGATCGGGTACGGGATGACCTGCTTCGCCTGCATCGTGCCTTGCTGCAGGTGGAGCGTGACCGTTACGAGAAGGTCAAGGGACGGGTCCCGAACAACAGCGCATTCCTGCAACTGGTGATCAACGATCCGTGGTTCGACTGGCTGCGCCCGATGGCACAGCTCGTACTGCTGATCGACGAGCGGCTCGCCGATACGAAGCAGCCACTCAGTGCCGCGGAGGGCGTGGCCCTTTTCGACCGGTCACGCGGGTTGCTCCAGGCGGATGCCGAAGGCGATGCCTTTCAGCGGCTGTACTATCAGGCGGTCCAGCATTCTCCCGACCTGGCCGTGTTGGCCCGTCAGGTGGCCATGGGCATGACTGGCGGATTGGATCGCTGAAGGTAGGGAGGGCGCTGGACTGGACCTTGGCTGCTCCGAGCCCCATCGTTCCAGTATATGCGATGCCCAGGGCGGTTCCGGACCGTACTGGTGCTGGCGGGCCTTGCGCTTGTGTCAGGATGCGGGCGCCCTTCTTTGCTTGCCAGTCCAGGAGCGCCGAGTGTTGCGCAGCGGACGGCCTTCATCGAGCAGTTCGATACGTTGTGGGAGCGATTCGACGCAGTCTATCCGTCATTCGCCTTCAAGCGTGTAGACTGGCGTGCCCAAGGTGCTGCGTACAGGGCGCGCGCGTCTCGGGTTCGCACGCAGGATGAGCTCGTTGCCGTCCTGCTCGAAATGCTTGCACCGTTGCAGGACCGACATGTGTGGCTGATTGATCCGCGAGGGCAGGTGGTTCCCAGCTATCGCAGCCTTGCCCTGGCGAATTTTGATCGGGCGCGATGGGAATCCGCCATGCGCGACGCGAGCATCGTCCGACACAACGAGATCGGCGAGGGCGTCGTGGCCGGATACGCCTACCTCTATATCGGGACCTGGCGAGCCCCCGTCGATGCAGACGCGCTCGATGCGGCGCTGCTGCGCGCACGGGATGCGCAGGGGTTGATCATCGACGTGCGGACGAACGCTGGTGGAAATGATGCTACAGCGTTGGCGTTTGCGGGCCGTTTCACCCGGCGTTCCTTTCCGGCTTCGTATGTGGAGATCCGGACCGACCCGCGGGTGACTGATCTCGAAATGCCACTTGCTCGGACCTTGGCTCCGCGGGGCCCCTGGCAGTACACGCACCCTGTGGTAATCATCGCCGGGCGTGGTGGGCTCAGCGCAACCGAGAGTTTCGTGGCGGCGATGCGTACCCTCCCCCAGGTCACCGTTATCGGAGACACCACCGGTGGCGCCTCGGGTAACCCCACCACCTTTGCGCTCGGGAACGGATGGCGGTTTACCGTGCCTCGCTGGCTTGAGTACGGTCCCGATCGCCAACCCATCGAAGGGCGAGGGGTGGCGCCGCATCTGGCGATGACCTGGGATCCGGAAGCGTACGATGCCTCCCGCGATCCCCTGAT
Source organism: uncultured Gemmatimonas sp. (assembly GCA_964586985.1). GTDB lineage: Bacteria > Gemmatimonadota > Gemmatimonadetes > Gemmatimonadales > Gemmatimonadaceae > Gemmatimonas. The sequence continues at coordinate 21,162 of CAZPJX010000021.1, read as the reverse complement.
CGATGCCGCTGTAGGATTGCTCGGGGAGCGAACAGGGGTGTACCGTTTCGAGCCTGGCGGAGCCACGGAATCGCTGAACCCACAAGACCTGAAGCTGCGGGACAGCAAGGCGGACCCTCGGCAGGAGCCCAAGTCCGACGACGGGCGACAGGGCGGACACGACCGACGCTGAAGACGTCGCGGGTCCGACACCAAATTCTTCGACCCGTACGTCGGATATGAACCAATCGAATATCCCGATCTGGGATGATGACCTGTGGACCTCGCTCCCCGTCCTCGCCGGCGACGTCAGTGCCGATGCGTGCGTGATCGGGCTCGGCGGTTCGGGGCTGACCCTCATCGAGGAGCTGCTGCGCCGCGATGAACGAGTGGTGGGTATCGATGCTGGTGACGTGGGTGCCGGCGCAGCAGGTCGCAATGGCGGTTTTCTCCTGGCTGGCGCCTACGACTTCTACCACGATGCGGTGCGCAGGCACGGGCAGGCTCGTGCGCGAGCCATTCATACGGCAACGCTTGCCGAACTGTCCCGAATTGCGAGCGTCGCGCCTGGTGCCGTTCGGTTTACGGGCTCCCGTCGTGTGGCGGCCGACGACTGGGAACTGGACGATTGTCGTGCGCAGCGGGACGCCATGCTGTCTGATGGTTTCGCGTGTGATTGGATCGAAGATGAGCTGGGATCAGGACTGTTCCTGCCGGCGGACGCTTCGTTCAATCCGTTGGCGCGGTGCCGCGCACTGGCCCTGAAGCTCCGGGCCGACGGGGCTCGATTGTTCGCGCGTACAGCAGCGCAGGAGATCACGGGCACGCGTGTCACCACTCCACACGGGACCGTGCACTGCGCGCGTGTCTTCGTGGCGGTGGATGGACGCCTGGAGGGCATCCTTCCGGAACTGATCGGGCGGGTGCGCACGGCCCGTCTGCAAATGCTCGCCACGGCACCGACTCGCGAGTGCCGGATTCCGTGTCCGATGTACTACCGTGAAGGGTACGAGTACTGGCAGCAACTCCCTGACGGTTCGGTAGTCCTCGGGGGATTCCGGGATCGGGCGGGCGAGAGCGAGTGGACGATGGACAGCACTCCCACCGAACCGGTACAGGATGTGCTCGAGGCGTTTCTGCGAGCGCATATCGGCGTTACGGCGCCCATTACCCATCGCTGGGCTGCCAGTGCTGGGTACACGGATACCGGGCTTCCCATCGCCGAAGAAGTCCGCCACGGTGTGTGGGCCCTGGGAGGGTACTCTGGCACGGGGAACATCATCGGTGCGCTCGCCGCCAGGGCCATGGTGGCGGCCGTACTCGATGCGGACTTCTCCGCTGGACGCTTGTTGTTTGGTGATCACTGGAAACCTCAGCTATGACCTCATCGCTGCACATTCGCTCGGCTACGCCTCACGACGTGCCGGCCATCCGCGAACTCATCGAGGCACTGGCCGACTATGAACGGCTTCGGCACGAGTGTGTCGCGACCGACGAACTGCTTCGAGACGCGCTCTTCGGAGCGCGCCCCTACGCCGAGGTGATCATGGCTGAATGGGACGGCGCGCTCGCCGGGTTCGCATTGTACTTCCATAATTTTTCCACGTTCCTGGCGCGACCGGGGATCTATCTCGAAGACCTCTTTGTTCGACCAGCGTATCGGGGGTATGGGATCGGCAAGGCGCTGCTTGTGCGATTGGCGGCACTGGCGGTGGAGCGCCAGTGTGGACGACTCGAATGGTCTGTGCTCGATTGGAACGTCGATGCCATCGGCTTTTACGAACGGCTTGGCGCCCGTCCACAGGATGAATGGACCGTCTATCGTGTCACGGGTGACGCGCTCACCCAGCTCGCGGCGGGTGGGCCGGGAGCATGAGGGGACGCAATGGACAAGCGTTGCGCCGCGTGGGTGTTTGATGCATTCGCATCGGATCGCCCGAGTGCTTGTTGCGCTGCTGTTGCTGGGCACACCATGGGCGGATGCAGGTGCCCAGCGACGCTTTACTCCTCAGCAACGATGCAGTGCGTCACAGCGCGAAGCGGGCTGTCTCATTGTCCTCGGGTCGGGCATGCCCATACCTGATCCAGACCGCGCAGGGCCCGCGTATGCATTTGTCTTTGGGGATCGGGTGCTGCTCTTTGATGCAGGGGCGGGCGTGATGCGCCGCGCGGCGGCTGCCGGTTTGCCCATCGACGGTTTCACGCAGGTATTTCTCACGCACCTGCATTCCGATCACACGCTGGGCCTCCCCGATGCGCTGCTCACCACGTGGGTCATGGGGCGCCGCGTGCCGCAACCGCTCACGGGTCCGCCCGGTACCGCACGGATGGTAGACCGAATTGTGGAAGCATGGAGTGAGGATATCGATGTTCGCGTCGGTGGCCAGGAGCGGTTGCCGCGCGTACCGGGCGGTGCGGTACGGGAGACCACCGGTGGTACCGTGTATGACAGTGCGGGGCTCGTGGTGACTGCAATCCCCGTTCCGCATGGTGGCTGGGCGCACGCATTTGCGTATGTCATTACCACTCCCGCGCGGCGGGTGGTTCTGTCCGGTGATACTGGCCCGAGTGAAGCGCTGCAGGCTGCTGCCAGGGGCGCCGACCTCCTCGTGCACGAGACGTATCCCGAAGTGCGTCTCCAACCGGAGGATCGGCCGGGCGGCGAAGAATGGCCGGCCTACATGCGGTCCGTGCACACCAGTGATCGGGAAGTGGGCGCACTGGCGCTCGCGGCTGGCGCGAAACGCATTGTGCTCACGCACATCGTGCGCATGGGTGGCACCGATGCCGAGCTTCTGGCCGGCGTGCGGCGTGGTGGATTTCGTGGACCGGTATCCATCGCGGCGGATCTCTCGGTGTGGTAAGCCGGTGATTTCGGCCAGTGCGGAAGGCTGGTTGTCGGAGACTGGTGTTGGCGCGTGCCTCGCGCCTGATCATTCTGGCTTCGTTGGGGATCGATCAGGTTACTGGTGCTCAGGCATACCGCGGTGGCTCGCCTCCAGCGCGCGCACGACATTGCGAACGATGGTTGGGTCGGTGCCGCGGGCATGAACCTCGGAGAGCCCGGTCCGTTCGATGAGGTCTGCGACATGGTCACCACGCACAGCACCTCCGGCGAGGATGATCAGCGCGTCGCCAGCATAGGCCCTCAGCGTCCGCAACATCGCGGCACCGTCCCGTGCGGTTGGGGCCTGGCCTGAGGTCAGGACGATCTGCACGCCTGCGTCGATCAACGCGGACACCGCCGCCATGGGATCGGGCGTGCGATCAAAGGCGCGGTGAAATGCGACACGCATGGGCATGGCGGCCTCGACAAGGCTGCGAAGCTGCCCTCCGTGGATGCAGTTATCGGTGCCCAGCGGACCGAGTACGACACCGTCCATGCCGCAGGCCCTCGCGGCTTCGATATCGCGCCGCATCACGAGCAGATCCTCGCGATCGTACACGAAACCGTGGGTGTGCGGCCGAATCATCGCATGAATGGGTGCCTGCACCACCTCGCGACAACGCGTCATCAAGCCTGCGGATGGCGTGGTTCCGCCATCTCCCGGGCCGCAGAGCTCGATACGGCTCGCACCATAATCCACAGCGGCCACCGCAGTGGGGACTGAGTCACAGCAGGCTTCGACGAGCACCTTCGGTCGGGATGGCAGATTCGGAGGCATGGGCTCTGGTGCCGGCATGATCGGTAGTTGCGTCCTGCGAGAGCGCTATCGCGGTGGGTTCGCGATCGGTCGAGCGTGGCTTGGGCGGCGGCCGCTGGCGATGGGAGCCTGGTGCGTCACCCTGGAACCTATCCTATGTCATCCACTGGCTAGGCGATAGGCGGGACACCGGCTATCGTCTGGAGGTGTTGGAGCGGTGCTGAAGATGTGCTGAACCAGATGCTTAAGCTGTGATTCCAAGTCGAGTGATGACCACCCCACCAGATACCACCGAGAATATCGCGCCGGGTCACGCCGCGCAGGACACCACGGGGAAGCCTGATACTGCACCGCGTGACATCGCTGATGCAGCACGATTCCCCATCGGGCGCTTCGAGCGACGGGTCCGCTTCACCGCTGAAGAGCGGGCCGCCCACCTCGCGCGTATCGCGGCACTGCCTGAAATGCTTGCGGTCGCATTGGATGGCTTGTCGGAAGCTCAGTTTGACGCTCCCTACCGCCCGGAGGGATGGACCATTCGACAGCTCGTCCATCATGTGGCGGACAGTCATCTCAATGCATATGTGCGGCTCAAGCTCGCGCTCACCGAACATGAACCCATGATCAAGCCGTACGATCAGGACGCCTGGGTTGACCTGAACGATGTCCGCACGGTGTCACCGCTGGTGTCGCTAACGATGCTTTCGGCCGTGCACCAGCGCTGGGTGGCGACGGTGCAGGGGATGCAGGAGGAACAGTTCAGCCGGGCGTTGTATCACCCGCAGAATGGCCGTATGACGATCGACCAGCTGCTCGCGTTGTATGCGTGGCATGGGGATCATCATGTGGCCCACATCGAGCGGGCGCGCGGGCGCTAGGGTTTTCCTTCCCAGATCCGTCCGCCCTCGCCGACTGCTGCGATGGCGGACTCTCCGGGGATGCCGAAGAGGCCATAGAGGATGTGGCGCATGGGGGTGGTGAGGGGACGCCAGGTCGTGCCGTCGTAGCGCAGGATGGTACCGCTGTCGCCCGCAGCGTACACGTTGGTGGGACTACGCCCCCAGAGACCGCGCAAATCGCGAGCCGTGACGCGTGGCAGTGCCTGCCACGCCACGCCGTCGTAGCGGAGTGCCGTTCCGGAATCGCCTACGGCAAAGACGTCATTCGCGCCGGTGCCCCAGACCGCGCGAAGGCGACTACTGGTGGGGACAGCCATGGCGGTCCATCGTCCCCCATCGTAGTGCAGGACGGTTCCCGAATCCCCGACGGCGAATACATCGGAGGGATCGCTGCCCCACACGGCGCGCAGGAATCGCTGGGTACCGCTGGCCTGGGGACTCCAGGCCTGGCCGTTCGAACGCAGGATCGTGCCACGCTCTCCAACGATGACGTGCTGCCCGGCACCGCTCCAGATGGCGCGTAGAACGAGCATGGTAGGCGCTGCATCACGTCGCCAGGTGGTGCCATCATAGCGCAGGATAGATCCCGTGTCGCCGACCGCGACGACGTCCGAAGCGCCATTGCCGCTGATACCAAAGAGGTCGTGCGCCTCGGGAACCGCTTCCAGTGTCCACGCCTGTCCCTGACGCCGGAAGACGGTGCCGCCGAGCCCGACGGCGAAGGTACCGCCCCCCGACGCTCCCCATGCGGACAGGAGCGGAGGGTCTGTGAGTTCGGTGGTCGCCGTGGCCACGAGGCCAGGACCGCGGAGCCGCACGATGGTGCCGTACCAGCCAGCGATACGCAGGTCGCCGTTGCCGCGACGGGTGATGGCCCGCAGGTTCTGGCCGTTGCCAATGCGCAGTGCGCGCCAGAGGGTGCCGTCGAAGTAGTATGTCGCGCCGTTGTTGCCAACCGCATACACATCGTTGAATGCCCGCCCCGTGATGGCGAACAGATTGGCATTGCCGGGAGTGGTCATGCGAGACCATTCCGTCCCGTCGTAACGCACGATGGTTCCGTTCACACCGACAGCAAAAACATTGGTGGCGCTGGTCCCCCACACATCGAAGTACGGCATGCCATCGGGTGAGCGCATGCGACGCCATGCGGTCCCGTCATAGCGCAGGAGCGCTCCGTTGTTGCCGACCGCATACAGTGCCTCCCTGCTCGCGCCCCAGATCCCCCAGAGCTCGTCGGTCACATCACTTACCTGCGCCTGCAACTGTGATCCATCCCAGTGGAGGATCGTGCCGCGATCACCGACGATGTAGACATCATCGGCCGAGAGGCCCCACACTTCGAGCAGCGTACCCGTGGAATTCGATGCAAGACGCCGGAAAGACATTCCGTCGCCGCGCATGATGAGGCCTCCAGTGCCCACCAACCAGATATCGGTTGGCGAGGCCCCCCAGATGCCCACGAGGGTTTCCGTGGTACCCAGCGGGACAAGTTCCCAGGGGCCGTCGTTGCGGGAACGAAGGAGGCCGCCGTGCTGCCCTGCGGCGTATGTCGTTCCCTGCCCATCGTCCCAGACGCCGAGGAAGGTGATATCCGTGACACCGGCGCGCGTCGGCTGCCAGTGCTGCAGATCGGGAACGGACGCCGTGACGATGACGGGAATCATCACCGCAATCGTGTTGTCGTCCTTGGCGGTGACGAGGACCTGCGTGTTGCCTGGTGCGATGGCGCGCAGTACCAGACTGGCGTCGATCGAAGCGATGGTCGGATTGACTGCGCGCCAGGTGAGGCCGGGGTTCCGAATCACCTGACCCAGGCTGTCGCGCGCCTCGACAACGAGTGTGAGCTGCTGCCCGGCCTGCAGCGCCACGGAGGCCGGGCTCGCGGTGAGCGACACGATGCCGGTCGGTGTGGGTACCGGAGATGGCGAGAGGCCGTCACCGCATGCGGTGAGTCCACTCACCGTCAGCAGCAGGATACCGAAGAGCAACCCCCCGACATGTGGTGGTCGGGAAAGCCACGATGGCAGTGAAAAGGCGCGCATTGACGGAGGCTAGTCCCCTCATCCCCGTCCCCGCAACGTCTCACGCCCGGGCTACCGCCGTGCCTGACACACCCTCGCTCTCCGCTGGACCGACACTCCCCCACTCAGGCCCAGCACACGCCCTGCTCAGACCTTCGTCACGCCCCTGAACCGCGGCGTGAAGTCGGGGAAGACCACCGAGAGGTTCGGGTTTCCCAGACGGTTCTGTACGATCTCGGCCAGAATGTCGCGATGATCAAGCGTGACCCGAAGGTCCTGTCCGGACTCCAGATTCTCGCGAGCGAGTCCCGGCCATCCGTTCGTGAGCACGCGTCCGCCGGCGATCTTGCGTCCCATCGCGAACGCAACGTTGCCGCGACCATGATCGGTGCCGCGCGTGCCGTTCTCCCTGGCATTGCGACCGAATTCCGAAATGATCACCACGGTGACATTCGTCGCGGTCGCTCCCTGCAGCACGTCGGCATGGAACGCCCCCAGGGTCATCGACAGGTCGAGCATCTTGTTGTGCATGAAGCCGCCATCGAGTGTGGCAAGCGGCCCCTGGGTGGCGTGGGTGTCCCAGCCGCCATTGAATGCATGCACCGCCTCCACCCCGACATCCGCCTTGATGAGAGCGGCGGCGGAACGCAGCGCTCGTCCGAAACTCGAGTTGGGGTAGGTGGCCCCATTGGACGGTACATACCCGTTGACATTGATTTGCTGCAGGAGCGCAATCGTATTCGTCGAGTCCAGCGCATTGTCGGCCACGAGATCCACGGCTGGCGCATAGTTCTGTGCCAGCCACTGGGTGCGGGCCGTCGCCGTGGAACCGCTGCCACCGATCGTGAAGTTCGCAGGATTGGGGATCGGCAACGTTCGCGGTCCGCCGACAAGCGTCTGCGGAAGGCCGGATGTCAGGCCAAGTGCACGCAGTGGGGCATCACTGCGCAGCGGAGCCACCGTGGCCAAATGGCGTCCGAGCCATCCGCCGGTCACTCGCGTGTCCCTGGGCTTGCCCACCTCGATGTACCGCTGCGCATCGAAGTGCGACCGGGAATTGTCCACTGATCCCGTGGCATGGACCACTAACAGATCTCCCGCCTGATAGGCGGGCATGAGTGGTGCCATGCCTGGCGAGAAGCCGAAGAAATCATCCAGCGCGACGGCCTTGGCTACAGCGCCCGCCGCATCAGGTCGTGGAATCGCCAGCGTGGGTCGGCCAGTGTAGTAGTCCGGATCACCGAACGGTACGACCAGCGACATGCCGTCGGTGCCGCCGCTCAGAAAGACAGAGACGATCACATCGCGCGACGAATTCGCGGACTGTGCGAGGACCACCTTGGGCAACCAGGCTGGCAGCAGCGCCGTGATGCCCACGCCTCCTGCCAGCGTGAGAAAATCCCGACGCGCAAGGGCGTGGTACTCCTGGCATCCCGGGCCGTGCTGATGATCAGTCATTGGGTGACAGCGCAGACGGAAAGTGACGTGGATGAGCCAGCGTGGTTGGCGCAGCGAGGACGACAGGCGAAAGGCCAGGGAGCGCTAGTACCACTGGAACTCCTGAGCGGAGAGGGCCAGCGAGAGGGTCTCCCGGACTCGGGTGTCGTTGTAGGTACCACCCTTGAGGTAGGTCAGCAGTGCGGTGCGCAAACTGACCGGAATCTCTCCGGCGAAGAGCCGTGAACCGATCTGGGCGACCACGCCATCGACGGTGTCTGGCGCACGGAACAGCATGGAGTTGACCCGCGCTGTCGTTCCACTGTTGAGTACCGAGAGCGCCTGCGCGTACGACCAGCGTGTGATCACGAGGCCGCTCCACCAGTCGACGCGATCCGGATATCCATTGGGCTGCTCCCATTGAAACAAGGGCATGCCCATCTGATCGGCGCGGGTCCGCACCGAACGGATGTTCTGTATCGTGTCCGTGTCGGTACCCAGGGCGCGCAACGCCGACACGGCAAAATGGAACGGCCGCTTGTACTTCGCTGGAGCGGCCATGAGGTTCCGGCTGGAGAGAATGGTTCGGATCATCGACGGGATATCGCCGCCGGTGCGCGTGAACGTGGCGGCCGTGGCGTCAACGACGGCTGCCGGGGGCTCATACGCCAACAGCCATCGTGCCATCTTCCACGCGATGTACCGAGCGGTGCTTGGGTGTTCCAGGAGCATGTCGATGGCGGCATCGCCTTCGCCTTGCAGTTGCGCATCGCTGGCCGTGTTGGGCATGGCCGGAAAACTGCGTCCCAGGAATGTCTTGGCGTTCCGATCGTGGTAGGAGCGGATGAAACGGTACGCTCCGGTGTTCACCATGCTCCAGCCGGTCAGAATGCGCGACAGCTCCGCGACATCGGTTTGGCTATACCCACCATCCACACCCAGCGTGTGGAGCTCCATGATCTCCCGCGCATAATTCTGATTGGGTGTTGGCGTCCGGCTGGTATTCTGGTCGAGATACCGAAGCATCGCTCCACTGTGCGCCGATGCACGCAGGAGATCGGGAAACTTGCCGAGGGCATGCGGTCGGATCACCTCACGATCATCGACAAGCTTGAGGAAGCCGACCTTGTTGATACTGATGGTGAAATGATCGGTCCAGAAGTCGACCATGCGTTCACGCAGCTGCGCCTTGGCGAAGGCCGCGCGGTACCAGGCGGCATCAGCCAACTGGGCACCCATTTCATTTTCGTCAGCGGTACGCAGCGCGTCGGCTGTCATCTGTGTCATGGGCAACCGCGAGGCGATCAGATTCTCCAGCACCGTGTCGTCCATGCTGGCCGGACGGAGCTGATAGTCGAGATAGCCGGAGTAACCCAGCGTCCTGGCCAGTGCCACGTCGGCGGGAGCCAGTCCCATGGTCACTCGGCGCACGAGGCGCAGGAGTGGGTCCTTCCATTGGGTGGAAGGATCTGCGCCCGATACGGTACCAGCGGGAAGGGGTGCCGGCCGGCCGACGGGGCGTTGGGCCTCTGCTTGACGACCTAGCGCCAGTCCGGCCGCTGCCGATGCGCCGAGGGCAAAGAACCGCCGACGACTGGCCAGAGCGGACGCAGCCTGGGCGACCGCTTCCTCTTCGTCGCCGAGTGGGGAATCGCCCGGGGAGGTTTCCGAAAGTGCCGCGGAGTCGCTCGGTACCATGACGTAGCTGGTAAGGACGCTGGTGGCGTTGGGGGGAACGGCCGTTGCTCCCCCATTTGACGATCAAGTATACACACTATTAACCGAACCGCTGGAATACTCTGTGAGGTCCAACACGATGGTGCCGTCGATATGACGACGTCCCGCACGTCTCCGGTCGTGCGGCCCGATCAGAATCCGCCGGCGTTCAAGCCGTAGATGGCCTGCAGCAATGCCAGGGCAACGAAGCCGACGAGTCCTCCGAGGCCGAGGATCAGGAGCGGTTCGATGAGTGCGACCACACGCGCGATGGTGTGCTGCGCGGCCGTCTCTGCGACCCTTGCGGCGCGTTCGGCCAAGGGGCCCAGCGCCCCAGCCGCTTCGCCTGCCTCCAGCAACTGGCGCGGGAGTGGGGGCAGCAATTCTCCCATGGCCTCCCCGAGTCGCTGACCGCCTCGGACCCGTACTTCCGCCTGCCCCAGCCGCTCGGCCAAGGCCGTGTTGACCACGGCACCGCGTGCGAGGGCCATCGCGCGAAGCACGCTCACGCCTGCGGTAAGCGCGAGCGAGAGGGTTCGTAGATACCGGGCACTGTCGAGATGCCACTCCGCTCGACCCCACACCGGGAACTTCAGGCGCCGGGCGTGCCACTGCCGGCGATTCTCCGGCCTGTGGAGGGATTGCCGGAACAATAGGAACGAGCTGCCGATTCCCGCGAACCAGAGCCACCACGAGCGGCGCAGGCCCTCGCTGACGCTGGCCAGCATTCTGGTGCTGAATGGCAGATCCGCGCCGCTATCAGTCAGCAGCACCGAGAAGCGTGGCACCACTACGAACACGATGACGAGTGTGGCAAGTGCGGAGGAGATTGCCAGGAGCGCTGGGTAGGTCAGCGCTGCTCGGATACGCCGCTGCAAGTCCGCACCTCGCTCGAGGTGATCTGCCAATGATTCGAACGCCGCAGCCAGTGTCCCGGTGGCCTCGGCGGCGGCGAGGCTCGGCCCGAACAACACGGGGAATGCCGCTTCCGCACTGCAAGCCGCCGAAAGGGAGTGCCCTTCGCGTACGGCACGGTGCACCCGAGTGAACGGAACACGCCAGGGCTCCTGGGCCGTCGTGGCAGCGTGCCTCAACGCCTTGTCGATGGGGACTCCGGCCGCAAGCAGTGTGGCGATTCCACGAACCAGCACGGTGAGCGACTCGGTCTGTTGCCCGCTGAGACGGGTCCACCAGGTAGGCGGCCACCCCAACGAACGGATGCTCGTGCGGCTGTCGTGTCCATCTGCCGCGGATGCACCCGTGGAACGGCCAGATTCCGCGAGGCCGTGAGCCTGAGCACTCTGCCGCTCCTGCGGTAGAGTGGATGCGGCGCGCTGTGGCTCGAGACGAATCACCCACAGGGAGGCCCTGCGGAGCTGACCCAGCGCATCCTCCTCCGTCGACGCGGTGAGTTCGCCGGTCACCTCGTGCCCCGACGTATTGGCGGCCCGGTATTGCCAGCGAAGTCCGTCGCTCACGTCGGGCTCACTCGAAGTTCGGTGGGGACCGCCTCAGGGCTTGTGACGCGCAGAACTTCCGAGGGTGTGGTTTGGCCTTCGCGAATGGCCCGGCAGCCGTCTGCGAAGAGCGTACGGGTCCCTGCGCTGCGCACGAGCTCTCGCAGCACTCGTAATCCCGCTCCCTGTGCGATAGCGTCCCGCATCGCATCGGAGACCACCAGCAACTCGGCAATGGCCAATCGGCCGCGGAAACCGGTTTGAGCGCACGCGGCACAACCGGCTCCTTCGCGAACCCGCGTCAGCGAAGCCGAGGCGAAGATACGCTGCTCTTCATCGCGCAGCCCGCGCCACACTCCGCAGGCTGCGCAGACCCGCCGCACCAGCCGCTGGGCAAGCACACCCTGTAGCGTCCCAGCCAGCAGATAGGCCGGGACACCCATGTCCAGAAGGCGCGCTACGGCACCCACGGCATCCGTCGTATGGATCGTGCTCAGTACCAGATGTCCGGTGAGTGCGGCTCGAACCGCGATCTCGGCGGTCTCGGCGTCGCGCAATTCACCCACGAGCATCACGTCGGGAGGGGGCCGGCGCTTGGCGCGCAATGCCTGCGCGAAGCCGAATCCGCTCCGGGTGTTCGTCGGCAGCTGTACAACCCCTTCGAGCCGATACTCCACCGGATCCTCGACGGACAAGACCTTCACGTCGGGTGTGCTGCGTTCCCCCAACGAGGCGTGCAACGTTGTGGTCTTCCCGGAGCCCGTTGGGCCGGAAACGAGGAGGAGACCAGACTGACGCGCGACCAGGGTACGCCAGGGTGAGAGGACATCCTCGTGCAGGCCCAGGCTCTCCGGAGTCCGGAGGGTGCTGTCCTCGCCCCCACCATCGAGGAGACGGAGTACGACGCTCTCACCATGCAATGCGGGCAACGTGGACACACGCACGTCGAAGACTCGATCGCCGACACGCATCTGGAGGCGACCGTCCTGAGGCAGCCGGCGTTCCGCAATGTCCAACTCCGCGAGCACCTTGAGACGGGAGATCACGGCCGCCCGGAACTCGGGGCCGAGGTGTTGCAGGTCGTGCAGTGCGCCATCGAGTCGCATGCGCGCGCGGAGACCGTCCGCCGTGCTTTCAAGATGCAGGTCGCTGGCGCCAGCTCGTGCCGCTTCGGCAAACAGGGCGTTCACGACCTGCACGACCGGCTCACGGCTGGCCATGGCACGGAGCTCTTCCACGGCGTCGGGCTCCTGGAGTGCCGGGTCGGCCGCCGGTGCGGTACGTGGCACTGCCAGCAATGCGGCGCGAATCTCGGTGGCATCCCGCAGTAGCAGCTCGAGATCCGCCTCGAGTCGGCGCTCCAGAATATCCCGAATCGAGGTCGCCAAGGGCGCTGCGATCGCAACACGCGCGCGACCGTTCCGGAGATCGAGCGGCAGCACGGCATGTTCGTCCAACCAGCGCAGCGGGAAACGCTGCGCCAGTGGACCGCTGGCCGCCACTCGCAGATCTCGAGCCTCGACGCCCGACGGCTCTGTCATTGACGCGGTGGTGGGCGCCGGGTGAGCGGAGTATCGTCGAGCGCTCCGGGCGACCGACGTTCCATGCGTTCTCGAATGCGATCACGGACGCTGTCCGCGTCCGCGTCCGAACGCACGACATAGGGCGTGACGAAGATCGCCAACTCCGTTCGCTGACGGGTAGTGGTTTGACGCTTGAACAGCGCCCCGAGGAATGGGATGTCCTTGAGGAGCGGCAGGCCCTGCTCGAGGGTCTGCCGAGACTCGCCGATCAGGCCGGCGATGACTGCCGTCTGTCCATCGCGCAACACGGCACGCGTGCTGGCTTCGCGGGTGGAGATCACCGGCGCACTCAACGCTGCGGCGACCGTCTGTGCCGTGAGCGAGCTCACTTCCTGCAGCAACTGCACGCTGATGTAGCCGTCCTCATTGATGGTGGGGATGATGGACAGTTTGGTGCCGACGTCCTGGTACTGCACCGCCCGATCAATGGAAATGTCGTTGCCCAATCGCGTCGACGAGATGAAGGGCACCTTGCTGCCCACGAGAATGGACGCCTGCCGGTTATTGGCGGCCATGATTTCCGGGGTGGAAAGCACCTGGACATCGCTCTTCGAGGCGATCGTGCGCAGCAAGGCCCGCACACCCGTCCCATCGAGATGGACGACTCGAAGCAGCGCAGACGTTGATCCCGTGTCGGGAATCTCCGGGTTGCCGAATTGCGCCTGCACATCCCCGCCGCGATTCACTGCTGCCCAATCGATGCCGAACTCGAAGCCGCGCCCCAGTGCGATCTCGGCGATGGTTACCTCGAACAGCACCTGTGGCGGACGTGTGTCAAGCGCATCAATCGTTTCCCGCAGCATGGGAAAGTTGGGAGGCGCAGTGCGGATGACGAGGGAGTTGGTGGGGATGTTGGCAACCACGGTAGTTCTGCCCACCAGCAGACCAGCGGCAGAATCGCGCGCGGTGATCGCCCCAGTCGCGGCCGAAGACGTTACCGCGCCCCCCACATTGCCCGCCTGCGTCCGCGCCCGGAAGGTATCCTGCTCGCGGGATCGGAAGGCGTCGAGTGCGCGGCTCAGCGACTGGTCGGCAAGCGATGCCCCCGCCGCGTTGGCGACCTGAACACCGAAGAGCGACCCGATGGCCGATGCCATCTCGTCGGATGCGGCGTACTTGAGATGCACCACATAGGTGCGCAGCCCCGCTTCCCCGCTGGGTGTGGCATCGAGCGTGCGTAGCAGATCGAGGTACCGCAGCATGTTGGCGCCCCGATCGACCAGGAGCAGCGCATTGGAGCGGGCCACAATCTCCACGCGTGCCCCCTTGGCCAGTACGGCGCGGAGCGCATCGGCACCCTCATCTGCGCGAATGGATTGCAGCGGGACCAACTGCGTCACGAGCCCCAGCGGAGGGGGATCGGGGAAGGCGAATCCCGTGCGCAGGGTCCCGGTCATGGGCGCCTTCTCGTTCGGGACGACCTGGGCCACGGCGCCATTTGGTACCAGCATCAACCCGTGTGCTTCCATCACCGACTCAAGCACCCGCTCCAGTTCTGCGGGGCTCACGCTGGAAGGCGTGGCAAGCGTCACGCGCACATCGGGGATGTCACTCAGAATCACGGTGCGGCCGAGTAGCGTCGCCAGCGTGCGGATCACATCGGCCAGGCGGGCATTGGCGAAATCGAGGGAATTCCCGCTGCCGCGACGTATGCCGCTGGCAGAGTCTGTGGCCGTAACGCGTTGAGCAGCCAGGGGCTGAGCCAGCCCAGTCATCGTGCCAACAGCGAAGGCGATTGTGATGATCGCGCCGGCAGCGAACCGCCGCTCCCGCGCCACCGGTGCGTGCCGCGCCTGATTGCTGGCTGCGGCTCGGAATGCGGGATGAGGGCAGGGGAGACGTATCACTGGATCTCGACGCTGGAGTCGGAAGAGGGTGGCCTATGCAATCGCAGGGTGCGTGTCCCGCGCACCGACGTCAGTACGACCTGATCACTGCCTATGGTACGCACGCGAAAATTGCCGATCTGCCCACCGACCGTCAGCAGTCGAGGCAATGGCGACGCCGTTGCATCGCCTCCGTCGGACAACGGAGGACGCAGGCTGATCAGCGCCCAGGCACGGCCGTCCTGGCGCACGATGCCTTCGAGGACGATATCGGGTGTATTCGTGTGGCCCGGTTCGGACTCCCTGGCGATGTCGGCGGAGGTCGCAGCGAACTCCGTAGCGCCATTGGCCACACCAGGCGGCAGGAACGCGCTGCGTGGTGCGCGGCGGGAGGCGCTGAACAGATTGGTGTTGATGAGCTGCTCCGCGAGCGGATCGAGGCTGCCCATGCCTACGGGAGCGACTGAGGCGTCGGTTGACAGCGGATTGGGCACCCTAGGGCCGGTCGCAATGGCGCTCCCCAGCGGTGGCCCGTCAGTACCTGACGGGCCGCGCAGGGGAATCACGACCATCGCGAGCGCGGCGAACATGCACACAATCGCTGTGGCATCGAGTACAGTGGGGAGGAGGCGCCGCATCAGTCGATCACCACAGGGGCTTTCACCGCGATGACCACCTGCACGACATCCGGTGCGCCGCGGAGGGCGCTGTTCTGTTGCACGGTCAGCGTCGTCGGCATCACCACCCGGGGTCCCACGGTCAGGGTACGCAACAAGGTGGCGAGCCCCCGAATGTCGCCGTATGCGGCCAGCGTTCCTGCTGCGGTACTGGTGCTGTCGAGCGTGGAGGAAACCTCCACTCGTGTCACGACCATACCGGCGCCTTCACCGGCATCCTGCAGCAGCGCCTGCAACCCATTCGTCGCCAATGCCGGGGTTGTGCCGTGCAGCACCCGGCGGGGACTGTCGGCGAGTGTCTGTTCTGTGTGAGCTGCGGCGGAGTCGAGTGCCGGCGCCTCGTTAAGCAGCTTGTGGAGTACCGCAATGCGTTCCCGTTCACGGTCGATGCGCTGTGCGCGAGCATTCCAGTGGCGGACAACGGGCACGATGCCCTGGCTCATGACGATCGCCGTCAAGAGCACGACCACCGCAGTGGCGATGACCAGCCGTTCACGGCTGCTGAGCGCGCGTCTCACGGTACGCCTTCTCCAACGCGAAAGCCGATACTGAAACTGCTCCGAGCCTGTCCCGCATCGAGAAAGCGCGTGCTCGGTGCCAACGACTGCACCTCGGCGAAAACGGAGTCTGCGTCGAGGAGGGGAATGAGCCGTGACGCATTTCCCGCACTCCCGTCGATCCGCCAGCGCAGACCATTCCATTCAAGGCGCTGAACAAACGCATCTGAAGGGACGAGCGATCCAAGGCGCGCCAGGACAGCCAGCGGCGCCGCGGCCGAATGCGCACCCTGCGCCGCGAGGTCGAGCAGGCGGTGTTCCTCGCTTGCCTTGAGTAGTCGTTGCTGTGCCGCGAGAGTCGGTGCCGCGAGGACCTCCAATCGAGCGCGTTCAGTTTCCAATTTGGCGAGCGTTCGCGCCTGCCGATCGGTGGCGGCCCAGGCCAAGGCGAGCAACGCCGAGGCGGCGAGCAGTCCGGAACGACCGATCCGGCGACGCTCACGACTAGCGAGGCTCTGCTCGAGTCGGGCGTCGAGCAGTTGGTCAGCCATCGGGATGGCCGAGAGACCAAGCAGGCCGCGGGCACATGCCCCGATATCGAGCGGAGTAGCGACGTCGGCGGGAATGGCGCGACTCCGGCGGACCTCCGTCAACCCGCGTTCGGCAACAATGATCAGGCCATGTTCACCGGGGCCTGCCCCTACCTGCCAGGCTCCCACCATTCCGGCGAGCCGCACTGCCTCCGGCAGCGCGAGCACGGCGCGAACGGGTGCGACCTGGGTGAGCGTGTCCCACCAGAGGTGGAGCAGGGCAGCATCGACGGCGACGGCCCATTCCCCGTCGACCGCGGTGGCGACCTCCGCGCCGCACACGAAGAAGCGATCACGATCGGCTCGCAGCATTTGCTGGCGCACGGATACAGACACGGGAGGCAGGCCATGCCGTACCGGTTCGAGGAACCCCAACCCCACGATCAGCAGCAGGTCCCGCGGGGGCCCTCCCGATTGCCGCAGCGCGTGACGCAGGGCCTCGAGGCTCTCGCCGGGGTTCCCCGGGGACCACGCCACCGTGTGTGTCGTCCGACCAGCCTGTGCAGGGACGACCAGCATGTGATCCACTTCGAGGATGAGCGCTGTACGGCGTGTCATCGATTCGTCTCCCGCCAGCGGACCAACCGCAGCTCGGAACCCTGTATGGCGAACACGGCCTGAATCTCGCGGGTAATCTGAGCCCCCCGTTGCCATCCCCGAGCGATGATCACCAGTCGACTGGGCCGGTCGTCGAGTGATCCGGAAGCTGCCGCCAAAACCGCGGGTGGCGCATGTCGACGGTCGATCGTCGCGTCACCGTCAACGGTGAGATGCTCCGCCACTGGCGCGAGGGCCCGCGCATCGTCGCCAAGGAACTGCTCCACCTCGTCGAGAGACTCGAAGGGATTCAACAGGGAGATGGGTATCGGCGTTCCGGTGAACACCGCACGCAGCGAGTCACGGACACGCCGGGGGGCATCGCGCGAAGACGGTGCATTCTCGAGCAACAGGGAGCCTGCATCGCCTCCCCGGACGCGTGCATCGAGGCCCGCGGCCAGACGCTGCGCGGTGCCGGCATCCATGGCACTGCGGAACAGGGTCTCCAGTCCCTCACGGCCCGCGGCATTGACGTCGAGCCGTGCGCTCGCGTTGACGATGGTCGCGATGAAGATGCCATCGTCGAGGGTGTCTTCAAGCACCGGTGCGTGCGAGGTAGACAGGCCGTCGAGAAACGCATCGAAGACGCCGTGATTGACCCTGCGATCGCTGGGCGATTCCGCCTCGGAGGCGACGTCGTGGCGCAGCAGCGACTCGACCTGGGCGCGCGCTGCGATGACTCCGCTTTCCGCCATTAGATGGGCAACCATCTGCGCACGACGATTCGCTGTCAGGGTCGCCATACTCCGCGCGCCACGGCTCGTTAGTGCTGCCACAGACGCGAGAATGGCAACCGCAAACAGCGTGGCCAACAGCGCGGTCCCGCGGCGTCTGCGTGTGACGGTCATCGTGGAATCCACCTGAGTGGGCGCATCAGCCCCCACCCGGCGCAGATGGGAAGACTCTCCACGGGTCTCTCCGTGATCCAGCCTTCGCGTCTGTCGAGACGGCGATACCGGCGTCCGCGCTCTCGCTCGACGCGCCGTGCGCGGCCGCGAGTTCATCGGAGAACGCTGTCAGGCGCAGCGTGAACGGCGAGGCTGTGTGATCGGTGCGTCGATCCCTCCATCGGATCGTCACGGCGGACGGCCGCATCTGCGCCAACGACCAGTCGGGACGCCAACGTTGGTCGGCTTGGTCACTGCGACGATCAGCGGTGGGCCCGCTCGCATCGCCGCCGCCGGATTCGAGTACCTCGATGCGCAGTGCCTCAGCGGCGGGGAGACGGGAGAGCAGGACTGGCTGGGGTGCCAGATCCGGCAATGAAGCTGCCGGCGAGCGCAAGGGCTGCGCCTCCAACAGCACACCGGCGCTGTCTTCGCGGACCACCACCACCCAGATGATTCCCGTGCCGAAGGGCTCCTGCACGCCCTGGGATAGAAAGCGGAGCACCGGACCATGCGCGGTCTCCCGCAGGGCAAGCAGCGGTTCGTCCACCCGCTCCGCTGCTGGGGCATGGCGAAGCATGTCCGTCAGCAGGGCACGCCAGCGCATCTCGGCGCCCTCGTATGCCCCGAACCTGACCTGTGCCTCGCTGGTGCGGCGTGCAGACCAAAGCGCCCCGGCGGCCACACTCGCTGCAATCGCCGTGAGTGAAAGTGCAATCGCCAGTTCCAGCAGCGTGAAGCCGGTGCGAGGCCTCATCGGTCTGCTCGCGGCGCCGGGGGCGCGGTCATACTTGCCCTGTGGGCACCGTCCGGCGCTGCCCGCGAATCCACGAGGCGGGTCAGGCGGATGGTACGCCCCTGAGGGTCGCGCACTTCGACGCTCACCTGCTCCACCGCGCCATCGGGAATCGCGGGATATCGGGCGCGGTATCGGGAGGCTTCAGGTTCACCAGACGTCTCTGGCGATTGCTCGAACGGTTGCTCGAGCGCGGCCTCAGCCCGAGAGAGGGCAGAGTTCACGGCTGCAGCGCGCACCTGGAGCTCGGCAGCACCACGGGTGCCTTCGAGGCAGGCCACCGCAGCCACGGCCAGAATGACTGTTGCGAGTAATGCCTCGAGCAGCGTCATGTGTGCGTCACCCGAGAGTCACAGGAACGCGACGGCGCTGCTTCGGCGCGTATGGTGTCTGACGCATCCTCCGGGCCTTGCTCAGCGCGCCCGGCAAGGCCATGACGCTCACGTCTTCGGGAACACGCTCTGGGGTGTTCAACCAGCGGCACAAGGTCGGATCGAAAGGTCGGTCGTGCACCGTGTCATCCACTGGAAAACAGTTGCCCAGCGGATCGATCTCCAGCAGGAAGGCAAACGGAGTGGGCCCTGTGCGCTCCGTTTGGGTGTTCCGGGTAAGCTGACCATGTGCAAGCACGAGGGTGGAATCCGCGTCCACCGCAATACGTCCGGGACGCACCTGCCAGGCACCCGAGTCCTGCAGGCGCACGAGCAGGCGCTCGCCTCTGGCTGTGGCCAGTTGACGTCCCAGGCGCACGACGTCCTCGGGCGTATGCAGCATTCTGCGCGCAGCGGGCTGCCTGATCGACGGGCCCTGCGGCCACCACGCCATCGTTGCCACTGCCGTCCCTATGCCAATGATCGTCATCACGAGCAGCAACTCCACGAGGGTGTAGCCGCGCCGTGAGGGGAACGATCGCATGTGCCTGAGCCGATGAGTGTGTGCGAAGTCACTGAGCGCCGAGCGGGTATGCGGCGCCTCCGCACAATCTCGGATCGTGACTCAGGAAGTCAACAAACCCCGTGGTGGATCATCCGGTCGCTGGGCCGCCTATTTCCGGACAAGCGCCTGGATGGCTTCAGGGACGGCAAAGGCTGCGGCCGGTACATCGTTAACCGTGACGTCCCGGATGGTCATCACGATGCGGTTGGCTCCGACGGTGCTTTCCGACCGGGTAGGAAACTTGCGTCCGCCAAAGTCCTTGTAGTCCGAAAGTACCGTCGTCAGGAAGGTCGACCCCATCGCCGATTCCTGCGTGAGTTGGGACCCGATGAGGAGTCCGCTGCTAACCGAGAAGTATTGGAGGCTCTCCTTACCGGTCAGCTTTCGCGTGGCCTTCACCTTGTACGCCTTCTCGCCGTTGAAATCCGTCAGCTCCACCGTCTCGATCTTCGCGTACCGATCGCCGGTCATCAGCAGGTTCGCGTAGAAATCCGCCGCCTCGCGGGCTTCGGCGAGCTCCTGCGAAACCAGCATGCGCGGGCCCTGCAGGGGATTCAGCTGCCATGCGAGCTCGCCATCCGTGCCGGAGGCGATCTCCCCGATGCCGGGAATGGTGGCCTTCATGGCCACCTTGTTGGGAGCCGCCGCGAGGTTCTCAGCCTGTGCGGTCAGACCCATCGACGGCATCTCCATGACACCGATCTGTCGGATGGAGGTCAGTGCCTTGAAGGCCTCGGCGCCACCAATGGCGGCGACGTGCCTGGCAATGAGATCCGCGGCGGTGGGCAGAGGCTGCGCAACGGCCGTGCGTGGCAACCCGGCAGACAGTCCGATCGCCGAGAGGAGGAACGCCAGGACCGGCAGGGGCGAGCGCCGCGTGAAGGCCGAGGAGGCTCGGGGCAGCTGCCAGGAGCGGTGCAGGTGAATCGCGATCATGGGATGTCGTCCAATCCAGGTTCAGTGAACGGGTCGCCGCGCGGCCCGTTGGGTGGCCCAGGCCAGGGCAGCCTCCAGGGCCGGGTCCCGCCCCTCAACCAACGCCCGAACGGTGGGTGGGGTCACATGATCGGGGTGCACCCCATCTCCTTCGAGGGGGTGTCCCGTGGCCCCAATGAAGTCCGCGATGGCATGGTACAGCACGTCTCCGTTCGGCAGGCGTTCCGGAATCGCGGGGAGAACCTGCCCAGCAGTTTGGGTGCCGAAGAGCATGGCTCGGCCAAGTGCCTGAAGCCCTCCGGCGAAGAGTTCGGTGGTGCTGGCCGAGAGCTCGTCCACCACGATCGCGAGTGGCCCGGAATAGGGCTGAACCGGCCGGGCCCGCGTGTCCACGCGCCGAGGATTTGTCACCATCCGCAAGGTGGCACTGCGTTGATGCATCGTGCCCAGCAGCTGCACGCTGTCGAGAAAATGTCCGGCGATTCCCATGGCCATACCGCCCACGCCGCCCAGATTGCCACGCACATCGAGCACGATGGCATCGACCGAGCGGAGGGAATCGATGGCCGCATCGAACTGCGGACTCAGCACAGGCATCCAGGTGTTGAAACGGATCACGCCGATGCTGCGGTCGCGCTGATGGATTCGTCGCCACGAGAGCTGGGCGAGCATGGGCGGGAG
>CAZPJX010000020.1:0-31898 GCA_964586985.1 uncultured Gemmatimonas sp. | reverse complement strand
CTACCGGCGGTACCGCAAAGATCGTCACTCGATTTGCAGGAAAGACCTGCGCATACCCATTGCTCGCATCCACATTGTCGGTCAGCAGCACGTCGACCGAACCACTCGGCGCCGCGAGTTCGGATGCAAGCTGCGCCCAGGCCCGCTCGCCCATCACTGCCACCTGCCGGGCCAGCGAATCAAGCCGAGCCTGGTAATGCACACGCAGATGCTGCGTCACGATCGTGCGGACCTGACCGCGCGGATCGCTCTGCGCCTGCAGTGCCTCTGGTACTGTGGCGCCCAGGACAACGCTACCGGCACCACCCAGAAAAGCGGCGGCCAACCCCAGGCGCCGCAGCCAGCGTGTCACCGTCCTCCCTCAGCCAACCAGCGCAGATAGCGCTCGATTCCGGCCAGCAACCCCTCCGCATACTGCTGCTGAAATCCTTCGTCGCGCATGGCCGCTTCCTGCTCGGGGAGCATCAGAAACAATCCTTCCGCAAGTGCGCTCGGGTACCAGCTCGGCCTTGCGACCGCAAGATTCTGATAGTGCACGCCCAGGTCGCGGAGGCCAAAGCGACGCATCAACTCCTGCTGAACGAAACGTGCCAGCGGTTCGCTCGCGTTGTGAAAGAACAACGTGCTGGTCCCGTTGTTGGCAAACGGATTCACTCCGTCGGGCAGCGCGTTGAGGTGAATGGACACGAACACCTGGGCGTTGGCGCGGCGTGCCATCACACCACGCTCGGTGAGTCCCAGGGCAGCCAGACTCGTGCGCGTGCTGAACGCCTTCGCCCCCCGTGCATTCAATAATTCCACGAGTTTCATGCCTACGGGGAACACCGCATCACCTTCATAGAGCCCGGTCGGCCCGGTCGCCCCAGCCGGTGGGTGGCCTGGATCGACAGCGATGGTGATGCCGCGCAATGGGTTGTCGCGATCGATCACTGGCGGTCGCCGCACACGCAGCACGAACGTCCGGCGATCGGCGTCCCACAGCGCCAGCCAGCCGTACACCGGTTGCGACAAGGTGAGGGTGACCACGACCCGATCGTTCGTCACCTGCTCCCAGGCGATGCGCTGGATGAGCGTATCGTTGGCGAGTATGGGGGAGATTTCGGGGTTCGCCTGTACGCCGTAGAGCGTGAGTGTCAGCGTATGTCCGCCGCCTTCCACCAGATGGGCGGGAGGCTCACTCATGCCGATGGACAGATCCACCCACTCCGCCGATGGTGCCGCGCGCAACCCTCCTGTGACGCGGCGTGGCAGTGCTGTCCCTTCGGGCAGCAACACGAGATCGTTGGAATCGACCCACGCATCAAGGGCGTTGTCCAGGCGCACGCGCGTGTATCCCTGCTGCCGACCCGTCACTTCCAACACCGTGCCCGGCAGCAACAGCCACTTGTAGGTCCCGCCCACGATGGTGCGTGCGTTCACCACGCGATCCGTGTCGCTGCCTACCGTGTTCCGGCTGCGCAGCATGGCCAGCACCCGGGTCGCCGTGGGCAAGGTCCGTACGAATGGCACGGTGAGCCTCACGCTGTCGCGGGCACGACCCTGACCACGGGTGAGATACACACGTGCCGGCTTCGTGCTATCGGCAAGGAGCGACGCCGCAATGTCGGTGGCGAAGACCACCGCCGCGTCTGCGTCGCCGTCGGCGCGAACGGCGGTACCTGCCTCACCGTCCTCACCACCGCTGGTACCGTCGCGTCCCCCCTGGCCCGCGGCGGCCGATCCCATGCCCGTGACCAGCGGCCGCCGAACCCGATCGCTACCCTGCAGGATGACCTGCGCGTTGCGTGGCGCGCGTATGCTGACGCGCACGAGCTCGTCCGACCGTACCCACCAGCCACGCGTGGGCGTGAGGGAAGCACTATCGACACGCAGTCGCCCCGTCTCCGGTAACGGCGGGCGCACCGGTGTGCGGATGGACACCGACCGGCGTACCGTGTCCGCTCCGCGTGCAGCGACGAGGTCATAGCGCGTCTCCGCCCCCGACGGCATGGGCAACCAGGCCAGAAACGCCCCGTTGGGCGCCACGGACACGGGCGTACCGTTCACGGTGAGCGTGGCATCGCCAGAACCCACGGTGCCCAGCACGAAATTGGAATCCCTGCTGGGGATGACCTGCTTCTCCGCAGGGTATTGCACGGAAATCGCCAAAGGCGCGCCGTGTACGACCGGGACCGCCGGCAGTCCGGCGCGCGCAGCCGGCGCCATCCTCCCACTCACTGCGGGGCTTGGCACGGGCGCCGGGGAAACGGCGACGATTGCCTGACCGGAGCCACCGCAGCCGAGAGCCAGAACGCTGGCCAGGAGGCCCGCCAGATACACCGGTATCATCCGGGAAGTAACTCGAATCTGCATCGCTGGAATCTGCGCCGATATCGAAACGCCGGCCAAGCCCTTCCGCCCGCGGTGCCGTCGGTGCAACCTCCGGCGTTCCCGTGCGTAGGGAGGATTCAGCCCCCCTGTCGTTCGAGCCGGCCCGATCGATGACGCTGTGACCGTTTCCGCTTCGCATTCAGAACCTCTGCCGACACCCGACCAGCGTCGGGTGAGCGTCCGCGTATTCGCGCTCTCCGACGTCGGGCGCGCGCGGGACCACAATGAGGACACCTTTCTCGTTGCCGACCTCGAAGCCGGTGCACCGCTGGATTTTTCTGCGGGCTATCACGAGGTCACGGCCGATCCACACGGCCTCCTCCTGCTCGTCGCCGACGGCATGGGTGGTGCAGCTTCCGGGGAGTTGGCCAGCAGCATGGCCGGCTCCCTCGTGCTCGAAGCCATGCGCACGCTGTGGACACCAGCGGTCCCATCGGTCGCGGGGTTCACGGAATCGTTGCGAGACGCCACGATCGGCGCCAACGGTCGCATCCATCAACACGCCCGAGAAAATCCGGAGCATCGCGGCATGGGGACGACGGCCACCATCGCCGGACTGTTCGAAGATAGGATCTACGTGGCGCAGGTGGGTGACAGTCGCGCCTATCTGATCCGCGATGGGCAGGCGCGGCAGCTCACCAAGGATCAGTCACTCATGCAGCGTCTCGTCGAGGCCGGTGAGATGACACCCGAGGAAGCGGAGGTCAGTGATCGTCGGAACATCATCCTGCAGGCGCTTGGCCCCGACGCCCATGTGATGGTCGATCTCACGCATCAGCAACTGCGCCGTGGCGATGTCCTCGTGCTCTGCAGCGACGGGTTGTCAGGACTGGTACGCGCCGAGGAGATCGCTGCCGCGGCCCACGACGAACCGGATGTGCGGACCATTTGCAGGACGCTGGTGAGTAAGGCAAATCAGCGCGGCGGGCCGGATAATATCACGGTGGTGGTGGCGCGCTTCGATGGAGACCTCCTCGATGGCCTGGCAGCCCATGACACCTTCGGCTACACAGCCTTCCCGCTGGCCGGAACGCTCAACGACCACGCGCGCGAAGCAACGCCGACAGCGGCCCCGCCCACCATTCGGAGCGATCCCACTCCACACCTCGGCACACCCATCGTCGCGCTACCCGTCAGTGATGAGGGCAGTCGCCCGACAACGCCCGCCGGTTCCGCCGCGACATTTTCTGCGGATCCCGGTCTCGTTGGCGGCGTGCAACCGCTGCGCGAAGACCGCAAACGCGTCGTGCAGCCGATCTATGCCATACTGGCCGTCATCGCCGCGGTGACCCTGGCGTGGACAGTGTGGGAACTGTTCATCGACTGAAACGGCTAACGCTTTCGCAAGAGTCCCCGTCCCGCCGCCTGCTGCATCACCCGGTCGCCACTCCAGGCGAGGATGGTGGGGTGAGTCATGCCAAGCTGCGTCACCCAGCGTGGATCACCGAGGCCCACGAGCACCACACCTCGCTGCAGAGCGGCAGCCTGCTCGATAAGCGTCTTCACGGCGCGAATGGTGGCCTCAGCCAGCGTATGGCGTCCCTTGCCGGGCAGGTAGTCCGCAAAGAGCGCGATAACGAAAGGCCCTCCGCTCGCCGGCGTCGGCGCGCTCACAATCCGCGCATCGTTGCCGGCAAGTCGCATGGCATCCACGATGCCGGTGCGGTCGATGCGCCGGCCCTGGCCATCGTCATCGTCATCCACGATGGCCATTTCGGTCACCACGCCCATGGGGGGAATGGGGCCATGCTCGAAACAGAGCACCTTGTCGGCCAGCAGCGCTCCCCACGCCGTGTCCGCGCCACTCGGACGGCGCCAATCATTGGGCGGAGAGGCCCACTGCGCCCACTTGAGACGCCGGCGCACCGACTGACGCACCCGATCGGGATCGAGTGTTCCATCGTCGAGCGCGCTTTCCAGTGCGTCCAGTGTGGTGACTAGATCGCCCGGATCGAGTAACACGTCACACCCTGCCCTCAGTGCCAGTACCGCCGCCTCTGATGGTGTGCGCGTCGCGGTGAGCGCCGGCAGAGTCAACGCATCGGAGACGATCAGATTGTCGAACTTGAGTTGCTGACGGAGCAACCACTGCAGCATTTCACGGGACAACGTGGCCGGCTCTCGACTGGAGTCGAGTGCCGGATACGCCACGTGGGCCGTCATGATGCTCGATACGCCAGCACCAATGGCTGCCCGAAAGGGATGCAGGTCCAGTTCCTTGAGCTGATCCGCTGGCGTGGTGACCGTCGCTGGCTCACGATGGGGATCGGTGGTGAGCCGTGCGATACCCGGAAAGTGCTTGGCGCAGGACAGCACACCCTCCGCCTGACAGGCTTCAATCCACGCGGTCACCAACTGCCCAACCTTTCGCGCATCGTTCCCCAACGCACGGGTGCCGAGGAGTGGATTCTCCGTCAGCATATCGAGATCACACACGGGAGCCAGATTCCAGTTCACCCCCATGGTGCGAGCTTCACGCGCTGTCAGTCGTGCGGCACGCCGCAGGGATTCGATATCGCCAAGCGCCGTAATCGCGGCGAGGGGCGGCAGGCCGGTTGCGCCAGCGAACTGCTGGCCGGCACCGCGCTCCAACTCCGCAGCCATGAGCAGCGAATGCCGCGACTTGAGTTGCAGTTCCTTGGCCAGTACTCGCACGCCATCCTGTTCACCCCCCGCAAGCTGGAACCCGCCGACCCCAAGGGCGAGCGCCTGTTCGATGAGGGGACGGGCATCACCAAATCCCTGGTCAGGGGTCCAGCGAATGACTGGCACCAGCAGTTGTGCGAGGTCGCGGCGCGACTGTTCGCTCATGACATCGGCTCCGAGGCTGCGGGAGTGAGGGCACCCAGCACACGCGGTGCCCGTGCTCCGGTCGCTGACGGCACGTTGCCGGCACGACCCGTGAGGTGGAGATAACCGAGCAGGGCGAATGCTACCGCCTCCTTGGCCTCGGCATCGAAAAAGAGATCGTCAAACAGACGGACCACCGGCACCGGGCGACCAGTCCGTTCGCCCTGCGTACGAAAGGCCGCTTCGATACAGGAGACCAGGAAGGGGTTCTTCGCGCCACCACCCGACAGCACCACATCCTGTGGGGCTTCGGGAATCCAATCGGTGTACTGGGTCGCGATGGACGCGGCGGTGAGCGCACACGCCGTTGCAACCGCATCGGCGGAAGTGCCGCCGAGCGCCGTGCATCGCACAATGAACTCGTCGATATAGGCGGGCGTGAACAACTCCCGACCCGTGCTCTTCGGAGGGGGCTCGTGAAGATACGGCAAGGCGAGCAGCTCCTCGAGCATCGGTTCGAGGATACGCCCCGATCTCGCGATCATGCCGCCATGATCGTAGGCCCGCCCAAAGAGACGACGGGTCACGCCATCGATGATGACAACCCCCGGGCCCGTGTCGAAGGCCCTCACCCTCGTGTCGTCGAGCCTGATTGCCTCGACCGCTCCCACTGGTGGTACAACGGTGACATTGCCGATGCCGCCAATGTTCTGCAATGCGCGCCATGCCCTGGCGTGCGAAAACAGGAGCAGGTCGGCCATCGGCACCAGGGGGGCGCCCTGTCCTCCCACCGCCATGTCGCGCGTGCGGAAATCACTGATCACCCGACAGCCTGTGTACTCGGCGATGCGCGCGGCGTCGCCCATCTGCCAGGTGCTGTGCCCCGGTTCATGCCAGAGTGTCTGCCCATGCGACGCGATGGCGGCGACTTCGGCGGCCGTGACACCAGCCGCCTGCATCGCGCGCTGGGCCGCATCACCGAACCACTCGCCGAGGTCGACCGACAAACGACAGTATTCCCGGGCGGAGCCACCCTGCATGGCCGCGAGCAGGCGCTCCCGCGCGCTGGCACCGTACACCTGCTGTGTGTGATACAGGAGCTCAGCATGCACGCGGCCGTTCGCATCACGGAAACGAACGACCGCCGCGCTGATTCCGTCGAGCGATGTGCCAGACATGAGTCCCACGAGCACAGCACCATCCCTGAACGCGCACCCGGTCACGCGGTGTGCTCGGTTGTACGCTCGGATGTGCAATCAACACGGGCCTCCAGCGCATAACCGGACTCGCCGGCGGACTCACGCACGGGAGGCGGCGCGTTCGGAATCACCCGACGAATCACGCCTCCGTGTTCGGCGAGCCGCGCATCGGCGGTCGCCGCATCCACGCCCAGCGAATACATGACGAGGGCACGCTTCACCCGACCATCCGCGGCCACGAGCAACGCACGGGCTTCCTCGCGAGGAAGCCCGGTGACCTCGTGAACGATGCGCTCCGAGCGATCCTGGAGCTTCGCGTTCGTTGCCCGCAGATCGACCATGAGATTGCCATAACTCTTGCCGATGCGAATCATCGCGCCGGTCGTGAGCATGTTGCACACCAGCTTCGTCGCCGTGCCCGCCTTCAGACGTGTGGATCCTGTAAGCACCTCAGGGCCGACAATGGGGAGAATGCACACATCGGCAGCATCCCGCATGGCCGGAGGCGGAGACGAGCAGGCGATGAGCGCCGTCGTGGCTCCACGCTCCCGCGCACGCAGCAGCGCGCCACGGACGTAGGGCGTGGTCCCTGACGCCGCGATCCCCACCACGACATCACCGGTCGCGATGTCGTGCGCGTCCATCTCGGCGGCTCCGCCCTCCGGATCATCCTCGGCTCCCTCGATGGGCGTGCGCAATGCGCGATCTCCGCCCGCGATGAGCCCGACAACCATGTCGGGATCGGTGCCGAAGGTTGGCGGGCATTCGCTCGCATCGAGCACGCCCAGACGCCCCGAGGTCCCGGCGCCGATGTAGAACAATCGCCGGCCGGCACGAAAGGCCCGCTCGATGTGCTCGATCGTGGTGGCAATGGCCTCCCGCTGGGACGCCACCGCATCCGCCACCCGTTGATCCTCGGCATTGATCAGATCGACGATCTCCAGGGGGGACGCAAGATCGACGTCGACCGTGCGCGGGTTGCGTCGCTCCGTGACGCGTGGATCGAGCGAGGGGGAAGTCACATGGGACCGGCTGAGGGCGAACCGCGCATGACATCTGCCGTGGGTGCCCTCACTGGAACACCGGCGGTAAGTTGCATTCTGATCGAATATTCTGGTCGAATGCTCTGGTCGAAAACTAGGAGTCACCTTGTCTCGGAGGCAACCCAGCGTGTGCGTTCTGCGGTGCAGTATGGCGCGGCGAGTGCGCACCGGCCTGGTGGCGCTGGCAACGCTGCACGCCACGTGGTTTGCAGCCCCCCTGTTGGCGCAGATTCGCGGACGCACGGTGCAACAGCCGCAGTACGGCTGGTGGTTTTCGGGTGGTGCCGCAGCGACCGTGCTCAACAGCATTGCCGATGGTGCCACACGGTCGCGCTGGGACTTCGGCTCGGATCCGCAGTGGCAGTTGCGTGCCAGCCTCGAGAAGGGACTCGATGAAGTCACGACCGTCGGCGCCGCGATCTCCTATGGGCGTGTCGATCTGACCATCGCGCCACTGGTCAGCGGAACGCCGGTGGGTGGGCCAGGCGCCACGACCTGCCCAACGGGCTGTGACGCCGAGACCGACCTGTGGACCGCCATGGGTCAGTTCCGGAGCGGCGGCGGGCCGGGGTTTCACACCATCTTCGAGGCACAGGGCGGCGCGACCGCCTTCAGGAATCTGCGCGTCAAAAGCACGCAGGAAGCCATTGGCACTCGCGCGATGCAGATGGATCTCTCGGGATCGCTTGGTGGCGGATTCGGCTACACGTTGTCGCGCGGCTTCGCCATATCGGTTGTGCAGGACTTCGGGATGGGATGGCATGCAAAGGCCGACCTCCCGGCTGGCACCGGACGAACCTGGCGCATGCGGTCCACGCGGGCGACGCTCCGGTTCTCGCTGTAGTGTCTCAGGCTTCGGGTCTGCAGCTTCGCTGAGACTTTCCCACCGTTCCGTCCATCCCACTCTCGCCTCCGTTCTACCATGACCGTTTCCCACCAGCCGGTATTCGCCCTCCGATCGGCAGGCCAACGCCTTGCAGGCGTCGCGGCGCGGACGTCGCGGAGCACCCTTGTGGCGGCAGGCACGGTACTGGCCACCATGGCGAGTGCAGGCGCCTGCACGGCACGCGAAACTCCACAGGACGCGCCGGCCATTCCCCCACGGGCCGCTGCGACGTTTCCCGAGGGCTGGCGGTTACCGGCTGGTGGCCCGCCAACCGCGTCGGCACCCCAGGCCATGGCCGTCAGCAACAGCCCTGCCGCGAGCGAGGCGGCCGTGGAGATCCTCAAGGCCGGCGGCAATGCGGTTGATGCAGCGGTCGCGCTGGGATTCGCGCTGACGGTCACCTGGCCGGAAGCGGGGAACATCGGCGGCGGCGGCTACACGGTCATCCACATGGCCGATGGACGTACGGCCGCGATCGACTATCGCGAGATCGCGCCACTCGCGGCGACGCGTGACATGTACCTCGATGCGAGCGGCAATCTCACGGACAAGAGCGTGTACGGCCATCTCGCCTCCGGGGTGCCCGGGGCCGTTGCCGGCCTCACCCAGGTGCTGGCGAAGTATGGAACCCTGCCGCTGGCCAAGGTCATGGCGCCTGCCATCCGGCTCGCGCAGGACGGGTTCATCATCGATTCGGCACTCGCCGGCTCCATCAGTCGCGCACAAAAGTCCGTGACGCAATACTCGGCCCACGAGACGCCGTATTTCCCGGGTGGCCAACCGCTCGCTGCGGGAGCACGACTCGTGCAGCCGGATCTGGCGCGCACCCTGCAAGCCATTGCCGACTCCGGAGCAGCCGGATTCTACCGCGGGTGGGTGGCCGATTCGCTGGCCGCCGAGATGCAGCGCGGTAAGGGCATCCTGACCCGCGAAGATCTGGGGCGGTATGAAGCCGTGTGGCGCGAGGCGCTGCAGACCACCTATCGCGACTTCACCCTGCTTTCCATGCCACCGTCCTCCTCTGGTGGTATCGTCGTCGCGGAAGCATTGAATATTCTGGAGCAGTACCCGTCACTGCCGCCCTATGGCAGCACCGCATACTTCCATCTGTTGGGGAGCGCGTATCAGCGTGCCTTCATCGATCGCAATGCGAAGCTCGGCGATCCGGCCTTCGTGAAGGTTCCGATCGAGGAACTCACCAGCAAGGCATACGCACAGAAACTCAAGGCGACCATCGGTAGTGCCGCCGCCCGGACGAAGGATCTCGAACCGCAGCTGCTGACGCCGACACGCGAACCCGAGCACACTACGCACTACTCGGTGGTCGATGCCGCAGGCAACGCCGTGGCCACTACCACGACACTCAACAACTCTTGGGGGTCTGGTGTGTGGGTGCGTGGAGCAGGCTTCATGCTCAACGACGAGATGGACGACTTCGCCGCACAGCCTGGCAAGCCCAACATGTTCGGGCTCGTGCAGGGTGAACAGAACGCCATTCAACCCGGCAAGCGCATGTTGAGCGCGATGTCGCCCACCATCGTTCTCGATCCGGCGAAGCGCGTCCTGCTGGTCGTGGGAGCGGCTGGTGGGCCAACCATCATCACCGGGACGAGTCAGGTGATCCTGAATGTCATCGATAACCACATGACCCTCGCGGACGCCATGCGTGCACCGCGTGTGCATCATCAGGGTCTTCCCGACTCACTCACCTTCGAGGCCGGTGGCATTCGCGCGAGCGTGCTCGATTCACTCCGCGCGATGGGCTACGGCATGCGTGAGCTTCGCAGTCTGGTCAACGTGAATGCCATCATGCGCGTGAAAGGCGGCTGGGAAGGCATGCCGGAGCCGCGACGCAGTGGGGGGGCGGTCGGCTACTGATCTCCAGAGGGCGCACGGAGGTCTCCGATACCAGGACTGCTCCAGCGCGCTACGATGAGCGTGGCATCAGCCGACCACCTGCACAACGGGGTGCCCGCCGCATAAGCAGGCACCCCGTTGAGTGATGTCATGGGGCGGCGCCATCATGCCGCCCAATTCCGTGCTGTCCTTACGGAGTAGGCGCCGGACGCACCGTCACCGGCGCATCGAGCGTGGCGCTGATAGACGCGCCACTGTTCAGGCAGGTGTCGTAGTCAGCCGTGGCCGCCGCTGCCGCGGTGCCGGCCGCAGCACCCGCAGCGGCACCGATCACCGTGCCCTTGGTGTTCTTGCCGATTACCTGACCGGCAATGGCGCCCAGAATGGCACCGCCCGCAACCTTCTTGGCATCGGTGCCCTTCGTTGCGCTGCGTACCCGTTCCGTGCTCGCTGTCTGCACGGTGGCCTCGAGCGGGTAGCTGCGACCGCCAAACTCCACCTTCACCAAACGCACGCGCAGGGCCGTCTGATCGTTCGAATTCTTGGCCGTCTTGGCCTCCGTCACTTCGAAGGTGGCCATCGCGCCCTCCGGGATGGAAACCCCGTTGGAGGCCTGCACCGGTGCCGTGAGCGCTGCCGTGAACGTGTCGCCGACAGCAACGCTGTTGCTGCACACCTTGCTGCTGGCGGCAAACGAAAGCGACGTCCCTGCCGCGACGGTACCCTGCAACACGGCAGCCGGCGCAGGCGCGGGGGCGGGAGCACTTGTGGTGGGCTTGCTTGGCGCCGGCTTGGCCGTGGCGGGACGGTTCGGTGCAGGTGCTGGAGTCGCCGGTGCCGGCGCCGCTGGCGCAGCCGCACCCGGCTCCGGTACATCCTGCAACTGCGGCTGGACGCTGTCCTGCTGCGCCATGGCCAGATCACGGCCCAGCGCCGAGTCGCCACTCAAGGCAGCCTGGTCAGACGTGTTGCCGCCGCAGGCCACCAGTGACGCCAGCACCAGCGTAGAAAACAGGGCCGGACCAGGCCGGCGGAACGGACGCGTATATTCACCCATGATGCAAGCTCCCGATAAAAAAGATCGTTCTCGTTGTCGTACCACCGATCCGAAATGCTGCGGGCGAGGCCCGCGGCCTCCCATGCCCGAACACGCGCTGGAGGCTGGAGCAGCCGCGCTTCCCGGATGATCGGAATTAAACAGACGCCAAGCGGGATGCCAGCGCATCGCCGACTTCGGCGGCTCCTTCCCTACTACCACCCCTATCGGCTTCAGGTTGCGCTGGGGTTGGGCGCAGTCGTCGCTGCGGCGGCTCTAGCCACTCTGGTACCCACATACTTGCAGTGGGGTATCGATGCCATCCGTGACGGGCGTCGCCCGCGAGACCTGGTCATTCTCGGCGTAGTGATGCTGATCACAGCCATTGGAAGCGGAACGCTGCGCTTCATCATGCGCCTGCAGCTGAATGGCCTCAGCCGGCGTATCGAGACAGACCTCCGGCGGGATGTCTTCGCCCGCCTGACCACCCTCGATGCCGCATGGTATGGGCGCTGGCGCACCGGCGACCTGATGGCACGGCTCACGAACGATCTGAGCGCCATCCGCATGGCTGCCGGACCCGCCGTCATGTACTTCGCCAATACGGTGTTCGGTGGCCTCTTCGCACTGGTGATGATGGTACGTATCAGTCCGCTATTGACCGCCGCCGCCCTCTTGCCAATGCTGGGTCTTCCCCTGCTCATGATCCGGCTTGGCAGACGTGTACACGATGGCTTCGAGGCCGTGCAGGCGCAGTTCAGTCTCCTGAGCAGCCGCGCGCAGGAAAACCTCTCCGGCGTTCGGGTGGTGCGTGCCTATCGCCAGGAGGTGCCGGAGATCGCTCGTTTCGCGGCCCTGGGCGATGACTACCTGGCCGCCAACATGCGACTGGCGCATCTCAATGGCCTGATGAATCCGGGCTTTTCCCTCCTCGCTGGACTTGGCACGGCGGTTACCATCGGCATTGGCGGGCACCTGCTGATCGCCGGCCAGATCACCGTGGGCGGTTTCGTGGCCTTCGGCATCTATCTGGCCATGCTTACCTGGCCGCTCATCGCGCTCGGATGGACCACGAATCTCTTCCAGCGGGGGGCGGCATCCATGGCGCGCATCCTGGAACTGCTCGATTCCGCACCGGTCATGGTCCATGACCGCGGTCAGGAGCTCGCCTCCGGCCACGGCATCGAGTTTCGCAATGTCTGGTTCCATTACCCACCACGAGATGCTGGCGAGTCGGAACCTCGGTGGGTTCTTCGGAACATCAACCTGTGCATCCCGGCCGGGAGCACACTCGCGATCGTGGGCACAACCGGTTCGGGAAAAAGCGCACTGATGGATCTGGTGCCTCGCTTCTTCGATCCGCAACGCGGGCAAATTCTCGTGGACGGCGTGGATGCCCGCACGTTGTCGCTCGTCTCTCTCCGTGCAGGCATCGGCTATGTGTCACAGGAGACGCTGTTGTTCAGCGAAACGGTCGGGGGCAACATCGCGTATGGCACGGCGGATGCATCGCGCACGCGACTCGACGAGGCATCAGAGATTGCCCAGCTCACCGACACCATCGCCGCGCTCCCCGATGGCTATGACACGCGACTCGGCGAACGCGGCATCAACCTGTCGGGCGGGCAGAAGCAGCGGACGGCGTTGGCCCGCGCGCTCGCCAGACACCCCGGCATCGTGCTGCTCGACGACGCATTGTCGGCCGTGGACACCCATACCGAAGCAGCCATCCTGCACGCGCTTGGCTCAGCACTGCACGGACGCACCGCCCTCATCGCCTCACATCGCCTGAGCGCCGTACGGGACGCAGATCAGATTGTGGTGCTCGAAGACGGTGCCATTGTGGAACAGGGCACGCATGAACAGCTGCTCGATCTCGCCGGACGTTACGCCGATCTCTGGCAGCGCCAGCAGTTGCTCGACGCCATCGAGGCAGCCTGACGGTTGATGCCGTGGGATGCGGTGGGATACCGTGGGATGCCGTGAGATTCACAGGATACCGTGAGATGTCGCGACATGTCCCACGGGCCATTCCCTCGGAGATTTCACGGAACTTCCCACAGGGCGCGCCACGGCAAAGGCAATACACGCCACCCCTGCGCGCCCGAGTCCCAGGCCCAATCAGATCCGCTCGACGAGAAACTCCGGTGTCAACGGCTGGAGAAATACCGCGAGTCGCTCAAACCAGCCCGTAAACATCAGCACGCCGACGATTACCAGCAGAATACCGGCTATGCGATTGACCCGCCCGATGTTGTGGCGGAATTTCTGAAAGAAGCCGAGGAAACGTTCGAGGGCCAATGCACTCAGCAGGAACGGCACCGCAAGCCCCGCCGAATAGAACGCCAGCAGCGTGATGCCCTTGGTGAGCTCCGTTTCATTGGCCGCCAGCAACAGGATCGCCCCCAAAGTTGGACCAAGGCAGGGCGTCCACCCTGCGCCGAACGCGATCCCCACCAGCACGGTGCCGAGGTACCCAATGGGCTTGTCGCTCAAATGCACGCGACGTTCCTGCTGCAGCGCGCCGAACCGCAGCACATCGAGCATCCAGAGTCCCATCAGGACCATCAGCACACCACCAACTCGTGCGATCCACACGCGATACTCGCGTAGCAACTGACCGAACGCACTCGCGCCCGCGCCGAGGGCGATGAAGATGAAGGAGAATCCCAGCACGAAAAGCGTCGCATGCAACAGCGCCGTACGCCGTGCACGTGACACATCGTCGAGGCCCATGCCCGTGATGAACGTGACATAGGAGGGCACCAGCGGCAGCACGCAGGGACTCAGGAAGCTGAGCAGGCCGGCAGTGAATGCAACAAGGACAGTGAGCGATTCTGGAGCCACAGTAAAAAATCCGCGAAAATGGGAAGTCGACAGAGAAGTGAGGGAGCGGGGCAGCCGTTACCGGCTATCGCCCCGTCGACAGCGCCCACAAAGGCCATGGATCACCAGACGATGACGTTGGCGCGAGAAATCATGCGCCTCTGCCAGCACGGTGGTCATGCGCTCGAGGCGCTCATCCCGGAATTCGGTGACGCTACCGCACACGGAGCAGATCAGATGCTCATGATGAGGTACCCCACGTGCCGCTTCGTAGCGTTTGAATCCCTCACCGAAGTCACGCTCCACCACCAGGCCGCTGCGTACAAGCACCTCGAGTGTCCGGTAGACCGTCGCGGTTCCGGCCGTGGCACCGGCCACACGGAGTTCGGAAGCCACCTCCTCAGCCGACAAATGACGGTCGGTACCGAGCACCGCGTCGGCGATGGCCAGACGCTGCGCCGTGGCGGGAAGGTTATGGTCACGCAGGAAGGCGCGGAACGCCTGGCGATCGGCCTCGATAGCCGCACGTTCGCCCTCGGACGGACCGAAGCCCGGATCGTTCCCGTCCGCATCGCGGGGGACCATGTGAGCCTGGCCGTCTCGTGCCTAGGCCAGCACGACACGCAGGGCGCGTGCAAGCTGGGGGGCGGTATAGCGCACGATCTCCGACTCCTCACCGGCGCGCCGTTGCACACCGCGCACGACAGTCTCCACGGTCACGAGGGGCGCCTCGGCCTCAGCCTTCACGCTGGCTTCCCATTTGCCGCGCTCTGGTCCCTTGATGATGTAGCGATACCGTGCCGTGTACACCGTATGACGCTCGGCGACTGGGCGCGCCAGCTCAGGCGCCGAATAATCCCCGCTGGGCGCATCAAGGACTTCGGCCGGGTCAGCAGGCTCATCCCCATCGAACGGCAACTCGGGCGCGCTCTCGGAATCCCCATCCGCCTGCCCCGCGGCAACGGGCGCACGCGCCGCCAATACGGCTATCCCCGTCTCCAACGTGCCCTGCCGCAGCGGGGAGAACAGGTGCAACTCCTCGATGCTCGCCAGCGGAACCTCAGCGACCACGGCACGCAGGAATCGCTCAGTCGTCTCGGAGACAGGGGCGTCGGCACGGTCAGGACGCCCCGACGCGGCGGAAACGGATTCGGGCAGCTGGACTTCGTCGGACACTGAGGCGCTGGATCATTCGTCGGGGGTTCACCAGAGATCGCAGTTGACGTCTCCGGCGGGCCTCACACCCGTGAGGCCGAATCAGGAAAGATAACGGGTTGGATCGAGAATGCCCGCTGCCGCCTGCCGTAACTGCTCCATACCCTGTACCAGCGATACCCGGAACTTGCCCGCCCCGGCCTCCCCAAACGCGATTCCCGGCGTAACCACGACGCCCGGCCCGGCCATCAGGGCGTCCACCCACTCCCAGTCACCGAATTGCGCCGGGACGTCAAGCCACAGGTACATCGTCGATGCCGGAGCCGTCACCGACCACCCGCCAGCGCAGAGTGCCTGTACCAGGCAATCGCGGCGAGCGCGATACTCCGCCACGATTGGGGGCACCAATGCCGAGGCATGCGCAAAGGCCGTGGCTCCGGCAAGCTGCGCCAGCGTTGACACGCCATAGCCAATGTTCGAGCGGTAGGCGTCGAGACGTGCGATGGCTGGCGCATTACCCGCCACGAATGCGACACGCACACCCGCCATATTGAAGCTCTTGCTGCAGGTATGCGTCTCCACGGCCACGCGGGCGGCACCGGGAACCTGCAGCACACTCGGCACCACGTAGCCGTCAAACGACAGCTCGCTGTACGCAAGATCGCTGAGCAACAGAATGTCATGCGCTTCGGCGAAGGCGACATACCGCGCCAACTCATCGAGCGTCACCGACGCCGTGGTGGGATTGCCGGGATAGTTGATGATCATTACCCGCGCCAGCCGAGCCTGCTCCACCGTGATGGCATCGAGATCCAGCCGTCCATCGGGCAGAAACGGTACGAACACCGGCTCTGCACCCGCGAGGAGTGCCGAACGCGCATACACCGGGTAATACACTTCGGGCACGAGGACGACATCACCGGGCCCCGCGTGCGCAAGCACCAATTGTGCGATGCCTTCCTTCGAGCCCGCCAACGCAAGCAGTTCCCGGGCGGGATCGACCGTCACCCCGAAGCGCTGCGTGAGGTAGCCACACACGGCCGCCGCGAACTCGGGGTGCGCTTGAAAGTGTGGGTATCCGCTCAGCGCGCGATCGGCCGCAACCCGCTGCATAGTCTCGACAACGACAGACGGGATGGGGCCATCGGGGCTGCCGATCCCGACGTCGATGAGGACTTTCCCCGCCGCCCGATACCGTGCACGTCGGGCGTCGAGTTCATAGAAGACGTAGGGCGGGATGCGGGACAGGGTGTGTGACATGCGTCGGATCGGTCGAGTGGATCCGGAATGTAATAGCTACAACAGCGAGACCGGATCACGATCCACGATGAGACGAAGATCGGTGGCGCGGCGCTCCTGATCGCTGCCAACCGGACATCGTTCGGCCACATATCGCGCCAGATGTGTCAGCGCCCGCGGCTGCTCGGCCTTGAGCAGGAAATGCCAGCGCCAGCGGTCCTTGATGCGATCGATGGGGCACGGCGCCGGGCCGACAAGCGTCACGCTGGACATCGCGAAACGCTCGAGCAACCTCCGCACCCACGCCGCTGCGTCGATAGCCGCCTGTGCGACTACATCCTGCCGAGTCCCGCTCACCAACACATTGGCCAGCGCCACGAAGGGGGGATAGATCGGCAGGCGCCGCGCCTCGAGTTCCTCCCGCACG
The DNA here is from genome assembly GCA_964586985.1 of uncultured Gemmatimonas sp. GTDB lineage: Bacteria > Gemmatimonadota > Gemmatimonadetes > Gemmatimonadales > Gemmatimonadaceae > Gemmatimonas. The sequence continues at coordinate 15,070 of CAZPJX010000020.1, read as the reverse complement.
AACCCCACGTAGTCGTGCGACAACGCATGGACCACGGCAGACGCCGTCGGCATACGCGTCTGCACGAGCACTTCGCCGCCCTTTGGCCCCCGCCCTGCACGCCCCGCCACCTGACTGAGCAGTTGAAATGTGCGCTCCGCCGCGCGGAAATCGGGCAGGTTCAATCCCGTGTCCGCATCGACAACACCGACGAGAGTGACGTTTGGAAAATCGAGGCCCTTGGCAATCATTTGCGTGCCCAGCAGGATATCGACTTCGCCGCGCGCCACCCGATCAAGAATCTGTGTATGCGCCCACTTCCCGCTGGTGGTGTCCACATCCATGCGAACGATGCGCGCGTCGGGGAAGCGTTCGGCGACCAGGCGCTCCACCTGTTGCGTGCCCAGTCCACGACGACGAACGGACTCCGCTCCGCAGGATGTACAGTGGGTTGGCACCACCGCCTGATGCTGGCAGTAATGGCAGATCAGCGCTTCAGGAATGCGATGATAGGTGAGCGAGATGCTGCAGTGTGGACACACCTGCACGTCGCCGCAGGCCTGACATTGCATGTAGGCGGCATAGCCACGACGATTGAGCAGCAGCAGCGCCTGCTCGCCATGCATCAATCGGGTCTCCATGGCCTTCAGCAAGGCGGGGCTCAGCACCCCGGACATGGGATCCGGTGGGGCGCCGGGTGAGCGGGCGGCACGCGCCATCGCCGCCACCGCCCGCATGTCCACGAGCTCCACGCGCGGGAGCTGGGCGCCACCCGCGCGATCAGGAAGCGTGATGCGCGTGGCGAGACCACGATTGGCGCGCTCCCAGCTTTCGAGACTGGGCGTCGCGCTGCCGAGTACGACCAATGCCCCTTCGGCGCGGGCCCGCACGATGGCCGCTTCACGTGCGTGATAGCGAGGGGTCTCCGCCTGCTTGTAGCTCCCCTCGTGCTCTTCGTCGACGATGACCACTCCGACGCGTTCCAGCGGCGCGAACAGTGCCGACCGTGCCCCCACGGCGATGCGGCGTTCTCCGCGACGCAGCGCCTGCCACGCATCAAGGCGCTCTCCATCGCTCAACCCCGAATGGAGCACCGCCACCGCATCGCCAAACGCTCCGCGAAAGCGGTCGACGGTTTGCGATGTCAGTGCAATCTCTGGCACCAGCACAATGGCTGTGCGCCCTGGCTGACGAAGCACGGCGCGCAGCACCTCAATGTAGACAAGCGTCTTGCCGCTGCCGGTGATGCCATGCAGCAGGAACACCTCTCCCGGTGTGCCTGACAGGATGGCTTGGATCGCCGCATGCTGCGCTTCCGTGGGCGTGGATGGCGGCGCGACACCCGCCCGGTGCACGAACGGGTCTCGCGCAAGGGCTTCCTGCCTGACCTCCACGAACCCCCGCTTCGCCAAGGCACTGATGACACCAGCCGAACATCCCGCCTGCATGAGCAGGGCCTCGAACGGTGCACTGCCCCCCTGCGCTTCCAGGAGGTCGTACACGACCCGTTGCTGACGGCCACGCGCGAACGCCTGCTCCCGCTGGAGCAAAGACGGGAGTTCCTGTCGAAGGCGGACCACGCGCTGCGTCTTTGCCGATGGCACTGGAGCCGACGCCTGTGACAGCAGCGTGGGCAGCATCGCGCGCAGCGTCAGGCCAATCGGCGCGGCATACCAATCCGCAATCCAGCGCGCCGTCTCAAGCAGCGGCGCCGGGAGCGCGGGAGTGCTATCCACCACGCCTGTGATGGGCTTGAGTCGGACACCAGCTGGTGGGTCGCTCGCGCCAAGACAGATTCCAATCTCCGTCCGTTGACGGAACGGCACGAGGACGCGACTGCCCTCAGCGATCGGCCATGCGATGCCATCAGGCACCGTGTAGGTGAACGTGCGAAAGAGCGGAACCGCCAGTGCGACGTCGATACAACGCGTCGTTGGCATGCGGGCGTTCCCTGATTCGCCAGCGGGCGTGTTGTCCCTCACCCGCCGCGGCGCACGACCCCGAGTCCAGGGCGATCGCCGAGTACGAGCCGCCCATCCGGAATCCCCGGGCCATCGAATGGATCGTCGGCGAGCAGCGCGGCACCATCGAGGTCAGCGTCATCCAGCAAGGGAGAAAAGTGCGCGGCTGCCGCGATACCAAGAGTCGTCTCGATCATGCAGCCGCACATCACCCGCATTCCGTGTGCACGCGCCACGGCGATCATACGCAGCGCCTCCCGAAGCGATCCGCACTTGGCCAACTTGATGTTGATCCCATCCACCACGCCCTCGAGCTTCGGAATATCGCTGGCCACGAGGCACGACTCGTCGGCCATCACCGGGATATTGGAACGCTCGCGCACGAAACGCAGTCCTGCCAGATCCTGTGGCGGGAGCGGCTGTTCCAGCATGTCAACACCTGCGTCATTCAAGGCGTCGAGCATCCCCAAAGCCTGCTTGGGTGTCCAGGCGGCATTGGCATCCACGCGGAGTTGTGCACGCGGTGCTTCTTCCCGCACGATGCGCAGCACCTCGCGATCCCAGGAGGATCCCAGCTTGATCTTGAGCAACGGATAGGACGCGGCTTCGCGTACCCGCTCACGCAAGGTCGCCGCATCGGGCGCGATGCCGATGGTGAAACTGGACAACGGTGTCGCGCGGGCATCGAGCCCCCACAGCTTCCACAACGGTACGCCAAGCCGACGCGCGGCCAGGTCATGCAGGGCTGCACTGACCGCGGTCCGGGCGGCGGCATTCCAGCGCAGGGCCTTCTCGATCTCCCGCTCGAGCGCGTCGATCGACCACGCATCCGCGTGCTCAAGGATTGGAGCGAACCGCTGCAGCGCCACCATCACCGTATCGGCCGTCTCACCGTAATACGCGCTCGGCGACGCCTCTCCCCAACCCTCCGCGCCATCCTGGTCCACCAGCCGCACCCAGACCACCTGAAACTCGCTCTGCCCACCCCGGGCAATGATGAAGGGGTGACGGGTCTGAACCGTGAGAATCTCGGCGTGCAGTTGCATGGAAGCGCTCGAAAGAAAGGGGAGGCCGCCCTCGGTGGCCCGATGGCCCGAGGAGGCAAGGAATCAGAACGGTGTCACAAGGGAGTCAATCCGGACGCCCGTGCGGTTCGGGCACTCCGGTACTCTGTGCCACCACTGGCCGCAAGAAACTGAATCAGCGCATCTGCCAACTCGAAACCGCGATCATAGCGTTCCGCGGCCTGCTTGCCGAGACACTTCATGATGATGGCACTCAACGTGGCCGGCACGCGGACATCCACCTGATCCGGAGCAACCGGAGCCTCGTGCACGTGCTTGTAGCCGACGGCATAGGAATCCTCACCATCGAACGGCGGATGGCCCAACAGCATCTCGTACAGCAGCAGCCCCACCGCATACAGATCGCTGCGCCCATCCACCAGCCGCCCCATCGCCTGTTCCGGCGACATGTAGTGCGGGGTACCCATGGCGCGTCCACTGGCCGTCAGGCGTCCATGGAATCGCGCCGTGGCAATCCCGAAATCCGTCAGTGCGACATTCCCATCCTCATCGAACAGGATGTTGTCGGGTTTGATGTCGCGATGCACCACGCCATGACGATGGGCATAGTCCAGGGCACAGGCCACCTGCGTGGCTACAGCAGCCGCCGTGGTGGGGCTCACCGTCTTGCGTCTCGACAGCAGGTCCGCAAGCGAGCCGCCGGAGTAGTACGGCATGGTGAGATACTCGAGGTCGCCCATCGTGCCCATGTCCACGATGGCACAGATGTACGGGTGGACCAGACGTGCAGCCGCCTCGGCTTCTCGTCGAAAACGCTCGCGCATCTCCGGTTCCTGGGCCAGGGTGCGATGCAACACCTTGAGCACGAACGGGCGTCCCAGCACGGTGTGTCGTGCCAAATACACATGCGCCATACCGCCGCTGCCAAGCCGCTTCACCACCGTATACCGATTTCCCGTCGCGTGGCGCAGTTCGCGCAGCTCCTCGTCGGGAATGTCGATGGGTGGCGCCGACACCTCGGGGAGCGGTGCAGCACAGCGTGTACACTTGGCGGCTGCCGCCCGATTCCAGGTCCCGCAGTCAGGGCAGAACATCGTGCAGCGTAGGGGCCGAGGAGGAGGGAAGGTTCCGGCGTGAAGATGACATTCTCATAGCCAGCGACGCCAGCGGAGATACGAGAGCAACAGCAAACCGAGCCCCAGTTGGGCGACGAGCAATACCCAAAAACCGTGAGGCCATTCCGAGAGGGGGATTTTTCCGAAGTTCATACCCCACATGCCGCTTACGACCACGAACGGCAGCGACATCGTCGCCACAACCGACAGGGCCTTGGTGGTGGTCCCCAGGCGGTTGGACACCTGCGTGAGATACGAGTCCATCGTACTGCTTAACAGTTCCCGGTAGGTGTCCAGTGCGTCATTGATCCGCAGCACATGATCGTAGATGTCCCGGAAATAGATCTGCACATCCGGTGTCAGCAGCTTGCTGGGGCGATTGGTGAGTACGTTCAGCACTTCGCGTGACGGTTGCAGGTACCGTCGCAGCGACAGCACGAGCCGCTTCACCTGAAAGAGGTCGCGCAGGGCCGCATCATCGAAATTGACGAAGACCCGTTCCTCAAGTCCATCGATGAATGCGTCCACCGATTCCATGATCGGAAAATAGGCATCGATGGTTTCATCGAGGACCGTATACAGTACTCGCTCGACGCCTCGCGACAGCAGCTCGGGCGTGCGCCGGACGGACTCCGAGATACGGTCGATGGCGTCGATGGGCCCTGCATGCACGGTCACCAGGAAGCTGGGCCCCAGAAAGCAATAGAGATCCTTGGTCTCGAGATCGTAGGGGTCGTCCGTTCCATCGGCGAGCGCCACGCTCCGAAGCACCACGAACAGAAAACCGTCGTATTCCTCCAGCTTGACCCGTGAATGCGGATTCAGGGTGTCTTCGACGGCCAGGGGATGGAAACGAAAAACCTTCTCCAATAACGCATGCTGCGATCGTACCGTCGAGTCGATATCCACCCAGAGGGCGCCACCCGCAAGCAGAAGCTGCGGGAGATCGCGCGGATGGCAGTCCACGGCATCGGCTCCGGAGGGCGACCGATAAACGATGCGTGGCTGGGGATCAGGCCGATGCGGATCCGACGTGGGGACTCGGCGTGTCATAGCATCGCCTCCACATGGACCATGACGGCCTGTGCGACCGCGTCAGGTGCATACCCGCCCTCGAGAGCGCTGACCAACCGCCCGCCGCACCACGAACGCGCGCGCTGCACCAACTCCCGGGTGAGGAGATCCACGTCGTCGAGCGTCAGGGTAAAGGCACCTAGAGGATCGCCGTCGAGACAGTCGAAGCCGGCACTGATGAGGATGAGATCCGGTTGGAATCCCACAGTGGCCGCGTCGATGGCGCGCAGCAACGCCCCCGTATACATCGACGGAGCCAGGGATGGCGCCATCGGTACGTTCCACACCGTACCCAGTGGTCCACGATCGTCGGCGGCCCCTGTGCCGGGATACCACGGCCACTGATGCATGGAGATGAAACGTATTCGCGGCTCGTGTTCCACCAAAGCCTGCGTCCCATTGCCGTGGTGGACATCCCAGTCCACGATCAGCACCCGCTCACACTCGTGGTGGGCAAGGGCATAGTGCGCAGCGATGGCCACATTCCCGAACACGCAGAATCCCATGGCGCGATCCCGCAGGGCATGATGTCCCGGTGGACGCACCGCAGAAAAGCTGCGCACGGCACGCCCATCCAGGGCCATGTCCACCCCATCGAGCAGGCAGCCCGCACCCACAGTTGCCGCATCCCATGAGCCCTCGCTGACGACCGTATCTGGATCCAGTCGCCCACCGCCCGATGCCACCAGTGCCCGCACCCGTTCGATATAGGCCGGGTCATGGGCAAGCGCCAATTCGCGCACGCTGGCATGGCGCCCCTCAATGTGGAGCAGGTGCTCGAACAAGGCCTGTCGCTCGCGCAGGGCGCGAGGAATGGCCCGCAGCCGCCCCACATGCTCCGGATGCTCCCAGCCCGTGTCATGTCGACCACAGTCCGCGTGCGAGATCAACGCCACCTTGGGTGCGTGTACCTGGGAACCTGGAGGATCGATCATCAATGCCCGGGAACAGGAAGAGGCGACAAGCGTGAGCCGCTGACGTTAGCGCAATCCACGAAGACGCCGCGAGGCCCATTCCGCGAGGAGGGACAGCGCCGTCAATCCCAAGAGTATCGCCGGCAGCAGCCGTCGGAAACCAACGGCCGCCCCTGGTCTGCCAAGACCCTTGGGCGGGGTTGCCAAAGGCCGGTCCGCCAGCGCCACCAGATCTGCGTACGGGGAAACATCGCCGGGCCACACCGCCCGCTCCGTCGTCGGCGGGGTCCGCGCATCGGGCACCGACGCCGCCACCAGCAGACTCCACCAGCGGCGATGCTCTTCGATGCCATCGTCCGTCCCCTCCATCCGCCACCGCCAGAGTTGGCGATAGCCGGAGGCCACCAGGCGCCCCGCGCCGAGCCTGTGACTCGCCACCACGACTTCCTCGTGCCCGTGGGAACCGGGATCGCGCAGCAGGACCTCTGCACCGGGCAACACCTCCAGTTCCCAGGCATCGAGGCCGCGCCGCGGGGTGGGCGTGAGGAGCGCACCCGCCGTAGCATTCCGAATCAACCGGGCACGCACCGGACTCAGTCCTGCCAGTGCGGGAATTCGCAGCGCATCGCCCGAGAGAACCAGCCCCCCGCCCTGGCGCACAAAGCGCAACAGACCGGGGGCGTCAACGTTCATGCTATCGAGAACCACGACCGCCGCATATCGCAGGGTGTCGAGCCGCTGAGGACTCCCTACGGTCACCGCACCGGTGGGGGAGGTGCGCAGCACCCCATCCACCTGCCATCCGATTTCCTCGAGTGCGGCGATGGCAAACTTGCTCTCCCATCCCGGAAGGGCCAGCACCATCAGGCGCTTCGATGTCGCGTCTGGTACCTCGCGCTGCAGCGCCAGCGCGCTTCCAGCCCGGACCTGCACCGGAGCCGCCAGCGTAGCGATCCGCCATCCATGCAGGAGTTCAGCTGACGTCGAAATGGTGGTATCGAAGGCCAGCGAATCCAGTAGTCCGCCGGCATCCCGAAGGCGCAGCGGCATCTCATCCTTCGATCGACTGACACGCACCTCGAAGGCAGCTCGCGGCGTGGCTTCTCGGGTGACCGAGATCGCGAGGCCCGACGCACCGGTGCTATCCATCCAACGCAGCGGGATACCGGCCAGACGCATGGCTCCCATGGCCGCCCGAGTCGAGGCAGACGGCAGCACAGACAGAGGGAGCAGCAGCGTGTCACGCGCGCCAGCCACGTTGCGAGCCTCACGCACCAGGAACGCGGCCGTGCCATCAGCAGCGTCGGTGTCGGCCGCCAACATCGCAGGGGCCGGAACCCGTAGCGCACGCCAGTGCCCACCGGAGGGCTCGTCCCGATGCGTCTGCCACGAGAGCACGACCCCCGCCAGCAGGGCGACGCACGCCATTCCCCGACACAGACGCTCAAAGAGCAGTCGGCTCATTGGGCTACGTTCCCCGAACGGCACGCCACGCACGTCACCTCATCACCGCGTGAGTGCATACACGACCAGATTGACCGCGAACTTCGTGTTGTCGATCGAGAGGAACCGCTTATTGTCGGGATGGAAACTCCACTCCGAGCTGTAGTCCTTGTTGGAGTAGAGCACACTGATGCGACCCTCGCGCAGCACCGCATCGAGCTGTTCGTGGACGAGGTTGTCCCCCCAACCGTTCATCTCGTGCGAGGTAGTTGGCGGACCATTGTCGAATACGAAGAAGCAGCGATAAAGCTCGTGTGTATTGGGCAGGGGCAGCAGTGGACCGGCGATGCGTCGTATCTCTTCACGCACGGTCTTGTGGAACGCCCCATCCACGTCGTGATTGTGATCATCCACGAAAAGCAGTCCACCGCGCGCCAGGTAGCGCGCCAGGACTTCTGATTCCCGTGTTGTGAAACGCACCGGGAGATGGCCCGTCAGATAGAGCAGCGGATACTGGAAGGCCGCCTCCGACGCGAGCGGGACGATCACGCCCTGTGGCCGCACCGGCAGCGTGGTATACCGCGCGATCGAGTCGATCACATTGGCTGGTACCAGCGGCGCCGAGTCCCAGTCACCGCTCTCGTACTGCGCAGTGGCAAACACAAAGGGCTCCGAGGCCGCCGGAGGGCTTGCCATCGGGCCTGTCACATGACTTGCCACATGGTCTGCCTTGGGGCCTGCCAGATGACTCGTCACGGTGGCACCATCCTCGACCATCGTCCCACTGGCGCGCGTTCCACGTTCCCCAGGGTACGTCGCGCGTCAACCAGGGTGGCGGTCAGGTCACCACCCTGCGCCAATCCGTCAAGAACCCTGGTGAGCGAAGCGGCAAAAGCCGGGGCATCAGCAAGCGACTCGACCCGCAACAAGGCCAGCGAATCGCGTGCCGCGTCCTGCAGACGAACGCGCACCGAGTCCGCAGCGGGCCGCTGCGCCCGCGCGAGCAGTTGCGCGATGACCACCAACTTCGCATCACGCGCCAGCGCATGCGGTGGGAGCGCTCTCCGGGCCTCGCGCGATGCGACACGACCGGTGTCCTTACCCGCAAGACGGATCTTCTCGATGTCGATGATCACCTGCGGTGGCCGGCCTCGCAGATACACGCGTGACGCCGTACGGGATCGTTCAATGGCCTCCAATGCCAGTTGCATCGGGCGGATGGCGGCATGCGGATCACCCTGTTCCAGCGCACGGCCCGCATCCCACATGGCGTTGTACGCCTCGAGCAGTGGCTTGTTGATCGCAATCACCGGAGAGTCATCACCTTCTTCCAGCATGCCGCTGGTGCTGGCGGCATTCACCGAAAGCTTGCCGTCCTGCAGGTCGACGCCATGGTCATGCCCATCTCCAGCGAAATGCGAATGCTCACCACTGGCTTCGCCCGACAGTCGCTGGAAGATGATGTCCCCGACCGACTGCCGCACACGCGCCTGGTCACGTGCCAGCCGCTGCGATTCACGAACCACGTCTCCGCGGGCCATCCGCTGCTGCTGCCGATCGAGCTTCTCGGTCAACATGAGCAGCATCCGCTGGGAGAGGAGGGACTTGTCGACCTCAGGTGGTGGCGCCGGCTCCACCGCGACCGAGTCGTATTCGGCCGGCCTCGCAATGCGAAAACTGCGTGTTTCGCTGCTGCCCAGTTCGCGCGCTGGCGATGGATAGCCATCACGAGCGACGGCCCGCAGATGCACGACGTCGCCCGGCACGAGCTTCAACGCCCCGAGATCCAGCCTCAGGGCAATGGAAGCCTGTCGCTGATGCGTCCCCGCGGCCCAGACCTTCTCGCCCATCGCCAGCGTGCGGACCGTGAATCGTTCGCCTTCTCCCGATGTCACGATGAGTTCAAACCACGCACGGGTGACGCCGAAATCATCACGAGCGATCGCCGTCAGCGGCAGCGTGCCCTGCGCCTCACGGAAGACACTGTCGCGTGCCGGTGTCTGGAGCGTTACCGACGGAATGGTGTCGACGTGTCCCTCGATCACCAGCAAGCGCGTGCGTCCTCCCCGCGCGAGGCGCACCGTGGTCGGCGCAGGTTCGACTTCGGTGTGCACACGCCACCCTGCGCTCTCCACTTGCGCGGACAACGGATGGATGGCCGCGGAGTCCACGCGGCCGCTGGTGATGTCTGGTGGTAGCCCGTCCCCGCGGATCTCCACGATGCTACCAGCCAGCGCGGATACGAAGGCCACATCACCGAACGTCTCCGTGCGTCCGCCCACGTAATCCGGTGGCGTCACCCGCACGCGCCATGCGCCGAGCGGAGCCGCAGCTTCCCCTGCAGTCCCAGGTCGGGTACTGCGTGAGGCCTGCTGATCCATGCCTGCGGTCCAGGGAGCCAGCATGCCCGACATGACAAGCAGCAACACACTGACGGCGACGAACGACACTGGACCACGCCATTGCTGCCAGCGCAGCGTCGAAAGTGCGTCACCAATCGACACCTGCCTGAGCATCCGTTCCGACGCCCGATGCAGTTCCGAACCGTCGTAGGCGGCGCTTCCCGCTTCCGACGCCAGTTCCACGAGCGTCACCAGCGCGAACGACGGCGCCCCGGGATGATGTTCCTCGATCCAGAGTGCCGCCGTCGACCCTGACGGCGTACGCCGGGGCCGCAGCAACACCCAAAGGAGTCCACCGAGCAGCAGGCCAACGACGATCGCGGTGGCGGTAGCCGCCTGGGTACCGCGCGCCGCAATGGAAGCTCGACCTCCCGTAAGCAAGGTGGGTGTGAGCAGCCTGACAAGGATCACCCCACTGAGCGCTGCGCCGAGCGCCTGCAGCAGTGCCCTGCCCCGCGTGGCCTGTTCCAAACCACGGCGTGCCTGCTCGACGGTTGCGAGGAGTTCACGCATCACACGCTGCCCTCGCTGCGCCGCATCCATTGCTCGCCCAGCAGCAGCCCGACCGCCAGCAGCAGCAGCACGGGCGTCAACCACCAGGGATCGCCCTGAGACGACGACGTCTGACCCGCACGGAACGAACCCGCATCGACGTAGTCCGCGAGGCTGTCCGTGAGGGACTGCGTGGACGCCTCCCGCGATCCGCAGGGCGCAGTCAGTGCGTTCCGCACACCCGCTGCCGCAGCACCCAGCAGCAGATCACTCCCATCGGCGAGCGGGAGATACACCTCGCGCTCACATCCGCTGATTGCGCTCCCCTCCGTGAGACGCTCCACCGCTGCGACGCTGCCATCAGCCCACCAGAGCAGCGGCCGCATGCCCCGCGTTTGGTTCGTCGTCGCCACCGAGGTATCGCCGACCCACTGATAGCGACGGACGAAAGGCGCCACCAGGGCCACGTTTCCAGCGGCCACCGCCCCGCTGGTGTCTGGGCGTGTTCTTGGCGTCCACGCCGGTGGCGCACCGGTCCGAGGCCAGCGGACAAGAACAGTGGTCGCGCCGGTCGGTCCATCGGGTGGTGGCGTGGCATCCGCCGAGTCGCGCAGGATGATGACCGGCTGGTTCGTCGCCATCGTGAAGGCCGCCTTCACTGGATCCTCACGATTGGCTGACCGCACGAAGACCAGTGTGCGTGAAGGCCGTGCCGCACGCGAGGTGCTATCGAAGCTGCGAGCAATACTGCGATTGGCGCTGCGATCGGTGGTCCCTTCTGCAGGCCCGGCAGGACGCACTTCGGCGTTGTCCGGGTTTTCGGCATCGAGCCCTTGTATGCGAACGACGCGCAGCGGCCCAGGCCAGCTCTGCCGCCACGCCTCCCACCCGCGGAGGGACCGCACACGAGAGGGCAATACGACGGTAAGTGCGACCTGCTCGAGCGCCAGGTCCTCATGTGCCAGTCGTGCAGCTTCGCGTTGTGCAGTCACCAGCGCGGCGCCCGGATCGGTGTCGATGCCGGTGGCCCAGACCAGGTGCACTGCCGAGACCGGCGGCGGGGAAGTACCGGCGCCGTTGGAGCCCAGATCGTGCACGGCGACACGGCGCTCCCACCACGCCGCCGAATCGGCACGCAGGGCGGCATCGGCCACGATGAGGTGCACGGCCTTCGGACCGAGGGCGTGGCAACGCGCGCCGGCGAATGCCGCTCCGGCGAGCAACACGGCCGCCACGCGCAGGGCGAGCAGCAGCAGATCATTCGGCCAGGGCCGTCGGGCCACCGTCCGCGCCTCGCCCGCCACAACGAAGCGCGCCGTTGGCAACCACAACACCGGAGGTTGCCGAACCGACAGCAAATGCAGCAGTCCCACGCCGATCGCCGCAAGCACCGCCGCCCCCATGACCCACGGCAAGGCAAAGCTCAACACGATCCGATTCCCATGACGACGGCCCGCACCGCGCGCGCTGGATCATCCGTCGTGATGAGCTGGGTATACCCCGCACCGATCGCACGCCACTCCTGGCGCATCTCTTCACGAAAGGCCGTGAAGGTCCTCCGGTACTCGTCGCGTGCTCGGGCCGACAACACGATCCCCTGCGCCTCCGACCCCGATCGGGAATGCGGTTGGAATCGCGCTTCCCGCGGTCCCGCAACCAAAGACCCCGTCTCCGGATCGCGCACAAGGAATGCTCCTCGTGGCAATTCCAGCTCCTCTGCCGCAACGATATGCACGCATTCGAATTGCCCGCCGGCCGCTGTGAGTGCCGCGGCCGTGCGGTGCAGCGCCTCCTGATCGCCAAGGCAGTCGGTGAGACAGACAATGCGCGCACGTGGCGACAACGCGGCCACATGAGGTGCGAGGGCATCCGCGCCGCCGCAGGACACGGCGTCGAGTACGCGGGCAATCTCCTGCACCGTTCCACGACGTGTACGGGGGGGAAGTCGGGATGCACCATGAGCGCCCGTCACCAGGACCCCAACCGGGTCGCTCGACGCCTGCACCACGGCGGCCAGTCCGGTCGCCACCGCACATGCCATCTGCCACTTGCTGCGCGGGCCCTCCGCATCAGCATGAGCACTCGCCGGATATGCCATGCTGGCGCTGGCGTCCACCACCAGCCAGGTCGTCAGCAGTGCACGATCATCGCTGAGCCGGATGAAGGCGCGATCACTGCGGCCAAGAAGTCTCCAATCGAGTGCACGGGGATCGTCGCCCTGCCGGTAGAGACGGTACTCGGTAAACTCACCCGCCGTGCCTCGCTGCGAGGATCGATGCGCTCCGGGTGGCGCGGCCGCAACGGCCCGACGCGCCGGCCACCGGAGGCCGCGCAAGGCATCGAGCAGTGTGCCATAGGAGAACGCGGCCGCGGTCACGCCATGCGTCGGCACATCGTCACCCGAAGCGTCCTTCGATGCCATGAATGCAATCCGTGCGGCTGACTCAGAGTCCTGCGGCACTCGTTGGAGTGGGCACGTGCGCGAGCAAGGCTTCGATGATCGGCTCCGCAGTGACGCCATCTGCGTCCGCCGCGAAGTTTGTCAGGATCCGATGTCGCAACACGGGCATGGCAACCCGCTGGATATCGCCGGGCGACACCGCCGGTCGGCCCGCCAGCAACGCCGAGGCCTTGGCACCAAGGATGAGCGCCTGTCCGGCACGTGGCCCCGCTCCCCAGCGCACATAACGGGACACGATGCCTGGAATATTGGTCTCCTGCGGACGCGTCGCCCGCACCAGGCGCGTGGCGTACTGCAACAACAACTCACTGCACGGCAACGCCCGAACCGCCTGCTGCAGCGCCAGCGCATCGGCCGCCGTAAACACGGGCGTGATCGCCGCCCCCTGTGTGCCGGTCGTGGCCCGCAGAATGCCCACTTCATCCGATTCGGTCGGGTAGCCCACTCGAATGTCAAACAGAAACCGATCGAGCTGTGCTTCCGGGAGCGGATAGGTGCCTTCCTGCTCGATCGGGTTCTGCGTGGCCAACACGAAAAACGGACTCGGCAGACGCATGGTCTGACCGGCCGCCGTGACACTGTGCTCCTGCATGGCCTCGAGCAAAGCGGCCTGCGTGCGTGGAGGCGCCCGATTGATCTCGTCCGCCAACACGATGTTCGCGAACACCGGCCCCCGCACGAAACGGAATGCTCGGCTCCCACCACCACTCTCTTCGAGAATCTCGGTCCCCGTGATATCGCTGGGCACGAGATCGGGCGTGAACTGGATGCGCCGAAATTCCAGCGCCATGGCGTCAGCCAGCGATCGGATCATGAGCGTCTTCGCCAGGCCTGGCACACCCACCAGCAACGCGTGGCCACCGGCCACGAGCGCCATGAGGATCTCGTCGACGACGATGTCCTGCCCAACGACCCGCTTTCCGATCTCCGTGCGCAGCCGCTGCACCGCCATCACGAGCGTGCTGACATCCCCGGTCACGGTATTCGCCGACACCGGGCTCATCGGAGCGGCCGACGCCGCCGCGACATGACCAGCAGCGTCGATCCGGGCAACACGCCCGCCTGCTGCAGCGTCACTCTCTCATTGCGGATCTCCGCTCCTCGCAGTTTCACCACGTACTGCTCATGCTCCGCGACATCGGGGAGCAGAATCGCCATCGCGGCCTGTTTCACCGCAACCACCGACGTGTCCCTCTGGCACTCCACCCGCACTGCGTCCCAGGCCTCCGCGGCCTGAACGCGCAGTATCACCGTGTTCTCGCTCCCCTCGGGCGCCAATCTCAGGATCTCGGGACGTGCTCGAAGCACGTTCGGGAAAGCGTCCGCGCCCGTGATAGCGCGCCGCCCAACCGCCGCCACACTCCGCGGTGCCTCACTCATGCGGGCCGCTCCGAGACCGACGCGATCTCCGCTGCCTGATCTATCGCTACGGAGTCTGCCGCGATGGATGGCGCCGGCGGTAGCGACGTGAGGAAGCGTGCCACCTGCTGATCGAAGAGATAGGTCGACCCGCTCACCATCGTGCCTCGATCGGTACTCCGGGCACCGATGACGACTTCCTCGCCGCCCTGGCCGCGCAACACGACATGCGAAGGCCCCTGTTTCTCGAGGAACGCCGTGTAGATGCCGCCTTCCTGCTGAAAGAAACGCACCGCCTTGGCGAGAACTGCCGGAACATCGAGCGCAGTCAGTTGCTCCTGCACCTGACGCGATGACTGATGATGCATGTTGTGCGCCTGTGACATGACGTGCTGCATTCGGACACTGACGCCGTGGCGCCGGTATCGGGAGCGTGCGCCTCGGCGGGGGTACGCCTCACCACACCACTGAAGTATACACGAAGAGATCTATGGACGGTGCTGCGACCCACGCCCCTGTTTCGCATGGCACATACCCCCTCCACGTTCGCCAGTGGAGCGAGGAGTCTGCGGACTCAATGCCCCGTTGACCGCTGTCAGGCACCCACTTCTGCAAGGCGGCCGGCGATGAGCCTCGCGAGTGCGCGCTGCGCATCGCTGATCCGCGTGGCGTCGGCAAAGTAGAAGACCACCGCGCCGACCGGGCCCGACGTGGTCTCGAGTGGCGCCGCGAGGACCGCACGGAATCCCAGCTCGCGGCCCACCTCCTGCCAGGCTCCCAGCGCAGGGTCGGCGAACAGGTCACCCACCTCCACCAGCCGACGCTCCGCGACCGCCAGGCCAGAC
>CAZPJX010000019.1:0-32234 GCA_964586985.1 uncultured Gemmatimonas sp. | reverse complement strand
GACCACCGTGTTGCCGGTGACGAAGATATCGCCATCGGGGATGCCTTCGGCGATCAGATTGTTGCGCGCTTCGTTCGTGGGGGCGAAATGCACGTTGGCCGTGCAGGTCGCAATACGCCGATTCACTTCCTCTGGAAACGGACTGGAGAGATCGAACGAACGCAGTCCCGCCTCGATGTGCCCGATGGGGATGCCTTGATAGAAGCCTGCGAGACAGGCTGCCGTGACCGTCGAGGTGTCGCCCTGCACGAGCAGAAAAGCCGGCTGGTGATCGAGGAAGCACTCCGTGAGCGCGGCCATGGCGCGTGCGGTGAATACGCCGAGGTTCTGCCCGTTCTGCATGAGTCCGAGGTCGATATCGGGCACAATCTCGAAGACATCGAGGGCCTGCTTCAGCATCTCGCGGTGCTGCGTGGTTGCCACGACGAGCGGCGTGAGGTAGGGGTGCGCGCCAATGGCCTTCACGACCGGGGCCATCTTGATGGCCTCCGGCCGGGTACCAATGACGATGCACACTCTCCGTGGCGCAGGTACGATTGACATCAGCGATCAGAACCGGGTGATGGGCATCGGGGAACCGGATGGTGGCTGTAATGGAGCAGCGCTTGAGTGGACGAACGGTCGAGGGGAAGAGTCACAGCGCGAACGCATTCCGTCACAGCCTGCGAACACCATCTACACCAGACTGGATAGCGGACCCTCCCCATCGTCACAGATCCGGCGAACCGCAATATGTCACCCTTCCGGGGGAGAGGTGAGGGCTGATTTGTGGGTTTCGGCGTGGCCCCACTGGCCCGCATCACAATGAAATGTGAAGCGCCCCCTGTCCCGTAGGGACAGGGGGCGCTTCGAAACGAGCGATCGAGAGAATCAGCTCTGATGCTTGCGGCGACGGGAGACAAGGCCGACTGCCAGCAATCCGGTGGCGAGCAGCGCATAGGTGGAGGGCTCCGGAACCGCTGTACGCGCCACTCCGACGGTAAACCCGTGCCAGTTTTCGTCGTTGTTTACCGTGAAGCCGAGGGAGGTGAACGTACCCTTGAACTGAATGACGCCACTGAACTCGGTGCCGACCAACTGCGTATAGGTCTGGCTCAGGTCGAAACTGCTCCCGTTGTTACCCCAGTATGGGGGAGCTCCGCCCGGGGCGTTGTAGGAAAGGATCGAGAAGGGATTGTTCCCGAAGTCGTAAATCACCGGGATAGAATGCGTACCCACACTGATGAAAGCGATATACGGATCGATGACCGCTTCGCTGAACGTGATGGCGCCCGCGTTTGGCCGCCGGTTCACCACGTTGACCATCTGTACGTATGACGCGTTATCGGGCGTCGGGTTGTAGACGGTGGAGGGCGAGAAGTAATTCCTAGCTGGACCACCGGTGGTCCACCCCGGGTCCGCCTGACAGGTGGTCAGGCTCGCATCCTGGATGGCGTTGTAGGGGCCCGTGTAGGTCACTGTCGTGGATCCAAGCGAACCCGTCGCCGCACCAGAGCAGTTGGCGTTCCAGGACGTCCAGGTCTGCGCCGAAAGGGCGCCCGGCAGGACGAGAAGGGTAGCGGTTGTGGCGAGCGTCAGGAGCTTTTTCATGGTATTTGGCCTCATGGGCGCAAGATAGCAGAGTTGCACGGCGAACTGTACCGGTGCCGCGCTCAGCTTTAGTGCATGGCGCGTACCAGCATGTGTGACCTGGGCCGCGCTGTATCACGGGACCTGCCTGGGTCCGTAGTCGATAAGTGAAGGTAAACTCTTGTGATGTAATAACATATATACTCGTGCCCGGTTTCGTGGCCGTCACAAAATCCACGCTTTGACTGAGAATGTTGCGAATGGATGAGTGTGGCGGGTGCGGCACGGGTGAGACGAATCCACGATTTTCTGTTGTGTCAACGCCACACCTGTCGACGGTATCGGAGAAGGTGGTGAAATTCCCTGTTCGGCGGGTTGACTTGCCATTTCGTCTCTGCCATCTTGGGTGACTGTCGCAAAACACCGGTTTCCTGGGCCCGCTGGTCAGGGTATCTGGAAAGGTTGCTTGTCAGAACCTGGTGGTTTGTGATTCCCGGTTTTCGTCGGCGATCTGCGGCCGACTCCTTATGGGCCACGGCCATCTGGGCGTGGGGTGTCCGAACCTTGCTTCATCGGTCGGGCGTGCTGTACCGGTGGAGCCACCGTTCTGGTGTGCCCCGCTCCCGAAACAGAAACGCAGCCAATTCAACGTCGTGCCTGGAGTCAGCAGTTCTTCGGGTTCGGCGCGCCTGGGTCCCCACTCGTGCAACAGCGGCGAGCGTACCCGGCGACAGCGGATGGATACCGCTCCCCCGAGGGAGGTCTGGTCCAGCCGTTTTTTTGCTGGTTCACTTTCGTTCACTACACCGGCGCCGTTCCGGCGACGCTTTCAGAAGACTATGGCGCGTACGACCCCGCTCGAGCATTACCGCAACATCGGCATCATGGCCCACATCGATGCCGGAAAGACGACGACTACCGAACGCATCCTCTTCTATACGGGGAAGTCGCACAAGGTGGGTGAAGTCCATGATGGCGCGGCTACCATGGACTGGATGGAGCAGGAGCAGGAGCGTGGTATCACCATCACCTCCGCTGCCACGACCTGCTTCTGGAAGCGTCACGGGCAGAGCGACAAGACGGGCGAAGGGCCCGAGTTCCGCATCAACATCATCGACACCCCGGGCCACGTTGACTTCACGGTCGAAGTGGAGCGCTCGCTGCGCGTGCTTGACGGCGCGGTCACGCTGCTCGACTCGGTGGCCGGCGTGGAGCCGCAGACCGAGACGGTGTGGCGCCAGGCCGACCGCTATCGCGTGCCGCGGATGGTGTTTGCCAACAAGATGGACCGCGTGGGCGCGAACTTTCAGCGCTGCCTCGACATGGTCCGCGATCGCCTGTCCAAGCGCGCCTTCCCCTTGGCGCTGCCGGTTGGCTCGGGTGAGACCTTCACGGGTCATATCGACATCATCGAGCGCAAGCAGTACATCTTCCACGAAGAGACGCTGGGCAAGACGTTCACCGTAGTGGACGTGCCCGAGGATTTCCGGGAATTGTGCGAGCTGTGGCGCCATGAGGCCGTCGAAGCGGCGGTCGAACATGACGATGTGCTGATGGAGAAGTACCTGAGTGGCGAGGAGCTCAGCGTCGCCGAGATTCGCAGCGCGATCCGCAAGGCCACGCTGGCCATGGAGTTCGTGCCGGTGCTGTGTGGCGCGTCCTTCAAGAACAAGGGCACCCAGGCGCTGCTCGATGCCGTGCTCGACTATCTGCCGTCACCCCTCGACGTGCCGGCCATCGAAGGACATCTGCCGCACCACGACGAAACCAAGGACACGCGCATGGTCTCGGACACGGAGCCGTTCGCGGCGCTGGCGTTCAAGATCGCGACCGATCCCTTCGTCGGAAAGCTGACGTTCTTCCGTGTGTATTCGGGCGTGCTCAGCTCAGGCAGCTACGTCTACAACAGCACCAAGGACAAGCGCGAACGCGTGGGTCGTATTCTGCAGATGCACGCCAACAAGCGCGACGAGATCGAAGAGGTGCGTGCGGGAGACATTGCCGCGGCCATTGGTCTCAAGGATACGCGCACGGGCGACACCCTGTGCACCGAGGACCATCCCATCATCCTCGAGGCGATGAAGT
This sequence comes from uncultured Gemmatimonas sp., assembly GCA_964586985.1. Lineage (GTDB taxonomy): Bacteria > Gemmatimonadota > Gemmatimonadetes > Gemmatimonadales > Gemmatimonadaceae > Gemmatimonas. The sequence continues at coordinate 28,580 of CAZPJX010000019.1, read as the reverse complement.
TCCCGAATCCCGTCATCGACGTGGCCATCGAGCCGAAGACGAAGGCGGACCAGGACAAGCTCGCCATCGCGCTGGCCAAGCTGGCGGAAGAAGACCCCACGTTCCGCGTGCGCTCCGACGCCGAAACGAGCCAGACGATCATCGCGGGCATGGGTGAGCTGCACCTGGAAATCATCGTCGATCGCATGATGCGCGAGTTCAAGGTCGACGCGAATGTGGGCCGTCCCCAGGTGGCCTATCGCGAGACCATTCGCAAGCGCGTCGAGAAGATCGAAGGCAAGTTTGTTCGGCAGTCGGGCGGTAAGGGTCAGTACGGCCACGTGGTCATCAACATGGAACCGTCCGAACAGGGCCAGGGTTTCGTGTTCGAGGACAAGATCGTGGGCGGTGTCATTCCGCGTGAGTACATCGGTCCGGTGGAGCAGGGCATCAAGGAAGCGCTCGAGACGGGCGTGCTGGCCGGCTACCCGGTGGTCGACGTGAAGGTGCAGCTCACCTTCGGTTCCTACCACGAAGTCGATTCCTCGGAAATGGCGTTCAAGATTGCTGGTTCGATGGCGTTCAAGGAGGCGGCCAAGGCGGCCAGCCCCTGCCTGCTCGAGCCGGTGATGAAGGTCGAGGTCGTGTGCCCTGAGTCCTACATGGGCGACGTCCTCGGCGATCTCTCCTCGCGGCGCGGTAAGATCGGCGGCATGACGCAGCGTGGTGAGGCGCAGGTGATCTCGGCGACCGTACCGCTTGCCGAGATGTTCGGTTACTCGACCCGTCTGCGCAGCATGTCGCAGGGGCGAGCGGTCTACTCGATGGAGTTCTCGCACTACGAAGAAGTGCCGAAGTCGAAGGCCGAAGAGATCATCAGCAAGGTGAAGGCGTAAGCCTCACCCACTCATTCACTACCCAACCCAGACAAGAACCATGGGCAAGGCAAAGTTCGAGCGGAACAAGCCGCACGTGAACGTGGGAACGATCGGCCACGTCGATCACGGCAAGACCACCACGACGGCCGCACTCACGAAGCTCTCGGCGGACAAGGGCTTCGGCACCAAGTACGTCGCGTACGACGAAGTCGCGAAGGCGTCGGAGTCGCAGGGTCGCCGTGACAGCACGAAGATCCTGACGATCGCGACCTCGCACGTCGAGTACGAGACGGAGAACCGTCACTACGCGCACGTCGACTGCCCGGGCCACGCTGACTATGTGAAGAACATGATCACGGGTGCTGCGCAGATGGACGGCGCGATCCTCGTGGTCTCCGCAGTTGACGGCCCGATGCCGCAGACGCGAGAGCACATCCTCCTGGCCCGTCAGGTAAACGTGCCGAAGGTGGTCGTGTTCCTCAACAAGTGTGACCTCGTCGAAGACGAAGAGCTCCTCGATCTCGTCGAACTCGAAGTGCGCGAGCTGCTCTCGAAGTACGACTATGATGGTGATGACGCTCCCGTGATCCGCGGCTCGGCGATCAACGCGATCAACGGTGACCCGAAGTGGGTGGCCGAGTTCCAGAAGCTCTACGACGCACTCGACAGCTATATCCCCGAGCCCATCCGTGAAACGGACAAGCCGTTCCTCCTCCCGGTCGAAGACGTGTTCTCGATCACGGGTCGTGGTACGGTGGCGACCGGTCGTATCGAGCGTGGCATTGTGAAGGTCGGCGAGGAAGTGCAGCTCGTCGGCTACAACGCCGAGAAGAAGACGATCGTCACGGGCGTCGAGATGTTCCGCAAGCTGCTGGATGAAGGCCAGGCCGGTGACAACGTGGGTCTGCTCCTGCGCGGCGTGGACAAGAAGGACATCGAGCGCGGTATGGTGCTGGCCAAGCCGAACTCGATCAAGCCGCACACGAAGTTCGCCTCGGAAGTGTACGTCCTCACGAAGGAAGAGGGCGGCCGTCATACGCCGTTCTTCAAGGGCTACCGTCCGCAGTTCTACTTCCGCACCACGGACGTGACGGGCACGATCGAATTGCCGGAAGGCATGGAGATGGTGATGCCGGGCGATAACGTGCAGATGGTGATCGACCTGATCATTCCCATCGCCATGGAAGAGCAGTTGCGCTTCGCCATCCGCGAGGGCGGCCGCACGGTCGGCGCCGGCGTGGTCACGAAGATCCTCGCCTAATCACGGAACAGGGCGCGCGCGGCGATCCACGGACTGCCGCGCGCGACCGGTTCACAGACGGAACTCAGATGGCTGGCCGCATTCGCATTCGCCTTAAGGCTTTTGACCACGCCGTGATCGACCAGGCGTCGGCGGACATCGTCCGCACCGCCGAGAAGACCGGCGCCTCGGTCTCGGGGCCGATCCCGCTTCCGACCAAGACGCAGCGCTGGACGGTGCTCCGTTCGCCGCACGTCGACAAGAAGTCGCGCGAGCAGTTCGAGTTGAAGACCCACAAGCGGGTGATCGACATTCTTGATTCCCGCGCGGGCACGGTGGACGCGCTCACGAAGCTGGATCTTCCGGCGGGCGTGGACGTCGAGATCAAGGTCGAATAGCAGGATCGCAGGAAGCAGGATGGAACGTGTTCACGCCGCAGCAGGGGCTCTCGGGCAGGGCGGCGCGTACCGGTGGGGCTGCACAGGGCGGTCCCATCCACAGTCCAACGGTGGCGCGAGAGCGTCCCGCGACTCGTACGGAGTGAGTCATTCATGATCGGTATCATCGGCAGGAAGCTGGGGATGACCCAGCTGTTCAACGAGCAGGGGCAGCAGGTGCCCTGCACCGTGGTGGAGGCCACGCCGAACCCCGTCACCAAGGTGACGTCAGCGGATCAGGCGGGCTTTGCGGCGGTGGAACTCGGCTTTGGGGCGCAGCGTGTCGCGCGTCCCAACAAGAAGGGTGAGAAGACCCCGAAGGGGCATCGCGCGAGCAAGGCGGAGATTGGGCATGCGAAGCAGGCGGGGCTGGATGCGCCGCCGGCCGTGCTGAAGAGTTTCCGTCTTGACGACGCGCCGGGGAAGAATCCCGAGATCCCGTCCTACGGTCTCGGAGACAAGATCACGGTGGAGATTTTCACGCCGGGTGAGCGCGTGAAGGTCACGGGTACATCGAAGGGACGTGGCTTCCAGGGTGTGGTGAAGCGTCACGGTTTCGGCGGTGGTCCGAACACGCACGGCAACACGAAGCACCGCAAGCCCGGCTCCATTGGCGCCGGCACGGACCCGTCGCGCGTGATCAAGGGCAAGAAGATGCCCGGTCACTACGGCGCGGCACAGCATACGGCGCTCAACATCCGCATCGAGAAGGTGGACGCCGAGCGGAACCTCATTTATCTGCGCGGCAGCGTGGCGGGGCCGACGAACGGCATCGTCTTCGTGCGGAAGCAGGGCTGATCATGACGACGGAAACCAAGACCTTCGAGGCGCCGCTGTACTCGGCGCAGGGGAAGCAGGGCGGCACGCGCCAGCTCCCCGAAGGCACGTTTGACGGCATTGTCAACGTGCCGGTCATGCACCAGGCGGTGAAGGCGTTTCTCGCCAATCGTCGTCAGGGCACGGCCAAGACCAAGACCCGCGGGGAAGTGACCGGCGGCAACCAGAAGCCCTGGAAGCAGAAGGGCACCGGACGTGCCCGTCAGGGTTCGACCCGTGCGCCGAACTGGCCGGGCGGTGGTACGGTGTTCGGCCCGCAGCCGCGCAGCTATACCCAGATCGTCCCGAAGCAGGTGCGCGCGTTGGCTCGCAAGAGTGCGCTGAATGCACGCGCCCGGGAAAACGCCGTGGTGGTGGTGGAAGCGCTGGACTTTGCGGCGCCCAAAACCAAGGCGATGACCGGACTGCTCACGAAGTTGGGTGTGGCGGACCGCAAGGTGCTGGTCCTGACGGATGGCGTGAAGCCGAACGTCTACCTCAGTGCCCGTAACCTCGGTCAGGCACATGTGATGCCATATAGTGACGCGAACACCTATCACATCCTCTGGTCGGATGTGGTGCTGATCGAGTCGTCGGCGCTCACCCGGACCCAGGTGGAGGGCTAACCGATGGCCACCCTGCATCGCACCATTGTGCGCCCGATCATCACGGAGCGTACCTCGGCCGCCTATCAGGATCGCGGCGAATACACGTTCGAAGTGGCGCCCGGCGCCACCAAACTGAACATCAAGGAGGCCGTCGAACGCCTCTTCGGTGTGAAGGTCACCGGCGTCTGGACCTCGAACGCGCGCGGCAAGACGCGGCGCGTCGGCCAGTCCATTGGTCGCCGTCCACATACCAAGAAGGCGATTGTGAAGCTGCGTGACGGCGACACCATCGCGATCTTCGAGGGCTGAGTCGCATGGGTATCCGTCAGTTCAAGCCGGTCAGCAAGGCCTCGCGCTTCCGCTCGGTGTCCGATTTTGCCGAGATCACGCGCTCGACGCCCGAAAAGTCGCTCACCGAGTCGCTCAAGAAGTCGGGCGGCCGTGACAATCATGGCCACATCTCGATGCGTCGCATCGGCGGTGGGCACAAGCGCAAGTACCGCATCATCGATTTCAAGCGCGACAAGCACGGGATCGTTGGGACGGTGGCGCATATCGAGTACGACCCCAATCGCTCCGCGCGTATTGCGCTGATCGAGTACGCCGATGGGGAGAAGCGCTACATCCTGCACCCGAAGGGCCTCAAGCAGGGCGATTCGGTGGTTGCGGGTCCTGGCAGCGACGTGCGCACGGGCAATGCCATGCCGCTCCGCGAGGTGCCGCTTGGTACTTCGGTGCACAACATCGAGCTCAAGATCGGCAAGGGCGGCCAGTTGGCCCGTTCGGCCGGTACCTTTGCACAGGTCGTGGCGAAGGAGGGCGAGTATGTGACGCTGCGTCTCGCCTCCACCGAGATGCGCCTGGTGCACGGCAACTGCGTGGCCACCATCGGTGAGGTGGGGAACTCTGAGCACGAGTTGCAGTCGCACGGCAAGGCCGGCAAGAGCCGCTGGCTGGGCAAGCGTCCCAAGGTGCGTGGTGAGGTGATGAACCCTGTCGATCACCCGCACGGTGGCCGGACGCGTGGTGGTCGGAACGTGGTGAGCCCGTGGGGCAAGAAGGAAGGCGTCAAGACGCGCAATAGCAAGAAGGCGTCGCAGCGTCTCATCGTGCGCGGCCGCAAGCGCGGCCGGGCAACGCAGTAACCGCCAGGCGAGACGAGAACCGATATGTCGAGAAGCATCAAGAAGGGTCCGTTCGTCGCTGAGCGCCTGGAGGCGAAGGTGGTGGCGATGAACGCCAAGAGCGAAAAGAAGGTCGTGAAGACCTGGTCGCGGGCGAGCACGATCCTCCCCGAGTTCGTGGGCCACACGTTCGCGGTGCACAACGGGAACAAGTTCATCCCGGTGTACGTGACGGAAAACATGGTGGGTCACAAGCTGGGCGAATTCTCGCCGACGCGTCTGTTCCGCGGTCACGCGGGCCAGAAGGTGGACGCGAAGAAGAAGGGAGGCAAGTAAGCCATGGCCAAGGCAGCCAAGACGGGGATTGAGGCGCGTGCGATTCAGCGCACTGCGCGGCAGTCGCCATACAAGATGCGGCTGGTCATCGACCAGATCCGTGGGCAGCGCGTCAACGAAGCGCTGGCGTTGTTGAAGTTTTCCAAGAAGCACGCGGCGGAGCAGATCGAGAAGACGCTCAATAGTGCCGTCGCGAACGCAGAACAGGCGGCCCGTGCTGCCAACCTGTCGCTGGATGTGGACGCGTTGGTGATCACGAAGGCCATCGTGAACGAGGGGCCGAAGCTCAAGCGTTGGACGCCGGCGGCCATGGGCCGTGCGACGCCGATGCTGAAGCGGACGAGCCACGTGGAGATCGTCGTGACGGAGGCGGTGCGCTAATGGGACAGAAGACGAATCCGATCGGGTTCCGCCTCGGGGTCACGAAGAACTGGCGGTCGACCTGGTACGCGAAGAAGGAGATGCCGGCGCTGCTCAAGGAAGACGCGCTGCTGCGGAAGTACCTCAAGGCCCGTCTCGACAACGCGGCGATCGCCGATGTGACGATCGAACGCAAGCCGGGCAAGGTGGTGGTGACGATTCACACCGGCCGTCCGGGCGTGGTGATCGGCAAGAAGGGCGCCGAGGTGGACAAGCTGCGTGACGAGTTGACGCAGCTGACCGGCAAGGAAGTCGGCATCAACGTCGAGGAGATCAAGCGTCCGGAAGTCGAGGCGCAGCTCGTCGCGGACAACATTGCCGCACAGCTCTCGCAGCGCATTTCGTTCCGCCGCGCCATGAAGCGCGCGGTGCAGAGCGCGATGCGCATGGGCGCGCTGGGAATCAAAGTGAAGGCCGGCGGCCGCCTGGGCGGGGCCGAGATCGCGCGCGTGGAAGGGTACATGGAAGGCCGGGTGCCCCTTCATACGCTGCGCGCCGACATCGACTACGCGACGAGCACGGCGAAGACCACATACGGCACCATCGGGGTGAAGGTGTGGATCTTCAAGGGCGAGATCGTGGAAGATCGTCGCGGCAAGACCTACTCGACCGGCGTCTGAGGAGACTGAACGATGCTGAGTCCAAAGCGGGTCAAGTTCCGCAAGATGTTCAAGGGCCGCACGACCGGCCTCGCGCACCGTGGGTCTGACGTGTCATTCGGCGCGTTCGGTCTGCAGGCGCTGGAGCCCGGCTGGGTGACGAGCCGGCAGATCGAAGCGTGCCGTGTCGCGATGACGCGTCACATCAAGCGCGGCGGCAAGGTGTGGATTCGGATTTTCCCGGATAAGCCCGTCTCGAAGAAGCCGGCGGAAACCCGCATGGGGAAGGGCAAGGGATCGCCGGAGTTGTGGGTGGCGGTGGTGAAGCCGGGCCGGGTGATGTTCGAGATCGAAGGCGTGTCGCGGGAACTGGCCGAGACGGCCATGGGTCTGGCGGCCGCGAAGCTCGGTGTGAAGACCAAGTTTGTGGCGCGCGAGGAGGCGGTGACCAATGAAGGCTGAAGAAATCCGCAGACTCGCCGACGACGAACTGATCGGGCGCATTGCGGAACTCGAGGAAGAGCGGTTCCGCCTCCGGTTTCGCAGCGGCACCGAAGCGCTGGAAGAGCCGCTGCGGTTGCGCAGCATCCGCCGCGACATCGCGCGCCTGAAGACGGTGCAGCGCGAGCGTCGGCTCGTCGCCCGTGGCCGCTAACCGGAATTTGATCGATGGCTGAACAGAACAACGCGAGCGTCGCGCAGAACGGCGCCTCCGAACGGACGGCACGCAAGGTGCGTGTGGGTCTGGTCGTGAGCGACAAGATGGACAAGACGGTGGTGGTGAAGATCGACCGCCGCATGCCGCACCCCCAGTACGGCAAGATGGTGACGCGGACCCGGAAGCTGAAGGCGCACGACGAGGATAACTCGGCGAAGCTTGGCGACACGGTGCGCATCATGGAGACCCGGCCCTTGTCGAAGGACAAGCGGTGGCGCGTGGTCGAGATCGTCGAACGCGCACGCTGAGGTAAACGACCATGATTCAGCAGGAATCCGTGGTAAAGGTGGCGGACAACAGCGGCGCCAAGCGGGCGCTGGTGATCCGCGTGCTGGGCGGCACGCGCCGTCGCTATGCCGGCCTGGGTGATCGGGTCATCGTGGCGGTGAAGGATGCGTTGCCGAATGGCACGGTGAAGAAGTCTGATGTGGCCAAGGCCGTGGTGGTGCGCACCGTGAAGGAGACGCGTCGCAAGGACGGCAGCTACATCCGCTTCGACGAGAACGCCGTCGTGATCATCAACGACAATGGCGAACCGAAGGCGACGCGTATCTTCGGCCCCGTGGCGCGCGAGCTCCGCGAGAAGCGCTACATGAAGATCGTCTCGCTGGCACCCGAGGTGCTTTGAGATGCGTAAGAACGTGTACTACAAGACGGATCGTGGGCAGCGCCTCGGCGCGGCCCGCCACGCCCTCAAGGCGTCGCGCGAAGCGATCCACGTAACGAAGGGTGATACTGTCCGCGTGATGCGTGGCGACGACAAGGGGAAGGAAGGCCGGGTGCTTCAGGTCTATCCCAAGACGGGCCGCATCAAGGTGGAAGGTGTCAATATCGTGAAGAAGCACCGCAAGGCGCGCACGGCGGAGGAGCAGAGCGGCATCATCGAGATGGCGGCTCCCTTCCACGCGTCGAACGTGATGCTGCTCGATTCGAAGTCCGGCAAGCCGACGCGCACCAAGGTGCGTCTCGACAAGGACGGTACGAAGGAGCGCGTCGGCGTGAAGAGCGGTGAAGTCATTCCCCGCGCGCGCTGACCGGAGCAACGACGATGGCGACCAAGGAAAAGGGCGCGGCCAAGGGCGGCGCGAAGGCAGGAGCGAAGGCTGGAGGCAAGGCCGGCGCCGCCAAGGGCGGAGCGGGCCAGAAGGGTGGGGGCAAGGCCGGCAAGCAGGCGGGCCAGCCACGCCAGGCCGTGGATTTCACCAAGCGTGATCACGCCGGTGCGGGCCTGCCGGTGGCGGCCCCGCGGCTGAAGACCCATTACGAGACGACCGTGCGCGCGGCGCTGGCCAAGCAGTTCGGCTTCGACAACGCCCACCAGATCCCGACCCTCTCGAAGATCGTGATCAATTGCGGTGTGGGCGAAGCGGTGAAGCAGCCCAAGCTGCTCGACGTGGTGGTGGAGGAACTCGCGCTGATCTCCGGCCAGAAGCCGGTGCGCCGAAAGGCAAAGAAGTCGGTGGCGAACTTCGGTCTCCGTGAAGGTCAGGAGATTGGCGCCTCGGTGACGATGCGCGGTGCGAGAATGTGGGAGTTTCTCGATCGGTTCGTAACGGTGGCGTGCCCGCGTATCCGCGATTTCCGCGGGCTCGGTACGAAGTCGTTCGACGGTCGTGGCAACTACACGCTCGGCATCAAGGAGCAGATGATCTTCCCCGAGATCAACTACGACATGGTCGAGCAGATCCACGGCATGGACATTACGTTCGTGACGACGGCGAGCAAGGATGCACACGCGTTCGCGCTGCTGCATCAGCTCGGCATGCCGTTCCGCGGCGACGACAAGCCGGTGACGCCCAAGGTGGCGCAGCCGAATGCGGCCTGACCGGACACCAGGACTCTAAACGATGGCAAAGACGAGCAAGTTGGCCCGGAACGCGCAGCGCACGGAACTGGTGCAGCGCTATGCCCAGAAGCGCGCGGCGCTCAAGGCCACGATCAGCAGCCCGAAGAGCACGCCGGAAGAGGTGCAGGCCGCGGTGAACGCGCTGCACAAGCTTCCGCGTGATTCGTCGAAGACGCGTGTGCGGAACCGTTGCAGCATCAGCGGCCGTCCGCGGGCGTATCTGCGGCACTTCGGCCTGAGCCGTCTCGCGCTGCGCGAGATGGCCCTCAATGGCTTGATTCCGGGCGTCCGGAAGGCAAGCTGGTAACCATTCACTTCCTACAGGTCCGCTTCGCACGGATACCATAGGAGCACTTCGAGCGCATGAGCCTGAACGACCCCATTGCCGACATGTTGACGCGCCTTCGCAATGCGTGTGCCTCCAAGCACCGCCGCGTCGATATGCCGGTATCGAAGATCAAGATCGAGATCGCGCGCATCCTGAAGGAGAACTCCTTCATTCAGGATTACCGCACGGTTGAACTCGAGGACGGCAAGTCCGTGCTGCGAGTCATTCTGAAGTACGCGCATGGCGGCCAGTCGGTGATCCGCGAAGCGCGTCGCATCTCCACGCCCGGCCTGCGCAAGTACGTCGGTGTGACTGAGATTCCGCGCGTGCGCAACGGCCTGGGCATGGCAATCCTCAGCACGTCGAAGGGGATCATGTCGGACCGTGACGCGCGTTCCGCCAATACGGGCGGCGAATTGCTCGCCCTCGTCTGGTAAGGAGACCGCACGCATGTCACGTATCGGTAAGCGCCCGATTCCGGTTCCGGCCGGGGTGTCAGTGGCGATCGACGGCAGCAAGTTCACGGTGAAGGGGCCGAAGGGCGAACTCTCCCGCGTGCTGCCCGCCGAGATGGAGCTGTCGCAGGAAGGTGCGGAAATTCTGGTGAAGCGCCCGTCTGACGAGGACCGTCACAAGGCGTTGCATGGTTTGACGCGCACCTTGGTGGCAAACATGGTCGAGGGGGTCACGAAGGGCTTCACGCGAACCCTGGAGATCACGGGCGTCGGCTATAAGGCCGAGATCAAGCCCTATGGCGCGCTGCTGTCGCTCGGCTTCTCGCATCAGATCGAGTACAAGGCGCCGGAAGGCGTGAAGATCAGCGCACCGAATCCCACGACGGTGGTGATCGAAGGCGCAAGCAAGGAACATGTCGGTCAGGTCGCCGCGGAGATTCGCAGTCTGCGCAAGCCCGAGCCATACAAGGGCAAGGGCGTCAAGTACCAGGGCGAAGTCATCCGGCGCAAGGCCGGCAAGGCGGGAGGCAAGTAATGGCCAGAATAGGGATTCCGCGGACAAACGCGGAGCGGCGCCAGCGCCGTCATTTGCGAGTGCGCAAGGCGGTGTCGGGGACGGCGGAACGTCCGCGTCTCGTCGTGTTCCGCTCGCTGAAACACATCTATGCCCAGGTCGTGGACGATGTCGCGCAGCGTACGCTGCTGACCGTTGGCGACGAGGGGATGAGCGGCACGAAGTCGGAGCGCGCGCTCGCCGTCGGCAAGGCCACGGCGGAAAAGGCGAAGGCGGCCGGCATCTCGAAGGTGGTCTTCGACCGCGCGGGTTACCAGTACCATGGCCGTGTGAAGGCCGTTGCCGAAGGCGCCCGAGAGGGCGGCCTGGAGTTCTGATCATGGCAGACGCACAGAATCAGGGCGGCGCACCGGCGCCGCGTGGTGGTGGACGTGGTGGCCCGGGTGGCGGCCGCGGGCGTGGTGGCCCAGGAGGCGGTCGCGGGCGTGGTCCCGGCGGCGGCCCTGGCGGCGGTCGTGGTCGTGGCCCCGGCGGGGAAGGCGGCCAGGGCGGACGCGATGGCCGCGGGCGTGGTCCGGATCGTGGCGGACAGCAGGAGCGCGAACAGAGCGAACTCGTTGAAAACGTGATCGCGATCAATCGTGTCGCGAAGGTCGTGAAGGGTGGTCGTCGCTTCTCCTTCAATGCCCTCGTCGCGGTTGGCGACGGGCAGGGCAAGGTAGGCTTTGCCACCGGCAAGGCCAACGAAGTGTCGGAAGCTGTGCGCAAGGCCGTTGATGCGGCGCGTCGGAGCATGGTGGCGGTTCCGCTCACCGGTTCGACGATCCCGCACGAGGTGGTGGGCAAGCATGGCGCCGGCAAGGTGCTCATGAAGCCGGCTGCGCCTGGTGCTGGCGTGATCGCTGGCGGCGCGGTGCGCGCCGTGCTCGAGTGCGCGGGTATTCACGACATTCTCACGAAGTCGCTGGGTTCGACGAACCCGCATAACATGGTTCGTGCGGCGATCGATGGTCTGACGCACCTGGTGACCGTCGAACAGGCGGCCAAGGAACGCGGACTCGAACCGTCGCAGATCGGCTATCGGTCGCGTGCGAAGGCGCGCACCGAGGCTCATGATCCCCGCAAGGCGGCCGTTGTTGGCGCCGCCACGGCCGCAGCCACGCCGGCTGCAGAGGTGGCATAATGCCGCGGACATTCGTGTGGCATCCGTCCAAGGGCCCGGCCAAGGTGCCGAAGCTCGAGGCGCCCGGCACCGGGAAGCTCAAGATCACGCAGGTACGCAGTGCGATCGGCCATCCGTGGCGGATGCGCGCGACACTTGCGGCGCTTGGCCTGCGGCACCACCAGGCCAGCGTCGTGCAGCAGGATTCCGCCTCGCTGCGCGGCCAGCTCAAGAAGGTCCGTCACCTGGTTCAGGTGACGGCCGTGGAGGAGTAAGCACGTGGCGAACAATTCAGGCGCCGAAGGCGCCGAGAAGATCGGCCTGCACAATCTGGCGCCGGCGCCCGGCTCGCATCGTTCGCGTCGTCGTCTTGGTCGTGGTCCGGGTTCCGGCCTGGGCAAGACCTCCGGTAAGGGTCACAAGGGATCCATGGCCCGTTCGGGTCACGGCGGTCCTGGTGGCGGCAAGCCGCATTTCGAGGGTGGCCAGATGCCGATCACGCGTCGCATCCCGAAGCGTGGTTTCACCAACCCGTTCCGCGAGGACGCGCAGGTGGTGCGTCTCGATGCGCTGACGCAGGTGTCGGGCGACGAGGTGACGGTGGAGACACTGGCAGCAGCAGGCCTCATTCGGCTGGGTCAGGGACCGGCGAAGTTGCTGGCGAACGGTGACGTGACGCGCGCGTTCACGGTGCGTGGCGTGAAGGTCAGCGCCGCGGCCAAGGCAAAGATCGAAGCGGCCGGTGGCCGCGTCGACGGCTGACGGAGACCACTCGGCGCATGGCAGAGCAGAACAACGCGGCGGCCCAGGCCGTTGCCAACATTTACCGGACGCCCGAGCTCTGGGCGAAGATCACCTTCACGTTCCTGTGTATGGTGCTCTATCGCCTGGGGTCGCACATCACGGCGCCCGGCATCGATGTCCAGGCGCTGTCGGACTACTTCACCCGCCAGCAGGGCGGTGGCCTTCTGGGCCTCTACGACATGTTCGTGGGTGGTGGTCTCTCACGCGCCACCGTGTTTGCGCTCGGTATCATGCCCTACATCTCGGCGAGCATTTTCGTCCAGATCGCCGGCGCGGTGATGCCGATCGTTGACAAGATGCAGAAGGATGAGGAAGGTCGGAAAAAGCTGACGCAGTACACGCGCTATCTCACGGTAGCGCTGGCGCTGGTGCAGGCCTATGGCTTCGCGCTGTTCACGGGCTCGCTGCCGGCAGCGGTGTCGCGTCCGGGGCCGTGGTTCACCATCCAGATGATGCTCTTCCTCACCACGGGCGCGATCTTCGTGATGTGGCTGGGTGAGCAGATCACGGAGCGCGGGCTCGGCAACGGTGCGGGGCTGATCATCTTCTTCTCGATCATCGAACGCATGTGGCCGTCGATCATCCAGACCTTCGGCTTTGTGACGACGGGTGCGATCGCGCCGCTGTCGCTGGTGGCTCTGGGATTGGTCATGGTGGCGGTCGTGGCCGGCACGGTCGCCATCACTGTGGCTGCCCGCAAGATCCTCATTCAGATTCCACAGCGCACCATGGCGCGCGGCCGTCAGCGCGAAGCGGCTCGCAACTTTATCCCGCTGCGTATCAACACGGCGGGCGTGATGCCGATCATCTTCGCACAGTCGGTGATCGTGATTCCTGGTGCGCTGGCCCAGTTCAGCGGGAACCCCAAGCTCCAGGAGATTGCGGAGTATTTCAATCCGCAGGGACCGGATCCGTGGCTGTACTTCGTGCTGTCCGCGATTCTCATCATGCTGTTCACGTACTTCTACACGTCCATCATCTTCAATCCGGTTGATCTGGCCGAGAACCTGAAGAAGCAGGGTGGATTTGTGCCGGGCATCAAGCCGGGTGCCAAGACGGCAGAGTATATCGAGCATGTCGTGGAGCGGATCACGCTGCCCGGTGCGATCTTCCTGACTGCGATCGCCCTCCTGCCCATCGTCATTGCCCGCATTGTCAACGTACCGTTCGCGTTTGGTGGAACGTCGCTGTTGATCGTGGTGGGTGTGGCGCTCGATACCATGGCGCAGATGCAGCAGCACTTGCTGCTGCGGAAGTACGACGGCTTCATGAAGAAGGGGCGCATCCGCCTCCGCGGAAGTCAGGCGACCCAGGGTTTCTAAGGGAGTTGATGTGATTATCGTCCTGCTTGGACCGCCCGGTGCGGGCAAGGGGACGCAAGGCGAGCGGCTTGCCGCTCGCCTTGGCGTTCCCAAGATCGCAACCGGTGATGTGCTGCGTGCCGCTGTGAAGGAAGGCACGCCGCTGGGACTCGAAGCGAAGGCGGCCATGGATCGCGGTGATCTGGTGCCGGACGCCGTGATCATGGGCATCATGAGGGACGCCCTCGCATCACCCAGCGCTGCCAAGGGAGCCATTCTCGATGGCGTCGTCCGCACGACACCGCAGGCGGCCGGCCTGAGCGAGATGCTGGCTACCCTCGGACGCCCGCTCAATGCGGTGCTGCTGTTCGAAGTGGACGAAGAGGAACTCGTGCGCCGCCTCAGTGGCCGCACTACCTGCGATGTCTGCCAACGCCCGTTCTTCGGCCGTCAGCCAGGGGAGACCTGCGAGGCAGACGGCAGGACGGGTACGCTGGTGCGCCGCAAGGACGACGAGCCCGAGGCCATTCGCAAGCGGATGGAGGTGTATCGGGAGCAGACGTCGCCGGTCATTGACTGGTACCGTTCGCAGAATGCGAATCTTGTTCAGGTCGATGCCCTGGGCACGCTCGAGGACGTGGAGGCACGTGTGCACACGGGGCTCGGGATCGCTTGATGATCGGCGGTTCGGCACCAACGACCCTGCTGAAGTCACCCCGCGAGATCGAAATCATGTCGCGCGGGGGGCGAGTGCTGCATGCCACGCTGCAGTACCTCAAGGAACAGGTGACGGTCGGTATCTCCACGGGCGAACTCGATCAGCGCTGCGAAGCGTTCATTCGCTCGCATGCGGGCGCTGAGCCAGCGTTCAAGGGACTCTATGGGTTTCCCGGAAGCGCCTGCATTTCGATCAATGAGGAGATCGTGCATGGTATCCCGTCACGCAAGCGGCTGCTGCAGGACGGGGACATCGTGACACTCGATGTCGGTATCAAGCTCGATGGCATGTATACCGATGCGGCGATCACGGTCCCGGTTGGCGCGATCGATGCCGAGACGCAACGCTTGCTTGATGTCACGCGCCGTTCGCTGGACGCTGGTATCGCGGCCGCCGTGCCAGACAACCACGTTGGCGATATCGGTGCCGCCGTACAGGCGGTCGTGGAGGCCGAAGGGTTCGCGGTGGTGCGCGAGCTGGTTGGACACGGGGTGGGTTTCTCGCCCCACGAGGAACTGCAGATCCCCAACTACGGCAAACCGAAGCGCGGCAAGAAGCTGAGTGTAGGCCTCACCATCGCCATCGAGCCCATGGTGAATGTGGGCACGGCACGCACGCGCACGCTGAGCGACAAGTGGACGGTTGTGACTGCTGATGGCAAACGTTCGGCGCACTTCGAGCACACGGTGGCGATTACCGAGAACGGGCCGCGGATTCTTACGCTGCCTTGAGCTGACGCTTTCTCCGTTCGCCTTTTTTCAGATACGAAACGCCCGCCGATCGGCGGGCGTTTTGCATTGACGCAATTCAAGTCTCAGCTGAATGGCGGACCATCCTGCCACGCGAGCGGTGGCAACCGGATGCGACCGTCACCAGCCGATCTGCTGATCATCCGCCATTGATCGCACGCTCTGTGGCCGCCTCGGCCTTTCGGGCGTGTGATGAAGCTTCCTCGACGCAACGTTGGGCTTCGGCGATGAGCGCCGCCCCACGGGCGGCACCGACTGCATCGAGCGACGCGACATTGATGCGCACATTGTAGACGGCACCCTTGCAGGCAGCTTCGGCAAGCAAGGCACCTACGCAGGCGTCACTCACCGCGTTGGTATTGCCTCGCTCTGCGACCGCAGCGCTCAAGGCGGCGACCTTCACAGCGGTGCGTGCGGACTCGAGCGGAACTTCGGCGGCGTACAACAGGCCCTCTCGTATCGCATCGGCACGCGCCGCAAGTGCCGATTCCGGTTCCTTCGGCATCTGATAGGCGGCACGCACACGCTCGTATGACTCTGCGTCGCGGAGCACGAGTGTGTTGAGCTCGCGACGCAGGGCGGCCGCATCGAGTGCGGCCTGCTGCATCTCCGCCTCAGCGGCCGCGTACTTCTTCTTGCCCACCGTCAGACCGGAGACCATCTGTACCAATGCCGCCGCCAATGCTCCGGCGTGGGCCGCGACGCTGCCGCCACCCGGTGTCGGCTGTGCCGATGCCACGCTCGACATGAAGGCATCGACCGTCTCACCACCCGAAACGGCCTCGCGTACCTTGGTTTCAAGCAGCATGGCCTTGGAGAAGCCGCGCAACTGCACGTGCCGCGCGCCGGCCTCGAGGAGCACGCGTTCGGGTACCAGGCCGACGATCTCGCTCCAGGTCGGGCTCACGCCATGGGCCGCCGCTTCGGATTTCACGATCTCGAAGACCCGGTGGAGCGGCGTCTTCTCGGTGTCGACGAGGTTCATCGAGACCTGCGCCTGGCCGTCGACTTCCATGCCGAGTCCCTTTACGTACCGCAGCCCACCTGATGACCCGCGGATGGCCTTGGCCACTTCCTTGGCCACCGGGAGGTTCTTCGCATCGCCGAGGTACACGTTGTAGGCCACGAGAAAGGGGCGAGCCCCCACGGCCGTTGCACCGGCAGTGGCATGGAGTTCTGCCGGACCGAAGTCGGGACGCCTCGCGGGATTGGTGCGCACGTCGTCGCGCAGCCCCTCGAACTCTCCACGGCGCACATCGGCCAGATTCTCACGTGCAGGCGTCGTGGCCGCCCGTTCGTAGAGATAGACCGGGATGCCCAGCTCACTTGATGCGCGCGCACCGAGTTCGCGCGCCAGGGCGACACAGTCTTCCATGGTCGCACCGTCGAGCGGGATGAACGGCACCACATCGGTGGCACCGATGCGCGGGTGCTCACCCTGATGCCGGGTGAGGTCGATGCGGTCACGGGCGACCGTCATGGCGGCCAAGGCCGCAGGTACCGCTGCATCGAGTGTGGCGACGAAGGTGATGACCGTGCGGTGATGCGAGGGGTCGCTGGACACATCGAGGACATGGGCACCGGAGGTACCGGCGATCGCATCGCGAATGGCCGCGATGACGACCGGATCACGCCCTTCGGAGAAGTTCGGAACGCATTCGATGAGAGCCACGGGAGGATTCCAAGAGAGGGTAAGAGACCAGGAGTGGAAGCTATCGGCCGAACGGCGTGCCTGCGAGCCGGCTCACTCCGCGTTGTCGCGCAGCACATTGAGAAACCAGTCGTGCAGGATGCCATTCGTGGCGACGATGGTTCCGCCGACGAGCCTGGCATCGAGGCCGTCGAGATCGGTCACGCGTCCACCGGCTTCGCGGATGAGCAGGATGCCGGCGGCGTGATCCCAGGCATTGAGCCACAGCTCCCAGAAACCGTCGAACCGGCCATGCGCCACATCGGCGAGATCGAGGGCCGCCGAGCCGGCACGGCGCACGCCCGAGACGAGCGGCATGAGGCGGCGCAGCATTCGGAGATACTCGTCGGCGTTGGTCACGTCCTTGAAAGGGAAGCCCGTGCCAATAAGGGCTCGTGCCGGATCATCGATTGCCGATACGCGCATGGGGATCCCATTGGCAAACGCCCCGTCGCCGGCACTGGCGGTGTAGACGGTCCCGTTGGCCTCGCCGCGCATGATATCGTGTACCACAGCAGCCTGTGGCACTCCATTCAGCGCAATGCAGATGCTTACGCAGAAGTTGGGAGAGCCATGCAGAAAATTGGTGGTCCCATCCAGTGGATCGACTATGGCGACAAGGCCCGCCTCGGGGTCGTCATCGTTCCCCAGTTCTTCACCGACGATACGAATGCCGGGAACGCGCTCCCGGAGGATCTCCCGGATGCGCTCTTCGGCACCGATGTCAACATGGCTGACGAAGTCCGTTGCACTCTTCGACTGCCAGGTGATGGCGTCCCGCGCGAGGGATTCCTGCCGGATGAATGTCGTGGCCACAGCGGCTGCGTACACGCTGGCGTCGAGCCAGCGGTGCCGGTCGGGATGTTTCACAAGGAAGCGGCGTTAGTCGTGCGTAGTGGATGCCTGTGGGTGCAAGGCTGGTGCTAAGCTGGTGCAAAGCCCGTCCAAGGCCGGTGCAAGGCCGGTGCGTTGCTGCTGCATGTGGGCGAAACTACGTTTGAAGGATGGCACGCATCTTCAGTGGCATCCAGCCTTCGGGCGAACTGCATATCGGGAATTACCTGGGCGCCGTCAAGAACTGGGTTCGTCTGCAGGACGAGCATCCCGGCGCGATCTATTGTGTGGTCGATTACCACGCCATTACCGGAACCTACGACCCGGCGGCGCTGCGGGCCCGGCGCTGGGGCATGGCGCGTTCGTTGCTGGCGGCGGGCATCGACCCGGCCAAGGCGTCGCTCTTCATGCAGAGCGACGTTCCGGCGCACACGGAGCTGTCGTGGCTCTTTACCACACTCACGCCCCTGGGTGATCTCGAACGTCAGACGCAGTTCAAGGACAAGTCCTCGAAGATGGAAAGCATCCCGGCAGGGTTGCTCATGTACCCGGTGCTCCAGGCCGCAGATATTCTGCTCTACAGAGCGGACAGCATCCCCGTGGGCGAAGACCAGGTGCAGCACCTCGAACTGGCACGCGACACGGCTCGCCGGTGGAATGCGAAGTTCGGTCAGGCGTATTTCCCCGAACCGAAGCCGCTGCTGACCCCCACGCGTCGTATCATGGGGCTCGATGGCCAGGCGAAGATGTCCAAGTCGTTGGGCAACACCATCGCCCTGCACGAGACAGACGACGAGATCTGGGCGAAACTCCGTCCGGCAGTCACCGATCCACAGCGTGTGCGCAGGACCGATCCCGGGCGTCCCGAAGTCTGCAACATCTTTCAGCTGCATCGGGCGTTCTCGGACGAGGCCACGCAGGAACATGTCGCGCATCAATGCCGAACGGCCGGCTGGGGTTGCATGGATTGCAAGAAGGTGTTGCTCGACGGCATCGTGCAGGAGTTGACGCCCATCCGGCTGCGCTCGGAGGAACTCGACGCCGAGCCCCGGCGCGTGCTGGACGCATTGGCGCAGGGCGCCGCCACCGCATCGGCCATTGCCGCCGAAACCCTCCGGGACGTACGTGGCCATATGGGCCTTGATGGCCTCACGGGACCACCACCGGTGCTGGCAGCGACACCTGTGTCCGTGCCCGTCTCCGGTACTGCCTGAGCGATGGCGATGAGCGCATGACGATGCGACGACTCGTTGTGGACATGCAGAGCAGCGCGCAGCACATGCGTCTGCCGGCGTGGGCATCAGAGGCCATCACGACGGAAGCACCGCCGGGGTGGGAGGTTGTGCACATCTCCTCGATTTCCCGGAGTCTTGGGAATGGGACGAATGTGCCCAGTGCCGAAGCGCTCGCGGCCATGCCGGCTGCCGATGCGTATTTCGGGTACGGGCTAACCCCGGACCTGCTTGCGGCGTCTCCTCGGCTTGGCTGGGCGCACAGCGCGTCGGCCGGCATTGGAGCATCGATTACTCCCGAACTGGTGGCCAGCGGCGTGGTGTTCACGAATGGCGCCGGCGTATACGCCGAACCCATGGCCGACACTGTGCTGGGTGGAGTGCTGCATTTTGTGCGCGGTCTGGACTACGCCGTGCGGCAGCAGGCAGCACGCATCTGGACGCGGGAGCCGTTCGTGGAGTCTGGCGGTGGGATTCGAGAGCTCTCGGAATATCGGGTTCTGGTGATCGGCGCCGGCGGGATCGGCAGCGCCGTCGCGCAGCGGTTTCAGGCGCTGGGCTGCGATTGCACGGGGGTACGCCGACGCCCGGATCGGGGGGTTCCGCCGGGCTTTCAGCGGGTCGTGGGGCCGGAGGCCCTGGAGACGGTGCTGCCGACCGCCGATGTAGTCGTGGTGGCGGCCCCGTTCACCGCCAGCACCAGGACGCTGCTGGATGCACGTCGGCTGGCGTTGCTCCCGGCCGGTGCAATCGTCGTGAACGTAGCACGTGGCGCCCTGATCGAGGACGCGGCGTTGCTGGAATTGCTCGAGGGCGGTCGTCTGCTGGGGGCGGTGCTGGATGTCTTCACCGAGGAGCCCCTGCCTGCTGAAAGCCCTTGGTGGCTTCACCCTCGCGTGCTGGTGACGCCGCATGTGTCCGGAGTGTCTCCGAGGCGCACGTGGCAGCGCGGGCTCGCGTTGTTTCTGGACAATTGGCGGCGGTGGAGCGCAGGAGAGCCACTCCGCAACGTCGTGGACCTCGACGCCGGATACTGATCGCGGACTGGGATTCAGCCGCGCAGTGGAACGCGGCGGGTGTCCGTCAGCGATTCACCGAGTGCGTTCGCAGGATCCACCCGTGGCAATTGAACGAATCATCAAGGCAGCAGTCGATCGCGGGGCCTCCGATGTCCATATCAAGGCCGGTGATGTCGTGCGGGCACGCATCGACGGCCGGTTGGTGGTGCTGACCAAGCAGGCGCTCTCGGCGGAGCAGACGCGTGCGATCGCGCTGCACTTGATGGTCTCCGATGCCGACCGAGCGAATATCGATACGCTGAGGGATCACGACTGCTCGTGGGCGGCGGCCGGTGTTGGCCGGTTTCGCGTGAACATCATGCGGCAGCGGTCAGCGCACTCCATCGTGATGCGGGTGATTCCGGAACAAGTGCCGACCGTGCTTTCCTTGAGCCTGCCGCCGGTGCTTACGCGCATTGCGCACACGGAGCGCGGGATGGTTCTCGTGACGGGCGTGACGGGCTCCGGCAAGTCGAGCACCATGGCGGCTCTGGTGCATGAGATCAATAGTTCATACGAGAAGCATATTCTCACACTGGAGAATCCGATCGAGTTTCTCCACTCCGACCAGCGCAGTTCGGTGACGCAGCGTGAGGTGGGGATCGATACCGACACGTTCCGGATGGGGCTGCGCGCCGCGCTTCGCCAGGATCCCGATGTGATTCTGATTGGTGAAATGCGTGATGCGGAGACGATCGATACCGCCATGAAGGCGGCGGAGACAGGTCACCTGCTCATCTCCACGCTGCACACCCCAGATGCGCAGAGCACGATTCTGCGCATCGTGGCGATGTTCCCTCCAGAGGAACAGTTGGTGGTCCGGACACGCCTTGCGGAGTCGTTGCACGCGGTGGTGTCACAACGGCTTCTGCCGCGGAAGGGTGGACAGGGGCGCGTGGTGGCTGCCGAGGTGATGATCGTGACCAGTACCATCCGCGATCTGATCGCCGAGGGCAATATCGCCGAGATCCGGGACTACATGGCGGACGGCGCGCAGTATGGCATGCAGACCTTCGATCAGCATCTCGCCGAGTTGGTGAACAGCGAGGAGATCGACTTCGAAGTGGCGAGGAACGCCGCGACGAACCCGGCGGACTTCGAACTGGGCTTCCGCATGGGAAAGAACGGTCGGCCGACCGCTGGTGCCGGCATGTCTCGAGCGGGCGGGCAGACCGCCGGTCAAGCGTTCGGGTCGGACGGCCTGGGGACCATTCCGGGAGGGGTTCCCGCGCAGGGCCATGCTGGGCTCGTGAGCCCGGGCGCCAATCCGCTGGGAACGGGCGCGATGCTGCCGCCTCTCGCCACGAGCCCCACGGGCCACGGGGTGGTTTCCAGTCCCAATCCGTTCTCCAACGATGCCTCCGTGTTCGGCAGCGGATTCGAGAGTCTCTTCGGCAGCTGACTCCCGGCAGTTAGTTTGCTGGGATGTCTCCACTGACTGTTGCGCAATTGGGTGGGCTCATGGTGCCCGCCGTCTCGAACTTCACCGCCAGCGGAGCGCTCGACGGCGCCGCGTTTCAGCGCAATCTCGACGCACATCTCGCCATCGGCATGGATGGCGTCCTGGTGGGAGGTTCGAGCGGCGAGTCGGCGCTGCTCGATGACGAGGATCGGCGGCAGCTCCTGGCATTGGCCCGTGAGCGAGTGCCCACCGACAAATGGTTACTGGCCGGCGTGGGGAGTGAGAGCACGCGCCAGACGATAGCGCGTGCGCGCGATGCGAAGGAGACCGGTGCGGACGCCGTGCTGGTCATCTCGCCACATTACTTCCTTAAACGCATGACGGAGGCCGCGCTGCTCGCGCACTTTCGTGCGGTGGCCGACGCGAGTCCGTTGCCGGTGCTGTTGTACAACATGCCGGCCTATGCGCATCTGGTCCTCAGTCCAGCGCTGGTGCATGAGATGGCGCAACACCAGAACGTCATCGGCATGAAGGACAGTGCGGGCAATTTGCCGGTGCTGGCGCAGTACCTCGAAGCACAAAGCCCCACATTCCGTGTGCTGAATGGCAACGGCAGCACGGTCGTTGCTGCGCTTTCGGCCGGTGCCGCGGGAGCGATCCTGGCGATCGGGCTCTATGCCGGACCGGCCGTGCGTCGCATGGTCGATCTCCTGCGCGCGGGAGATCTGCAAGCCGCGACCGAGCTGCAACGCGTGTTGACCCCCGTGGCCACCGATATCGCGGGCGCATACGGACCGGCTGGCATCAAGGCGGCCATGGCGCTGGTTGGACTCGACGGGGGGCCACCACGCAGTCCGCTCCTGCCGCTCGATGACGGGGAGCTTGCCGTTGTGCGCGACCGGTTGAAGGCCGCAGGATTGCACTGAGCAGGCCCTGCCGTATGTGCATCCGGCGGAGGCGAGTGCTCCGTCGGGTGCACGTAGTTGCTCAGTAGGCGAAGGTCACTGGCGTCCATGAAGGGCACCGGCGTGGTGGCATCGATCGATGCTGCCGCGTCCTTGGCAATGGGTTACGTGTCATCCGCTTCGGCTGCGGCGACGCTTGCCGTTGGCCCGTCGGCCACTGCGTTCGCCCAGACAATTGCAAACCGAAACTCCGTGCGGGTCGAGACGTATTGTTTCGTATGCCGGCCATGATATTGTTGATTCTGGCGCTCCTGCTGGGACTGTCGTTGGTCCCCTTGGGCCTTCCCGGGTTGTGGGTGATGCTTGGGTCGGTATTGCTCTATTGGCTGGCAGTTCCAGCGGGGAGCATTGGCGGCATCACCCTGGTCATGCTGGGGGCGATGGTGGTGGTAGCGGAGGTGCTCGAGTTCACCATTTCGGGCCGCTACGCGCGCAAGTATGGCGGATCGCGCCGGGCGGGCTGGGGGGCGATCCTCGGCGGAGTCATCGGGGCCGTGATCGGTGTACCGCTACCGGTGGTGGGACCCATGCTGGGCGCGTTTTCCGGGGCTTTCGTGGGCGCGTTGGTTGCCGAGTTGACCGTCAGGCGGTCTGAGCGCGGGCAGCCCGTGCGGGTGGCGACCGGTGCCTTGATTGGTCGCGTGGTGGCCGCAGCCACCAAGGTCGCATTTGGCGTGGCGATGCTCGCCTGGGTGCTTGGGGCGATTCTGGTGAGCCGTCTTTCCGGCACGGGATAAAATCGCTGCGCGCCGCATCCATCTCGTCGAAGCCACTTTACGCGTGGGCAACTGAGGCGGAATACAGCGTTCAGAAAAACTTCTGGCCTCTCCCAGAGCGTAGGTTTCAGCGTGACCGTACCCACCCATGATGGTGATTGGTTGGTATGCGTGCGTATAATTGGAAAGCGGCCGGTGCGCGCGCTCATCAATCCATGCATCTCTCCTGAGGCAACAAATCATGGCCGCTCCCGCCCTGCACATTGTGATCTGCTCGACTCGGCCGGGACGGGTTGGACCTGCGGTAGCGGACTGGTTTTTCCAGTACACGGGTCGGAGCGGAGCGTTTGACGCCACGCTGGTGGACCTGGCTGATTTCCATCTGCCGATCTACGACGAGCCTATACATCCCAGACATCAGGACTATCAACACGAGCACACCAAGCAATGGTCGCGGAGCGTGGCCGCCGCTGATGCCTTCGTGTTTGTGACGCCGGAATACAACTACAGCCCACCACCGTCGTTGGTCAATGCGCTGGACTACCTCTACCGCGAGTGGAATTACAAGCCCTGCGGGTTTGTCAGCTACGGCGGTGTTTCTGGCGGCTTGCGTGCAGTACAAGCCGCGAAAATGCAGGTCACCACGCTGAAGATGATGCCCATGGCGGAGGGAGTCGCCATTCCTCTGGTCGCGAGTCTGATCGATGATCGTGGGCGGTTTCTTTCCAATGAACTCATTGACAAGTCGGCCGATTCGCTCCTGAGCGAATTGCTGTTCTGGACCCGGGGCTTCAACGCCATGCGGAACTCCATCAAATAGTCGCTCGTTTCGTGCGCGAGGTAGTTTCGTAGGCGGCGCGCGCCAGCGGGCTCGGGTGTACTCGGCGCTTTGGCCGTCACGCATGAGACTACCAGGCACACGCGGTCCAGGCTGTTCAAGTAGGCCGCCAAGCAGGCCGGAATGCTCGCACGCTTCACTGCCGTGCGCGGACAATGCCCTATCGGGATGCCGAATGGGCGCCCAAGCACCCGTTGGGCCCGAAGGCGGTCTGCGTGATCATCAACATCAACGCGGCATCACAGGCTGGCCACATCGGGAACCCAGGCATCGCTGTCTACAGCGCCACCAAGTTTGCCGTGCGTGGACTGACCCAGACTGCCGCTCGCGATCTCGCGCAGTACGGTATCACGGTCAATGCTTTTGCGCCTGGAATCGTGCGGACGCCGTTGATGGAGGAGCTGGCGCGAAACACCGCCAAGGCCGCTGGCAAGCCCGAGGAATGGGGATGGAAGCAGTTCACCCATGGTGTTCAACTGAACCCGACGTGGGTCTGTGCCCCGGGGAGGTGAGCTCGCGGTGGTGGGTTCGCGCTGGTAATCGGGGATTTTGAGAAGGATGGGGGCCTTCAGCGCCCCCCTTGCTGTGGGTGCCGATTGCTTCGGCGCTCTCCCGAGCTAGATTTCATCAACGCTTCGCGGGCCGTCCGCGGGGCGTTTTTTGTGTGCGGCTGCCAGGCCGCCGGAGACCGATCGCATGTTTGATTCGACGACGCGCACTGTCGTGGTGGTGGGAGCCCAGTGGGGCGACGAGGGCAAGGGCAAGCTGGTCGACGTGCTGGCCGAGCGCGCAGACTGGGTCGTGCGCTACCAGGGCGGCGCCAATGCCGGCCATACGGTGCATATCGGGGACAAGTCCTTCGTGCTCCACCAGATCCCGAGTGGTATCCTGCACCCTGGGGTGCGCTGCGCGATCGGTAATGGTGTGGTGATGGACCCCGAGACGCTCTTCACGGAAGTCGATGAGCTCGTCGCCGACGGTGTGGATGTGGAGGGTCGCCTGTATGTGAGCGAGCGGGCGCACCTGGTGATGCCCTATCACAAGCTGGTGGACAAGGCGAGTGAGGCCAACAAAGCCATCGGTACCACTGGTCGCGGCATTGGCCCGGCCTATGAGGACAAGGTGGCGCGGCGGGGGGTACGCGTTCTCGATCTTCGCAATCAGGAGCGCCTACTCACCCTGGTCACGGCGGGCGTGGAGCGCGCCAACGCGCAGCTTGAGCGCTCCCAGTCCGAGGTGCGGGCGTCCGTGGATGCCACGATGGCCACACTCAGCGCCCTCGCGCCTCGCCTGCTCGGTCTCGCTGAGGATGTGGGGCTCTGCGTGCATCAGGCGATCCGCAATGGGGCGGCGATTCTGCTGGAAGGCGCGCAGGGGTCGCTACTGGATGTGGACCACGGGACCTACCCGTTCGTTACCTCGAGCAATACGACGGTTGGTGGTGCCGCCACGGGCGTGGGGATCTCTCCCATGGCGCTGCAGGCGGCTCTGGGTGTTGTGAAGGCCTATACGACCCGGGTGGGGAACGGGCCGCTTCCGACTGAGCTCGAAGAGCCGTTGCAGAGCCACGTCCGCCAGCTCGGCCACGAGTTCGGCGCGACAACGGGTCGCGCGCGCCGCTGTGGGTGGTTCGATGGGGTGGTGGTTCGATATGCCGTACGGGTCAACGGGCTGACTGGTCTCGCGATCACCAAGCTCGATGTCCTCGATACGCTCGAGCAGGTGGCGGTCTGCACTGGGTATCGGGTGGGTGCTGACATCTACACCGAGTTCCCGGCGGATCTTTCGCTGCTCGAGCAGGCCGAGCCGATCTACGAGTGGTTCCCCGGCTGGCAGCAGTCCACGCAGGACGCCCGTTCTCTCTCGGATCTGCCGTTGGCCGCGCGGGTCTATCTCGACCGTCTCGAAGCGCTGTGCGAGACCCCGATAGCCTACATCAGCGTGGGGACGCGTCGGGATCAGATCATTGGCGTGCAGGCGGCGTTGGCCTGAGTCGTGACGGCGGCGGTGTCACCGGCTGAGGCGGGGAGCATTCGGGAGGCCGTTCCTTCCGGCGGTCCGGAGGACAGCCCTCAGGTCGTCGATGTGGCGGTCATCGGTGCTGGTCCCTGCGGGCTTGCGGCGTCGATCGCCGCTCGGCGCGCAGGCCTCAGTGCGGTGAATTTCGATCGTGGCTGCATCGTCAACGGGCTCGCGAGCTACCCCACCTACATGACGTTCTTCTCCACGGCCGAGCGACTGGCCATAGGGGGAGTACCCTTTATCGTGGCCACGGAGAAGCCCACGCGTCGGGACGCCTTGGCGTACTATCGCGGCGTGGCCGACGTCTATGGGCTGGCTGTGCACCAGTTCGAGACGGTGGAGTCCCTGCGTCCAGTGCGGGTGGACCCCAGGCCGGGGCAGGTGGAGCCTTCGCGGGCGGCTC
Organism: uncultured Gemmatimonas sp.; assembly: GCA_964586985.1. Taxonomy (GTDB): domain Bacteria; phylum Gemmatimonadota; class Gemmatimonadetes; order Gemmatimonadales; family Gemmatimonadaceae; genus Gemmatimonas. The sequence continues at coordinate 2,388 of CAZPJX010000019.1, read as the reverse complement.
GGTGGCTCGTACGCAGTACCAGCAGGGTGGGGACCGAGCGCGAAACTGCGGCTCATGCGGTGGTGATCGCGACGGGGTACTTCGGCCGGCCGAATCGTCTGGGAGTGCCAGGGGAGCTGCTGCCGCATGTCCGGCATGGGTACCTGGAAGGGCATGCGGCGTGGCGCGAAGCGGTGGTGGTGGTGGGTGGCGCGAATTCCGCTGTCGATGCCGCGCTCGACATGTACCGGGCGGGGGCACAGGTCACGTTGGTGCATGTGGGTGACGCGCTCGGGAGCAACGTGAAGCCGTGGGTGCGTCCCGATATCGAAGCCCGGATTCGTGAGGGCGCGATTACGGCGCTGTTTTCCACTCGGGTGCTGGCCATCGAGCCCCACGCGGTCCTTGTGGAAGGCCCGGAGGGGGCGTTTCGCATCCCCGCCACCCAGGTGTATACCATGACCGGGTTCCTGCCGGAGATCGGACTGCTGGAGCGGATCGGCGTGCCCATCGACCCCGCGACCGGGATTCCGGAACACGATCCGCTGACGATGGCGACGCCCCTTGCGGGTGTCTACCTTGCGGGAGTGATCGCTTCGGGCAACGAAGCGAATCGCATCTTCATCGAAAACGGCCGCGATCATGGTGACGCGATCGTAGCGCATCTGTTGCGCTGAGCGCTGGGTCGACCGACAGCGCATTCACCAGGGGGATGCGGCAGTACGCCGATGTCTCCCATCCACCTTCCTTCGACCGTTTCGCCCATGTCCGGCTACCCTGATGTGATGGACAAGCTTGTGTCGCTCTCCAAGCGACGTGGCTTCATCTTCCAGTCGTCCGAGATCTATGGCGGCACGGGGTCGGTGTGGGATTACGGTCCACTGGGTGTTGAGCTCAAGCGGAACATCAAGGACCGTTGGTGGAATGCGATGGTGCGCGCGCGAGACGATATCGAAGGGCTCGATGCGGCCATCCTCATGCACCCGCGCACCTGGGAAGCGTCGGGTCATGTGGCTGGATTCACCGACCCCCTGGTGGACTGCCGACAGTGCAAGGCGAGATTCCGCGCCGACAAGATCGACCCGAAGAAGCTCGAGGCCAACGTCTGCCCGAATTGTGGAAACAAGGGGACGCTCACCGAGCCGCGGCAGTTCAATCTGATGTTCAGGACCTTCATGGGTGCCATGGAGGATACGGCCAGCGTGGTGTATCTGCGTCCCGAAACGGCCCAGGGCATCTTCGTGAATTTCCTGAATGTGCAGCAGAGCTCGCGTCAGAAGATCCCGTTCGGGATCGCACAGATCGGCAAGGCGTTCCGTAATGAGATCACGCCAGGGAACTTCATCTTTCGCACGCGCGAGTTCGAGCAGATGGAGATGCAGTTCTTCGTCGAGCCCGGGACGGACATGGAGTGGTTCGAGACGTGGAAGGCGCTACGCATGCAGTGGCATTTCGATCTGGGACTGTCACCGGACCGTCTGGAATTCCATCAGCACGATGCGAACGAGTTGGCGCACTACGCCCGCGCGGCGTTCGATGTGACGTTTGATTTTGGCGGGACACTGGGTCATCAGGAGATCGAAGGAATTCACAATCGCTCCGATTTCGACCTCACCCAGCACCAGCAGTTTTCGGGGAAGAAGCTGGAATATTTCGACCAGCCGAACAACCGCCGGTATGTGCCGTACGTGATCGAAACGTCTGTGGGCGCCGATCGGGTGACCCTGGCGGCCATGGTGAATGCCTATCGCGAGGAGCAGGTCGAAGGTGAGGAGGAGGGTCGTGTGGTGATGGGTTTCGCGCCGTCCATCGCTCCGATCAAGGCGGCCGTCTTCCCGCTGACGAAGAAGGATGGGCAGCCCGACATGGCGCACCGCATCCTCGACGACCTGCGCCATGCCTTCACGGTGGACTACGACGAAACCGGATCGATCGGCAAGCGGTATCGTCGCCAGGATGAAGTAGGCACACCGTTCTGCATCACCGTGGATGGACAGAGCATCGCCGATCAGACGGTGACGGTGCGTGACCGCGATTCCCTGGTGCAGGATCGGGTGGATGTTTCGCAGCTCAAGGGGTATCTGGCAACGAAGCTCGCAGGCTGATTTGGCGCTTCCCACTCGTCCGGATCCGGCCCCGGCCCGACTCTGCCTTGACGTCGCCATGACACCGCCATGACTGCGCCATGACTGCCGACGCTGAATTGCTGGCTCTGCGCGAGATTACGCAGGCTTTTGAGATCGCTGGTCATCCGGCGGACGCGCAGCAGATCGCGCTTTCGCGTGTCACGCCGCTGCTTGGCGCCGCATTCTCAATGGTCCTGCGCCTCGATGCGGGGGGTACCGTTCTGCATCCGGTGGCCCAGCATGAATGGCCGGCGACGCATCGGGCCTGGATTGGCGCGCTGCG
>CAZPJX010000018.1:0-32674 GCA_964586985.1 uncultured Gemmatimonas sp. | reverse complement strand
CTCTACACACGTCGTGCCGACGTGGCGCTCATGGTGGGAGGCAACGCCATGGCCCATCTCTACCTGACGCCAGGCGACCGGACCCGGCGCTGGTGGCCCGACCACGATCCGCAGTGGCGCACATTGACGACGCGCCTGCTGGACCGCCCATCAGTCGACCTCCTGGCGGTGGCGGAGTCCCCGACGGTCACCCACCTCCGGCATGCCGAACGCGGGGCGGCGCGGATCATTCACCAGCCTGCCGAACGCTTCCGCGACGAGCGCTGGTCGTATGTCCCCATCGATGGCGGGGATCCGTTGCAATTGGACGGTGCCCATCGGATGCTGGATGCCTCGGATGCGTGGACCGTGACCGCACGCACCCCATATCCCGACGCCCTGGTACAACTCTCCCTGCTCGTCACCTCAGCCCGCGCGGGCGATATCGTGCTCTCGGCTGCCGAAGCGTGGGACCTTCGGGCCAGGTACGAACCCGTGACACACGTCTCCACGCACGGCGCCCTGTTGCGCGAGCACATGGAAGTGCCGCTCCTGCTCGATCTCGTTCCGGCCCGGACCCCACAGCGTACGGCAGACGTCGCGCCAAGCGTGTTGGATCTGCTCGGTCTCCCGGACAACCACGCCTTTGAAGGTCGGTCGTTCCTCCGGGAAGACTGATACGGCGAACCCGTTGCGGCCTACTCCGAACGGTTGCGACTGCGCTCCGGGTCGAAGCCTTCGGGGTAGCGCCGGCGCAGTTTCTCGATGTTGTGCTGCGCAATGTCCGCGAGCGACATGTCGAGGACCGTCGCAAACGCCCCGATATACCAGAGGCAATCACCCAGTTCCTTCGCCAGCGCATCGCGGTCGAGTGCCGTGGCGTGGAACAGGTGCTTCTTGATCACCTCGGCCACTTCACCAGCTTCCCCGGTCAGGCCCAGCGCGGCGTTGGCCAGTTGCTGTTCATGCGTCCGATCGCGGCCGAGTGTGCGGGCCGCCAATTGTTGGTATTCATCGAGATTCATGCCTCGAAGATACATCGGAGACCACCCCTCGGCCTCGTTTCTCGAGCCGTCCTGATACCGCTATATTGTGACGATGGCGTGGCTTTCCCTGACGACAACGTTGACCCTGCGGGCCCTGCGCAATCCGGCCCTGGCGATCGACCTCCTCCGCATGGCCTGGCGGTTTCGGCATCGACACTGGTATCGCCGCCCGCCCTTTCTCCCCCTGCCAGCCGTCAGTTACCTGCGCTGGCGCATGTACACGGCCTATGGCGATGAGCACGCCGTGCCGCCCGCAGCGGATGTGATTGCCTTCGCGCGCTGGCTCGGACGCCAACCCTGATCGCCCGTTGTCGCTGAGCGCGCGTCTCATTGCGCAGGCTTACGGGCTGGGGTTTGACGCCGTTGGCATTGCGACACTGGGCGAACCCCGGACGCGGGACGCCTTCGACCGCTGGCTCGCCGCCGACCGGCATGGCGCCATGGGGTACCTCGCCGGTGAAGGGGCGGCACTGCGCCACGATAGCCGGCTCCCCCACCCCGGTGCCACCCACGCGATCGTGCTGGCCGCGTCCTACGGAGGGCAGGAGCCCTCGGGAATCTTCGCGCGGTACGCCCGCGGCGACGACTACCATGAGTTCCTCCGCGAGCGGGTGCGAGAATTGCATCACTGGCTCGAGGCTGAAACCGGTGTATCCATCGACGCCCGTCCCTATGTGGACAGCGGTCCGGTACTCGAACGGGATCTGGCCCAGCGCGCGGGACTCGGCTGGTTCGGCAAGAACACCCTGCTCATCACGCCGCAGGCGGGATCGTTCGTTTTCCTTGCCTCGCTCTTCGTCGCCTATCCGCTCGACGTCAACGCGCCCTTCGACGCTGATCGCTGCGGAACATGCACCCGCTGTCTCGATGCCTGCCCCACGCAGGCGTTGACGGCGCCTCGTGAACTCGACGCTCGCCGCTGCATCAGCTATCTGACCATCGAGCTGCGAGAAGACATCCCCGAATCGCTCCGCACGTCAATCGGGTCCTGGATCTATGGCTGTGATATCTGTCAGGACGTCTGTCCCTGGAATCAACGCTTCAGTCAGCCCATCAAGTTCGACAGTTTCCGCCCGCGGAAATTCTTTGACACCGACGACCCTCGGGCAGTGGCTCGTGCCATTCTTCTGATGGAGGCCGAGACCTATCAGCGCACCTTTCGGCGATCGGCCGTCAAGCGGGCAAAACTGTGGATGCTGCAGCGCAATGCCTGCGTCGTGCTGGGCAATGTCGGCACGCCGGATGATATCCCGCTCCTCGAAGGACACGCGGCGGGAGAGCACCCTGTGGTGTGCTCCCACGCCGCGTGGGCCATCGATCGCATTGCTCACCGCGCGAATCAACAAGACCGGGACGACACCACGCCCCACACCTGAAACTGTCCCCACAATCCTCTCGCCAACAGCACCCCACGAAGGCGCGCAGATGGTGAGAGAGATCAATCACCCCAGGTGGGACCTGTCGTGAGGCCCGCAGCCTGACGCTCGGCGTCGATCTCCCGCTCACGTTCGGGAGACACCACGCGACGCTTCACCCACGCGCCGATGTCGTCGAGGTAGCTGTACGCCACCGGCACCACCACGAGCGTCAGCAGCGTCGACGTGATCAACCCCCCAATGACGGCACGGGCCATGGGCGCGCGGAAACCGCCGCCCTCGCCCAGCCCCACCACCATCGCGAGCGTCGTCATCGTGATGGGGCGCAAACGTACCGCGCCGGCCTCCACAAGGGCGTCGAATCGACCCGCGCCGCCGGCCCGGCGTTCGTTGGCGTTGTCCACGAGCAGAATCGCGTTCTTCACCACGAGCCCCATGAGCATGATCACCCCGATCATCGACATCATGTTGAGTGTGGAGCCCGTGAGAATGAGCGCCAGCAACACCCCGACGAGGGAGAGCGGAAGCGACAGCATGATCGCCACCGGCTGGGTGAAGGACTCGAACTGCGACGCGAGGATGAGGAAGATCAGGATGATCGCCAGGACCAGGGTCTCCACGACATATCCCGCGGTCTCCTGCAACTGCTCGGTCTCTCCGCCAAGAGCGATGGAGTACCCTGACGGAAGCGCCACCCGGTTGAGGCGCTCGGTGATTTGTGCGGATGCGTCCGAGAGCGACAGCTCGGGTGCGGTGTTTGCCGCGATCGTTGCAATGCGCGAAAGACTCTTGCGATCGATCTGTGCGGCCGCCTCACCCTGTTCGATGCGTGCAACATCCCGCAGCGGTACCGTAGCTACCCCGCTTTCGCCTCGCGCTGCGGTGGGAATGGGAATCGCTCCGACGTCCTCGAGCGACCGCCGGAACTCCGGCGCCACCTGCACCACCACATCCCGTTCCTCACCGGTGGGATCTTCCCACCGGGTGGCGGTCTGACCCGCCATGAGCGGACGAATCGTCGCCGCGGCGGCACGGACGTCGAGGCCGACGCGGTTGGCCACCTCGCGATCAAGCACCACGCGATACTCTGGCTTAGGATCACCCAGTGAGGACTTGATATCCACCACACCCGGAATCTGGCGCATCTCCCCCATCGCAAGCTGCGAGATCCGCTGGAGCTCGTTGACATCCGGACCACGGATTTCCACCGCGATCGGTGCGACGGCTCCGCCAAACCCGCCCGACACCAGCACACTGGACCGCAATCCATGCAGCGACGCCAGACGCTCGCGCGCCGCCACCATCACCTGCTGCTGCGAGCGGTTCCGGTCGGCGGCAGGGGTGAGCTTGACGTAGATCTCACCCTTGGTGACGGTACCGGTCGCCCCGGAACCCACGGTGGTGTAGGTGTAGGCGACCTCCGGCAACGCGCGCAGCACGTTGATGGCCAACTGGGTCTTCTCCCGCGTGTACGCGAGACTCTGCCCTTCCGGGGTCTCGACCTGCACCACGAATTCGGAATTATCGGTGTCCGGCATGAAGCCGCCGCCGATGAACGGCACCAGGGCAAAGGCACCCAACAGGCTCGCGACCGCGATCGCCATCGTCGACTTGCGATGCCTCAACGCCCAACTGATCACGGTGCGGTACTTCGACGCCTGCCGATCGAACCACGCGTTGAACACCCCGATGGTCCGCGTGATGACATTCCCGCCGCTGCCACTCGTGTGCGGATTCACGCCCCACCAGGCACTGAGCATGGGTGTCAACGTGAAGGACACGAACAGGGAGACGAGCACCGCCCAGGCCACCGTCAGGCCGAACTGGTAGAAGAACCGACCGATGATCCCCTGCATGAACGCCACGGGCACGAACACCGCCACGATGGCAAGGGTCGTCGCGAGCACCGCCAGCACAATCTCCGTGGTCCCGGTGCGCGCCGCCGTGAAGTGATCGCGCCCCATCTCGCGGTGCCGCACGATATTCTCCACCACCACAATGGCGTCGTCGATGAGAATACCGATGGACAGCGAGAGTGCCATCAGCGTGATCATGTTGAGCGTGAAGCCCAGGATGCTCATGAGCACGAACGACGAAATCACCGAGACCGGGAGCGCGAGTGAGGTGATCGCCGTGGCCTTCCAGTCATTCAGGAAGAGCATCACGATGATGACCGTCAGCAGTGCGCCCAGCAACAGCTCCTTGATGACGTCGTTCACGGAGTGGCGAATGTTCACCGAATTGTCTCGGATGACCCGCAACTCCACGCCCGCTGGCAGGGTCGTGCGGAGTGCGGTGAGCGCTGCCTGCACACCGTCGGCCACGGCAACCGTGTTGGCTCCGGAGACCTTGACGACATCGATGGACACCGCGCGCTCGCCGTTGACGAGCGCCAGGGAACGTTCCTCCTCCGTGCCGACCTCCACGCGGGCCACGTCGCGCACCCGAACGGGCTGACCATTGCGCAGGGCCACAATCACGTCCTCGAACTGCCGCGCGTCGGTGATGCGACCGGTCACGCGAACAATGCGTTCATTGGCGCCCTGCTCCACCCGTCCCGCAGGGACCTCGAGGTTCTGGGCCTGCAGCGCTCCCATCACCTCGGGAACTGTGATGCCCCGCGCCTCCAGTTCGGCTGGCAGCAGATTCACCCGGATCTCTCGTGCCAGGCCGCCGGCCAGGCGCACTTCGCCCACACCCGACACAGACTCAAGCTGCCGACGCAGATCCTCGTCGGCATACGTGGTAAGCTCCACCAGTGGCATGGTCCGGCTGGAGAGCGCCAGCGAGAGAATGGGTTGGGCGCCCGGGTCGAGCTTCTGCACGACGGGGGGATCGATCTCCTCTGGCAGGTCCCGACGAATGGTTTCGATCTTCGTCCGAATGTCCTGTGCCGCGACATCGACATCGCGCCCGAGATCGAACTCCACCACCACCTGCGACACCCCTTCGAGTGACACCGAGGTGATCCGATCCACGCCCTGCACGGGGTTGAAGGCTTCCTCCATGCGACGTGAGACTTCGCGTTCGATCACTTCGGCCGACGCACCGGGATAGACCGTCTGTACGGTCACGACCGGAATGTCGACATCGGGAAATTCATCGATGGCGAGCCGTCGGAATCCGAAGATGCCCAGCACGATGAGCCCGACCATGATCATGGTCGTGAATACCGGCCGACGGATGGCCACACCGCTCAGGCCACCGCCGCCGCTGGCGTGCTCCCGAGTCGACTCTTCCTTGGACCCTGTTGAAGGGTTTGGTGCATGCATGGACATGCGTTACTCCCTGACCGCGGACGCGCTGTCCTTCGTCGTGGGCGTCGCAGCCGGTGCATCGGCGGTGGCTGGTGTGCTGACCACACCACCGTCGGCCGGGAGCACGCGCGCGGGCGCGCCATCACGCAGCGCGCTGGTCGGAGTCCGCAGCACCTGCTCACCAGCCGTGACCCCGCTCCGTATCGCAATCACCCCCGCCGCGTCGTCACGCGAACCAACAGCGACCTGCCGGCGTACCAGTTTGCCACCCTCGATCACAAACACCGAACCACCCGTTCCGTCGGCCGCAGCATCCACCACCGCCGTGATCGGCACGACCACCGATCGACTGGCGCCCAGATCGATGCGGCCGCGGGCGAACTGTCCTCCGACAATGCGGCCGGTTGGATTGCGCAATTCGACGTACACGCCTACTTGTCGCGTCCCGGCGTCAGCCACGGGATCCATGCGCGCGACGCGTCCGTCGAAGGTCTCCCCCGCGAAGGCGTCGAGCGTGAATTGCACGCGCTGGCCCGTGTGGACGCGCGCAGCATCTGCAACGCCAATCTGCCCCGGCAGTTCGAGCACGCGACTGTCGACCACGGTCAGCAGCTCGTCGTTCATTGCGACTGGCTCGCCATTCTGACGACGGCGATTGCTCACCACCCCGGCGAATGGCGCAGTCACGGCGGTACGCCCCGCCATTTCCTCGGCACCCACCGCCTGCGCGTTCGCCGCAGCGAGTTGTGCCTGCGCCGCCCTGAACCCTGCCTCGGCGCTCTCTCGGTCGATGGCCGACATGGCACCGGCCGCTGCCAGCGCCTGTGCGGCATCGAGCTGCTTGCGCGCCACCGCCAGATTGGCTTCTGCGGCCGCAACGGAGGCTCTGGCACCCGCCACCTGACTCACAACGCCCGCCGCTCGAATCGAGAGAAGGCGCTGCCCCGCTTGAACACGCGCACCGTTGTCCACACGCAGATCGACCACCGTGCCGACAACCTGTGCGCGGAGCACGGCCACATCCTTGGGACGCAGCGCACCGCTCAGTTGGATGGTGGTACCGATCTCCGCCTCACGAGCCACCGCCACATCTTCGGCACCCAGGACCACCGTTGCCGAGTCGCCTGCCGCGACCGCCGGCGCATCCTCGGCGCTGCCGCGACCACAGGCCACGACGGTCAGAGCGAGGACGGACGTGGCTACGAGGCGAACCAGGAACATGGACGTCGGAGATGACACGAGGGCCGGCATCGGAGCCGACATTGGGGTCGACATGGGAGACATGCGAAAAAGTGAACGACGGTCTGCACCGTCTTGAAGTGAGACCTGCATGGTCAGTTGCTCCTTGGCAGGCGCGCCGCAGCGGGGAGGCGACCGAGTGCGCGCTCCACACCAGCGTCCGCGATATGGAAGTCCGCGATGGCCTGCGCGACGTTCGTACGTGCCTGCAGGAGCGCCAGGCGCGCGTCCGATACTTCCAGTTGCGTCGACAACCCGCGTTCAAACCGCAGAACCGTCAGATCATGCACGCGCTGCGCCTGCTCGACGGTCCGCTGCCGGGCACTGATGGTACTCAGGGCGCGCTCCCGCTCACCGCGCGCCTGCTGGTACTGGAGCTGCACGCTTTCGCGCAGTTGTCCAACCTGCAGTTTGGCCCGGGTCAGCTCGATGCGAGCCTGTTCCATGTCGGCTCCGCGCCTGAAGCCCGTAAAGAGGGGGAGTGATACGCCAATGGACGCCGAGAAATCACGTTGCCAGCGACTGTTGTCGAATCCGAAGGTGGTCAAGGGCAGGTTCTGGGCACCATAGTTGACCGAGAGATCGACCTGCGGCAGGAAGGCACCCCGCGCGATCGAGATCTGCTGCTCCCGGATGGTCACCTGGCGCTCCGCGGCGGCCACGGCGGCACGCTGGGACGCCACGCGTGCCGGATCCGGCTCGGAGAGCGTATCGACCTGCAGCGCAGACGGCGCATCGAGTGCGGTCGTGAGACGAATCGGCTGCGTGAGCGGGAGATCGATGAGGCGCTTGAGATCGAGCACGGAGACCTCGGCGGCATTTCGCGCCTCGACGAGCTGGGGGCGCAGGTTCTCCGCGGAGACCTCGGCACGCAGCAGATCGAGCTCCGACGCTGAGCCGGCATCGAGCCGCAGCTGCTGCTGGGCCCGGAACGCGAGCGCCTGATCGAGCGCCGCCTGGGCGATGCCTTCGAGTTGCTGCGCGAGCGCCGCACGCACGTAGGCGCGGCGTACCTGCAGAGCAATCTCTGAGACCTGCTCGACGTAGTCCGACTGAGCGGCCCGTTTGTAGTCGGCCGCAATGCGCAGCGCGGCCCCGGTACGACCTCCCGAATACAGCACCTGCGAAGCGTTCAGACTAGCGACATAGGCGTTCGGCCGTCCAAGCGGTAGCGAACCAAACAATCCCGACATGCCAGAGAGTCCCGCGTTCTTGGCGTTCTGCTCGAGGTAGGCTAACCGTTCGAGCACTGAAGCCGTGCTGTCAGGCGAGAACTTGAGGGAATCGGGAAGTGTGAATCCCTTGGTCTGAAACGGGGAGTGATACGTGCGCGTATAGCGCAGCGAGCTGTTGAGCTGCGGCAACGCCTGCGCACGTGTCGACGTGACCTGTGCATCCGCCAGCTCAACGGAGGCGCGAGCCAGCCGCACCTCCTCACTCTGACCGAGCGCACGCGCAAGCGCGTCCTCGAGCGTCAGTGCGACGCTGTCGCCCGCGAGCGACCGTGCCGGCTGGCAGGACGCGCCCGTCGGGCAGGGAGACTCGGACTGTGCGATCAGCGATGCCGGGACGGTTCCCACCGTGCCCACTGCCACGAACGCCAGTGCTATGTGCCGGAGTGCAAAACGCCCCCACAGGGGGGATATGAACGAGAGCATAAATATTGATTGATGGCCGTGATGGCTTGAATTAGTAGAGGTGTTGTTCTAGAATGTCAATACTAGAACATAGAGACTAGAATTGAACAGCGGAAAGAGATAGCATCCCCGTCATGGACCACAGCGAGCAGGTCGAGATCACCGGCCCCAGAGCATCGGAGCACCGCAGTGAGGCATCGCCCGCCCCGGCGCACCTGAAGCGGGAGCCGCGACAGGAGCGTGGACTGCGACGGGTCGAGGAAATTCTGGACGCCACGGAGGCGCTCATCCTCGAAGTGGGGGCGTCCGCCTGTTCGGTGCACGAGTTGGCCAAGCGTTCCGGGGCGTCCGTGGGCTCGATCTATCACTTCTTTCCAACGAAGGAAGCGATTTTCGAAGGTTTGCGAGAGCGATATGTCAGCGAGGCCCTCAGCATCGCCGAGGGCGTCAGACGCAGCGCGCCGGAGTGGGCATCACTTGACCTGGAAACCTTCATTCATCGGCTCTTTTCGCCCTTCAGCGAGTTTCTCGAGCGCAAGCCTGCCATGTACGAATTGGCCGTGTTGGCGGGCGCGCAGCGGATCGCCAAGGACGCGGCCGTGCATGCGGTCATCCGGGACGCCATGGATCAGGCCTTCGCCCTTCGCTGGCCTGACACCTCCGACGAGGAGCGTGCCACTCGGCTCGATATCGCCAGCGCCATCGGTGATGGTCTCACGACCCTGATGATGCACGCGTCGGCTGCCCGGCGCGCCCGGATTCGCCGGGAGATGCCGCGAGCCGTGGTCGGCTATCTGTCCACCTTCGAAAACCGTGTCGCGGATTAGCTTCTGAGGCGGAGCCGATCGGCTCTGTCCTTCTCCACGCGGCTCCGAGGTGGTCATGCGGTCGGTTGTTGGACGCACGATACAACGAATGGCGTTCGTGGTGTTTGCCGCAGGTATCGCCTGCACCACGCGCGAACAGACCGCCGCAGCCGACGGGACGGGAGCTACGCAGCGCGCATCCGCTGCGGCCACTGCCGTGACGATATTCGCGGCGGCGGATCTGCGCTTTGCCCTGGCGGACGTGGCAGCCCGGTATCGCGAGCAGGGCGGCGACAGCCTCATCCTGGTGTTCGGATCCACCGGGGATCTCACAACCCAGATCATCAACGGGGCACCCGCGGATCTCTTTTTCGCAGCCAACGCCGCAGCGATCGATTCGCTGGCCCGACGGGCCATGATCGTTGACAGTACCCGTCGCGTGTATGCACTGGGTCGACTGGCACTCATCGCCCGCTGTCCCGCCACACGTATGGCCGCGCACACCACGGAAACGCCCTGCCCGCCGCCGGCGCGCCTGGAAGACGTGACGGCTCCCGGCATACGATCCATCGCTATCGCCGACCCCGCACATGCACCATACGGACTGGCAGCCAGACAGGTGTTGGAGCGGGCTGGGCTCTGGACGACCGTCGCATCGCGGATTGTACTTGGTGCCAATGTGGCCCAGGCCTACCAGTTCGTAAGCACCGGCAACGCGGACGTGGGCCTCGTGGCGCTCTCGCTTGTGGCCCGTGACACCGTACTGGGTCACACGCTGGTGAATGCATCCCTGCACGACCCGCTGCGCCAGACCGTAGCGGTCCTCTCGGCGAGCCCGCATCAGGCGGCGGCTCTCCGGTTCCTGGAGTTCCTCACCACGCCGGTCGCCCGCGAGGCCATGCATGGCTTCGGCTTCAACGAAACCCTGGAGTAGCCCGCAGTGCATCTGCACGGATGCACGCCGGGGCACCCGCTTCTGAGAGTGCACTGATGTCCCTGCCTGCACTCGGCACATGGCCGCTGGCGCTGTCGCTGGTTGTGGCCACGGTGGCCACCGTCTGCGCCCTGCTCGTGGGTATTCCGCTGGCCTGGCTGCTGGCGCGTCGGCAGTTTCGTGGGCGCGCCGTGCTCGAGGTATTGGTGCTGCTCCCGATGGTACTGCCGCCCACGGTGATCGGGTACTACCTGCTCGTGGGTGTCGGTCGTCGCAGCGCTCTCGGCCAGGCATATGAGAGTCTGTTCGGCGCACCGCTCGTGTTCACGCCGGTGGCGGCGGTCCTGGCTACCTTCGTTGCGGCGGCACCGTTTCTCGTGCGTGCCGCGCAGGGCGGATTCGAGCAGGTGGACGCCAGCTATGAGGATGCCGCCCGCACACTGGGGCGCAGCGAGTGGTCGATCTTTCTGACGGTGACGACGCCGCTGGCGTGGCGGGGTATCCTGGCCGGCACCGCGCTCTGTTTTGCCCGGGCCATGGGTGAGTTCGGGGCCACGCTGATGCTCGCCGGAAACATCCCGGGACGCACGCAGACCGCAAGCCTCGCCGTGTACGATGCCGTGCAGGCCGGCGATCTCGCCCGGGCCAGCACGCTTGCGCTCATGCTGTCACTGATGACGGGTCTCGCGCTCGCGGCCCTCACGCGCGCCGGACGGCCGGCGGTCGACAGTCTGCGGGAGCCGCCGCGATGAGACCCACCGCGTCGGACACCTCGCGCGAAGCGAGCACGCGCAGTGACAGCACGCCGCCGAACGCTGCGTTGCACGTGGCCATTCGTCGCCGACTACCGGCCTTTGCACTCGACGTGAACTTCAGCATGCTGGGCGGAATCGCGGCGCTTGTCGGTCCCTCCGGTTCTGGCAAGACGTTGACGCTGCGAACCATAGCAGGTCTGCTGCAGGCAGACTCCGGCCGGATCACACTGGGGAATCGCACACTCTTCGATGGCGACACGCGCGTTCATCTACCGGCTCGCGACCGGCAGATCGGGTACGTTTTCCAACAGTACGCACTCTTCCCGCACTATACGGCGGCGCAGAACGTGGCGTTTGGGTTGCACACGCTCCCTCGCGAAGCTCGCGCCAAACGCGTGCAGGATATGCTGGCCTTGGTGCATCTCGGTCGACACGCCGACAAACGCCCAGCCGCATTGAGTGGCGGCGAACAGCAGCGGATCGCACTCGCACGCGCCCTTGCCCCCAGGCCCTCGCTGCTCCTGCTCGATGAACCGCTGTCAGCGCTTGACGCACCGTTACGCAAGGCGCTCGGCGCCGAGCTGCGGGCCCTCCATGAGCAGACGGGTGTTCCGATGCTGCTCGTCACGCACGACCCTGACGAGGCGGCGCGCATCGCTGATATCACCATCACGCTCGAGGCGGGCCGCGTGTCGGGGATACGGACTACCGTGCCGCGCTGAGAAGCGCAGTGAGGCGCTCAGCGCCGCGGCGAACCCTTGCTGCGCGCGGCGCGCGGCGCGCGCGTCGGCTGCGGTGACACCGTTCGCGTCGACAGGAGTTCGGCGATGGCCGCCCCATCCTTGCGCGGATCCGAGGCGCCGAAGTTCACCCGGGTCCGGAAGTCCCGCAGCACCGCCTGTCCTGCGCCCATGCGTGTGCTGGAGAAATCACCCCGCATCACGACCTGATGGCCCATCGCCGCCAGGGAATCGCGCACCGCCTGCGCGATGCGCGATTCGAAGTTCACGTCGCAGCCAGGAAAGGTTTCCTTGGAGAAACGCGGTACGTCGAGTGCGGCCTGAATGTTCATACCGAAATCGACGATGTTGGAGACAAACTGCGCGTGGGCCTGGGCCTGGTTCCACCCGCCCATGATGCCGAAGGCAATGCGTGTGCTGTCCTTCTCCATGAAGGCCGGGATAATGGTGTGCAGCGGACGCTTGCGACCGGCGATGAGGTTGGGACTCCCCGCATCCAGTGAGAATCCACCGCCGCGATTGTGCCACACGAACCCAGCATCTGCTACGGCAATCCCTGCACCGAAACCCACGGTGGAATAGTTGCTCTGAATGAAGGAGACCATGTTCCCCTCCCTGTCCACCACGCTCAGATAGGTCGTCCCGTTGTCGCTGCCCTCGGCTGGTCCCGCCGGCACCATGCAGGTGGCCTTGCGTGCATCGATCAGCGCGGCCCGCTGCGCGGCATACGCCTTGGACTGCAGCGTGCGCACCGGAATCTCCGCAAAGCGCGGATCCCCGTTGAAACGCTGCATATCGGCATAGGCCAGCTTCTTGGCCTCGATCATGTGATGCAGCGACGCCACCGAATTGTGCCCCATTTGTGCGAGCGGAAACCGCTCCATGATGTTGAGCATCTCGAGCGCCGCGATACCCTGCCCATTGGGCGGCAATTCATAGACGGTCCAGCCGTGATAGGTGGTGGACAAGGGCGTCACCCACTCGGGCTCATACTCGGCGAGATCGGCTGCCGTCATGGTGCCACCATGTGCCTTCGAGCTCGCCAGAAGCTTTGCGGCGACATTGCCCGTATAGAAAGCCCGCGCGCCCTGCGCCGCGATCTGCCGGTATGTCCGCGCCAGTTCGGGATTGCGGAAGATCTCGCCCGCTCGCGGCACCTTCCCACCCGGCAGGAAGGTCTTCGCCGTAGCCGGGTCGGCGCGCAGGACATCCTCGCTGTCCTTCCAGTACACGCTCACGACTTCACCAACTGGAAACCCTGCCTCGGCGTACCCGATGGCCGGCTCGAGAATCTCTGCGATACCGAGCTTGCCGAAGCGACTGCCCAACGCCTCCCACCCCTTCACGGTGCCTGGCACCGTCGCAGCATCGATCCCGCGGAGCGGCATGCTGGTATGTCCCTTGGCACGCAGGTACTCGGCCGTCAGCCCCTTCGGTGCCCACCCCGAGGCATTGAGTCCATACAACTTCCCGCTTCGCGCCTCATAGACGATCGCAAACAGATCGCCTCCGATCCCGTCGTTCATCGGTGCGATCAGCCCCATCATCGCATTCACCGCAATGGCCGCATCGATGGCATTGCCCCCCTGCTCCAGAATTCGCGCGCCCACCTGCGACGCGAGCACACTCTCGCTGGCCACGACCCCCAGGCTGGACGACACCATCGAGCGTGACTGGGACCGATCCTGCGCTTCCATGGCTGCGGGAAGGGTGAGTAGCGCGAGCGCGAGAGTGCGTGGAATCAATGACACGACGGCTCCGATGGAGACAGGGAAAGAAAAAGCAGCGAAGGCTTGGATCCCGTCGCCGGGTCGTTGTGACACACCACCTGGACGTCCGGCGACCATGGGGATGATCAGATTCCCCCATAGCAGAGGTACTTCATTTCGAGAAATGCGTCGAGACCATACTTGGACCCTTCGCGCCCTATACCGGACGCCTTGACACCGCCAAACGGCGCCACCTCCGTGGAGATGAGCCCTTCGTTGATGCCGACCATGCCGTACTCCAGCGCCTCAGCCACGCGCCAGCAGCGCCCCACATCGCGACTGTAGAAGTAGGCGGCGAGGCCATACTCTGTGTCGTTGGCCATCGCGATGGCCTCCGCCTCGGTGCGGAACCGGAAGATTGACGCCACCGGCCCAAACACCTCCTCACGTGCGATGCGCATGGCGGGAGTGGCACCAGCCAGAACCGTTGGCTCGAAATACAGCCCTTCCTGGCGATGGCCGCCCTGCAGGAGCTGCGCACCCTTGCCCACGGCATCGGCGATGAGCGTCTCCACCTTCGCGACGCCCTTCTCGTTGATCAAGGGCCCAACCTGCACGGCCGCATCGAACACGTCGCCACTACGCAGCCCCGCTACCGCGGCACGGAACCGCTCCACAAAAGCGTCATGCAGTGTGTCCTGCACCAGGATGCGGTTCACACACACGCAGGTCTGACCGTTATGCCGGTACTTGGCCGTGATCGCCCCGCGTACTGCGGCGTCAAGATCGGCGTCGTCAAACACCAGGAACGGCGCATTGCCGCCCAGTTCGAGCGAGAGCCGGGTGAGATTCTGGGCACACTGTGCCATGAGCGTGCGGCCCACCTGGGTCGAGCCCGTGAAGGACAGTTTACGTACCAGGGGATTCTCGCACAGCTCGCGTCCCACGGCAGAGGCCTGATCCGTTGTCACCACGTTCAGTACGCCCGCTGGAATTCCCGCGTCTTCGGCGAGTGCGGCCAGGGCCAGCGCCGTGAGTGGCGTTTCGGCCGGCGGCTTGATCACCACCGGACAGCCAGCGGCCAGAGCAGGCGCGACCTTCCGCGTGATCATCGCGAGCGGAAAGTTCCACGGCGTGATGGCTGCCACGACTCCCACAGGCTGCCTGAGCACCACCAGACGTCGATCGCGCGTGTGCGGCGGAATCACATCCCCAGAGACACGCTTCGCGTCCTCCGCAAACCACTCCACAAAGGCGGCACCATAGGTGACTTCGCCCAGGCTCTCGACGATGACCTTCCCGGACTCGAGGCTCATCAACCGTGCCAGCGACTCGCGGTGCGCCATGATGCGGGAGAACCACGCACGCAACGGCACTGCCCGCTCCTTGGCGGTCATGGCGCGCCAGGCAGGCCACGCGGCGGCGGCGGCCTCGATCGCGCGCCGGGTCTCCTCTCGACCCATGTCCGGCACATCGGCGAGGTGCTCACCGGTCGAGGGGCTGTGCACGGCGAAGGCAGCACCATTGTCTGCGCCGCACCATATCCCATTCACGTACCCCCGGGTACGGAGAAACGACCACGACGCGAGTTCAGCAGGCAGCATTGAGACGGCTCGGTTCGGTGAGATGATTGGTTCAGGACGCCGCAGGTCACGCCGAGGGATGGTTCCGAAAGCCTCGAGGCGCCGGTAACGTCCTTGCGTCACGACCTGTTGCCCAGATCCCTCAACGTACGCGCCGTGGGACGCGGCGTCACCCGCTTTCGACACGGTCCATGTCCGCAATGCCCATCACCCTGCCGTTCGACCCGGCTCAGCGGAGTCGACTCAAGATCGCGTTTGTGGGCACGCACGGCGTGGGGAAGACCACGCTCTGCTTTGACCTCGCCGCCCAACTCAAGCGCCTCGATCTCGGCGTCGACATCGTGAAGGAAGTGGCACGACGCTGCCCACTGCCAATCAACGAAACGACAACCTACGATGCGCAGGCCTGGATCCTGCATACGCAAATCGCCGAAGAGATCGAGGCGGCCGCCCACTATGAGGTCGTGGTCTGTGATCGATCCGTCCTGGACAACTACGCGTATCTCGTCGCCCGCATGGGGCGTCGGCCAGAACTGGAGCCGCTCGTCCGCGAGTGGGTACGCAGCTATCAGGTGCTCTTCAAAGTTCCCGTGTTGGGCGCACCCGCATTCGACGGAACGCGGGCCGTGAGCCCGTCGTTCCAGCTGGAGATCGATGACATCATCGAAATGCTGCTGCAACAACTGGAGGTGACAGTACACCGTCTGGAACCGACCGAGCGTCATCGATGGCCGTCGCAGGCGCTCCGGGTGCTTGGGTTGCCAGCCCAGCCGCCGCAGATCGACCTGTTCACGATGCGGGAACAGGCCTCGCAGGGATAGCGGCCACCTGGCTGGCGCCTGTGATCACCGGCTGGTGCGATACATCATCTCCACCAGTTCATCGTACATGGCTTCGGCGGTCTCCGGCTGGTGCCGGATTGCCTCGGTGGCGCAATGCTTGAGATGGTTCCGCATCAGCTCCCGGCCCACCGCGCGGAGGGCCTCATGCACCGAGGCGATCTGCGTGAGGATATCCGCACAGTAGCGATCTTCCTCGACCATTTTCTGCAGCCCCCGCACCTGGCCCTCGATACGGCGCAGGCGTTTCTGATTGCGCGCTTTGGCATCTGTATCGACGGCCACCGCAGAACGGTGATGCAGATGATCTGATGGAGTGCTGTTCTTGGGCATGGCGAGGCCGATCAGGCGAAGGTGGCGCGACGGAGTCGCAGGGAGTTCGTCACCACACTGACGGAGCTGAACGCCATGGCCGCGCTGGCCAGAATGGGGCTCAACTGCAGGCCAAATGCCGGGTACAGCACGCCAGCGGCGATCGGGATGCCGATCACGTTGTAAATGAAGGCCCAGAAGAGGTTCTGCTTCATCGTCCGCATGGTGCGTCTAGACAGCGCAATCGCCCGGACGACGCCCTGCAGATCGCCGCGCATGAGCACCACATCGCCCGCTTCCACCGCGATATCGGTACCACTGCCTATGGCCATGCCTACGTCCGCCTGCGCCAAGGCTGGCGCATCGTTGATCCCATCACCCACCATCGCCACCACGGCGCCCTCCTCCTGCAAGCGCTGCACCTCACGCACCTTTCCCTCTGGCAGGACACCGGCTACCACCCGATCCACACCAGCAGCCTGTGCAATCGCCTGCGCCGTCCGGACGTTGTCTCCAGTCAGCATCACCACCTGAAGCCCGAGTGCGTGCAACTCCGCGATGGCCCGCGGCGAACTCTCCCGAATGGGGTCGGCAACGGCGACGAACCCGGCGAGCGCCCCGTCCATGGCGATGTACATAGGTGTGCGGCCATTCTCCGCCAGGCGCACGCTTTCCGTCTCGAGCGACGCGATCGAAACGCCCCAGTCTTCCATGAACGCCGCGTTGCCGACGGCCAGGGCCGCACCGTCCACGACGCCTTGTACACCACGCCCTGTGACCGACGCAAACCCTTCGGGCGTGGAGAGGGCGAGCCCTTTCTCCTGTGCATGCTGCACAATGGCTTCGGCCAGAGGGTGTTCACTGACCCGCTCCAGGGATGCCACACGCTGGAGTAGCGTGTCGGCCTCGATCGTCAGCTCGGGCACCAATACGAAGTCCGTCACCGCAGGAGCACCCTGCGTGATGGTACCGGTCTTGTCGAGCACTACCGTGGTGACGTCCCCCGCGCGCTGCAATGCCTCGCCGCCCTTGATCAACACCCCGAGCTGCGCCCCCTTGCCACTCGCCACCATCACCGCGGTAGGGACGGCGAGTCCCATGGCGCAGGGGCAGGCGATGATGAGTACGGCGACCGCGGCGGCGAAGGCTCGTACCAGCGGGGCCTGCTCCGCTGCGATGTACCAGATCCCGAACGTGAGCACGGCGAGACCAATCACCACCGGCACGAATACCCCACTGATCCGATCCGCCAGCCGTTGGATCGGGGCTCGGGTCCCCTGCGCATCACGCATGAGCTTCACGATCTGGGCAAGCACACTGTTGGCACCCAGCGTGGTGGCGGTGTACCGGAACGCCCCCGTACGATTGATGGTCCCACCGATGACCCGATCACCGACCTGCTTGGCAACCGGCAGGGACTCACCCGTGAGCATGCTCTCGTCAACCGCGCTTTCCCCCTGGACAATCTCCCCATCCACGGCGATGCGCTCACCCGGCCGGACAATGATCACCTCGCCCGCCTCGATGGTATCGATCGGCGCGTCCACCTCCTCGTCGAAACGCAGGACGCGGGCCGTGGGCGGTTGCAGGTCCACCAACGCACGCAATGCCGCCGACGTACGCTGCTTGGCGCGCGCCTCGAACATGTTGCCGGTGAGGATGAGCGCGATAATGATGATCACCGCCTCGTAATACACATCCGGCGCCACACCACGACTGGTAAAAAAGTTCGGGGCCAGCGTGGCCACGAGGGAATACCCGAACGCGGCGAGAGTGCCCACCGACACGAGGGTGTTCATGTCCGCTGCACCGTGCCGGGCGGCGGCCCAGGCGCGGGTGTAGAAATGACGACCGGCCCACAGCATGACCACGAGCGTGGCCAGCAACAGACTCGATGTCAGCACGATGGACGGGATGTCATACAGCCACGGCATGATGCGGCGCAGCATCGGATCCAGCACATCCATGCTCCAGCGCATGAACGGATCGACCACGGCCGCGGTCTCATGCGCATGTCCGCCTCCGGCGAGCATCGACATGAGCGGCATGCTGACCACCATGGCCACGGCGCCAATGATACCACTGACCAGCGCCTTGCGACGCAGATCGTGGTATTCATCCGCCTGTGCGCGATCGCGCGCTTCCTGCTCTTCAAAGGCTGTCTGATCCGGATTGGCGAGAGCAGCTCCGTACCCCGTGTCTTCGATGGTCGCGACGAGGGCTTCCGGCGACACCGACGCCGGATCGAAGGTGATCGTCGCGCTCTTCATCATGAGATTGACGTTCGCGTCGGCGACACCAGGCTGCTTCTCGAGAGCCCGCTGCACCCGCGCCGAGCAGGCGGCGCAGGTCATGCCAGTCACGGGGATACGGAGCGTTTCCATGGAGCCCCCGTCAGTGTGCGGCGGTCACGCGGTAGCCGGCATCCTCGATGGCGTCGGTCACCTGCTGCTGCGTCGTACGGGCGGGGTCGAGCGAGACGGTCGCCGAACCAACGGCGACGGCATTCGCCGTCACGCCCTCAACTCCCGCGAGGGCCTTCTCGACGGCCTTGACGCAGTGGCCGCAGGACATGCCACTGATGGCAAGTGTCAGGGTTTGCATAGGATACTCCGGTAAGGGTCAGATACCCCCAGTGGGTATCTTACCAGACAATATGCTATACCCCCTCCCCCTATACAATACCCCCGCTGGCAGTGACCCGCAGCACTGTCCCCCACGGATCCCGCAGGACTTCGTCAGCGGCTGTGAAACCGGCAGCAGCCATATTCGACAGCACCGCGGCCGCGGCTGCAGCGTCCGCCAAGACGATATTCCAAGACAGCAGTCTCGCCTCATCCTCCCGTGGCGGCGACGCTCCACGCGCCCAGGTATTCGCGCCGAGATGGTGGTGATACCCACCGGCACCGAGAAATAGGGCCCCGGGGTACCGCCAGACCATGCGATCGAAGCCGAGTGCCGTGTGATAGAAGTCTCCGGCACGGGCGAGGTCTCCGACGTGCAAGTGCAGGTGCCCCATAACCGTCCCAGGTGGCATGCCCTCCCACGGTGCACCCTCGGCCGATGCGACCACCGCTGCGAAATCGAGCGGGTCCGTGGCCATCAGGAGCTCACGTCCGAGTCGCCGCCATTCGGAGCGCGGGCGGTCCCGATACACCTCGATTCCCAATCCATCCGGATCGGTGAGATAGAGCGCCTCACTGACCAGATGGTCACTGGCACCTGCTGGTGCCCCGATGGCGGCCAGGTGTCGGATGAACCGTCCAAGCGACGGCCGGTCCGGGAGCAGGATGGCGAAATGATAGAGCCCCAGGCGAGAACCTGGCCGGCTGGCTCGGGTTCCAGGCCGTTCCTCGAGCAGCACCAGCGGCTCGTCGGCCGCTGTTGCCCCAAGCGCCGCGCGATCGCCCATGCGGAAGAGTTCACGGAGCCCCAGCACCCTGGAATACCATTCCAGGGAGCGGTCCAGATTGGAGACCTGGAGATGGACGGGCCCGAGGTGCAGCGACCCGGGAAGCCGGTTCCGGGCGGGTGGCTCCCCATAACTGCCGGCCAGCGCGGGCTGCTGCGTCCCACCGGCGGTTTCGACTCCGGCTGCAGCGGCGGTTCCAGCGTCGTCGGGTGTGTCGTGACCAGATTTGCTCATCGAGGGTATCTGCAGCGGGCCGACACGATGATCAACCCGCGCCTGAAGGTGGTAGTTTGGAGAACGAGCTGGATGGTGACCTTGGCGCCATGCTCGTCTTACAACTGGAGAATGCGGATGTCTCGACGAAGCGGTTGCCGATGTGCGATGCCCGGGCTCGCATTGCTGCTCCTGACCTTCACCCTCCCGGGTCCCAGCCGTTCCATCCACGCGCAGTCAACGACCGCGACCTCGTCGCCTCGTCGGCACACTGTTGCTGACGTGGCCTTCATGCAGGGCATGATCGGTCACCATGCACAAGCGCTCGAGATGGCGGCGCTGGTCCCTGGGCGTTCCTCGCGGCCGGAGATGGAAGGCCTTGCCGAACGGATCATCGTGTCGCAGCGCGATGAGATCGCCATCATGCGGAGCTGGTTGCGTGATCATGGTGAAGCCGTGCCACCGGATGCCGCCACCCACGGGGAGCACGCCGGACACAACGCGGCCACACCCATGCCCGGCATGCTCTCACCGGCCCAGATGGATTCCCTGCGCAGTGCCACAGGCGCCGTGTTCGATCGCCTCTTTCTGCAGTACATGATCCAGCACCACGAGGGCGCCCTCGTCATGGTGGCCGATCTCCTGCGCACACCTGGCGCCGCGCAGGAACCGATGGTCTTTCAGTTCATGTCCGATGTGGACGCCGATCAGCGCGCAGAGATCCGGCGTATGAAAGCCCTGCTGACGCAGTGGTCCCGCACGTCCTGACCTTCTCACCCGACCGTTCCCCCATGTCCTTCCATTTCCAGCAGACCATGTTGCCGAAGCGACCAACGGCCTCGTGGCGAGTATCACGCCGCGCGAGTGCCGCGATCACGCTGTGCCTGCTCACGACGTCGGCTGCGGTCGCGTCGGCGCAGGACCCCCGCGTCGGGCTCCGGAGCGGTTTCCGTGATGCGGGCGAGGCGATCCGCAATCTCGAACTCATCTCCCATACCCCAAAACAGAACGGCTGGTTTGACCCACAGAATCTCGGGGCCTTCGACTTCGCCAATTCCGATCTCGCCTTCCAGAAGAATCTGGTCTTTCAAGGGGGATGGCACGGTTGGCAGGCCTGGGACATCAGCAACCCCAAGGCCCCAACGCTACGCAAGGCATTCGTCTGCCAGGGCGGCCAGGGAGACCTCTCCGTTCATGGCACATTGCTCTTCATGTCAGTGGAGGACCTGGCTGGACGGGTGGACTGCGGGACCCAGGGCGTGCCCGACACCGTGAGCCGGGAGCGGTTCCGGGGTGTTCGCATCTTCGATATCAGCGATCTCGACAACCCGAAACAGGTTGCAGCCGTACAAACCTGTCGCGGTTCACATACACACACGCTCGTCACCGATCCGAAAGACAAGAGCATCGTCTACGTGTATGTGCAGGGCACCGCCCCGGTGCGTTCACCCAGCGAGCTCGCAGGGTGCAACAGCGGCGTGGAGGACACCAACACCTCGTACTTCCGCATCGAGGTCATCAAGGTTCCCTTGGCGGCGCCGCAGAATGCCGAGATCGTCAACATGCCGCGCATCTTTGCGGACGCGCAAGGCAACGTGGCGGGGCTCTGGAAGGGCGGCGCGCACGGAGACGGCACCCAGAACACCGGACGCACTGATCAGTGTCACGACATCACCGCGTACCCGGAGATCGGACTCGCCGCCGGCGCCTGCTCCGGCAATGGCATCCTGCTCGACATCAGGGATCCCGCCAACCCGAAGCGGATCGACGAAGTCATCGATCCGAATTTCGCCTACTGGCACTCGGCCACCTTCAACAACGCGGGCACGACGGTCTTGTTCACCGACGAATGGGGTGGCGGTACGGCCCCACGCTGCCGAGCCAGCGACAAGCCCACCTGGGGCGCGGATGCGCTGTTCACCCTGGGGCGTGATCGGAAGCTCACGCATGTGGGTTACTTCAAGCTGCCTGCCGCCCAAACGGATGCAGAGAACTGCGTGGCACACAACGGATCACTGATTCCCGTCCCTGGTCGAGATATCATGGCGCAGGCTTGGTATCAGGGCGGCATGTCGGTGTTTGATTTCTCGGATCCGGCCAAGCCCGTCGAGATTGCCTGGTTCGATCGTGGTCCTATCGCCGAGCGTCTGACGCTGGCCGGCTACTGGTCGACGTACTGGTACAACGGCTACCTCATCGGTTCGGAGATCGGTCGCGGCCTGGACATCTTCGCTCTCAAGCCCAGCGAGTTCCTCTCCGCCAACGAGATCGAGGCCGCGAAACTCGTGAAGCTCGATGAGGTCAACCCGCAACTGCAGACGAAAATCGTCTGGCCGGCGGCGTTTCCGGTTGCCAGGTCGTACGTGGATCAACTGGCGCGCAAGGACGCACTGCCCGATGCCAGAATCGCCGCCATCAACAAGGCGCTCGACGCGGCGGAGCGAGCCTCCGGTTCGGCACGCAAGGGTGCCCTGACGCTGCTGGCTTCCCAACTCAATGCCGATGCGGGCCGCTCCACCGATGCCCAGCGCGTCCGCGCCCTCCTCGACGTGGTAAGGGCGCTCGCACGGTAAGCGCTCACGCGGTGGGAGATTGTGGGAGGGGAGCGGATGCGGTAGACGCGGCCACGCCAGGTGCGCCCGCTCCCCCGAGGGCCTTCCGCACGGCCGGTGCCACTTCGGTTCCGAACAGCTCGATGCTCCGCATGATGTCGACATGCTTCATGGGCCCGACACTGAACTGGATGAGCATGCGATCGTGCCGGAACAGCTCGTGTTCGAACAGGATCTTGTCGATGACTTCCTGGGGGCTGCCCAGCAGCATCGCACCCTGAGGCGAGCGTTCGAAATCGAATTGCTGGCGTGTCGGCATCGGCCAACCACGCTCGCGTCCGAGGCGCCCCATGGTATCGATGTAGGGTGGGAAGGCGGCGTCCACCGCCTCTGCGGTGGTATTGGCGATGAAACCGTGCGAGTTGATGCTCACCTTGAGGGCCGAAGGATCGTGGCCGGCCTTCGCGCCCGCTTCGCGATACAGGTCGGCGAATGGCACAAACCGTTCCGGCATTCCCCCGATGATGGCGATGGCCAGCGGTAGACCAAGCGTGCCGGCGCGCACCACCGATTGAGGTGTGCCGCCCACGGCAATCCACACTGGCAAGGTCTGCTGCAGCGGCCGCGGATAGACGCCCTTATCCGCGATGGAGGGCCGATGTGTTCCCTGCCAGCTGATGCGCTCGGTCTGACGCAGGGCCAGGAGCAATGCAAGCTTCTCGGCAAAGAGCGCATCGTAGTCCGCCAGGTCCTGCCCGAACAACGGGTACGACTCAATGAAACTCCCGCGGCCCGCCATGATCTCCGCTCGCCCATTCGAAATCAGGTCGAGCGTGGCGAAGTCCTGGAAGACGCGGACCGGATCATCGGAACTCAACACGGTCACCGCGCTCGTCAGGCGAATGCGCGTGGTGCGCGCAGCCGCGGCAGCGAGGACGACCGCAGGGGCGGAGACTGCGTAATCAGGCCGGTGGTGTTCGCCGACGCCGAAGACGTCGAGGCCCACCTGATCGGCGAGGACAATTTCTTCGATGAGATCCTGAAGGCGTCGAGCCACGGCCCTGCTGTCGTCGACACGACGAGGGTCCGTTTCGGCAAAGGTATAGATTCCGAGTTCCATATGTGAGGAATTTCACAACCGGGACGCGGGGGACGCCAGCTTCGCGATGTCGCTTCTGGTGCCCCGCCATGCGACGGCTAGGTTTCAACCCGTGACCACCTCCCGTGTTGAAGACGCCTCGGCCGGCGACCGCGCCTCGCGTCATTCCGTACGTGAACGACTGCAGCAGCAGCTCGGTGATCGTTTTGTCATCACGCGCGAGCTGGCGGGGGGTGGCCTGGCGCAGGTGTTTCTCGCCACGGAGGTCGCGCTGGGCCGTCCCGTAGTGCTCAAGGCACTCCCGACAGAATTGGCCGCCGGAGTCGATGCAGAACGATTCCATCGCGAGATCGTGTTCGCAGCCCAGCTCCAGCACCCGCATCTCGTGCCACTGCTCGCCGCCAGCGTGTCGGATGGGGAGTCCCCGGAATCCGACCAGGCGCAGGGGAACGCCCAGGGTCGTCCGATACCCTGGTTCAGCATGCCGTGGATTCAGGGCCAGACACTGCGCGAATATATGCGGCCCGGACAGCCGCTTCCGCTGCCCGACGGTCTCCGTCTGCTCCGGGAGATCGCTTCCGGGCTGAGCTATGCGCACGCCCGCGGCATTGTGCATCGCGACATCAAGCCGGAGAATGTCCTGCTCTGTGACGGCGTCGCGATGGTTACCGATTTTGGTGTCGCCAAGTCGCTGGATGACGCGAGCAATGAAGCCTTGCAGACGGGCAAGCGTGTCACCACGGTGACCATGATGTTGGGTACGCCCGCGTACATGGCGCCGGAACAGGTGAGCTCAGCGCGACTCGTCGACCACAAGGCAGATATCTATGCCTTTGGCTGTATGGCCTACGAGGTCCTCACCGGTGCTCCGCCGCTTGCGAAGGCCTCACTCCGTGCAACCATGGTGGCCCAGGTGACCGAGGCACCGGTGGAGATCTCGCAGCACCGTCGGGATCTCCCCGCATCGCTTGCGGAAGTGCTCATGCAATGCCTGCACAAGGATCCCATGCAGCGACCGCATTCGGCGTCGGTCATCGTGAAGGCCATCGATGCCCTGCACGCCGTTCCTGAGAGTACCAGGAATCCCATCGACTCCGGGGTCGGCGCTTCCGGAGGTGCATCCTCCGCCGTGGCATCGCCAGCCGTGACACTCCCAGCATCTTCGGGGAAGGCATCCACGGAGGGCAGCCTGCGACGGCAGGTCCTGGGTATTGTGCTGCTCTGCACGCTGGTCGTGGTGATTGCGGCAGTGATCCGCACACTCAGGCCGCCCTGAGTGAGCACCGCAGCGCAGCGCCCTCGAACGCGGTGCCTCTCAAGCTGAGGCTGTCAGCGTGGTCGTATCCGCAGCACCCGGCCATTGGCGTTGTCGGTGACCACATACACAAGGCCATCCGGTCCCACCGCCACATCGCGGAAGCGCTCACCAAGTTCACCGAGATAGCGGGTCTCCCTGGTGACCCGTCCATTGCTGAGTTCGAGTCTCACCAGGCCACCTGGTGTGAGCGAACCGATCAGCACACTACCACGCCACCCGGGAATGGCGTCCGCTTCGTAGAACACCATCCCCGATGGGGCGATGACGGGATCCCAATAGTAGACAGGCTGCTCCAGCCCAGGTTTGGCGGTGCCCTCCCCGATCTTCACCCCAGAGTAATCCACGCCGTAGGTAATCACCGGCCAGCCGTAATTCTTCCCGCGCTCCGGATGATTGAGTTCATCACCACCTCGCGCGCCGTGCTCCACCGTCCAGAGCTGGCCCGTCACCGGATGAAGGGCCGCTGCCTGGACATTCCGGTGGCCGTACGACCAAACCTCCGGGCGTGCCTCGCCGCGTCCGACGAAGGGATTACCTGAAGGAATCTGCCCGTCCGAAGCGATGCGCATCACCTTGCCTTGCCCCATGGAGAGGTCCTGCGCCCGCTCACGCCAGTTCTGTCGGTCGCCCTGGGTGATGAACAGCAGACCGTCGCGCGCAAAGACAAGCCGCGACCCATAATGTCCACCGCCATTGAGTTTCGGCGTCTGCCGGTAGATCACCCGCACGTCCTGCAGCCCCACCTCCGTGAGGCGGGCGCGCGCGACCGCCGTGCCCGAGCCACCCGCGCCCGACTCCGCGTAGGACAGATAGATGGTTGCGTTGGTGGCGAAGTCCGGATCCAGCGCGACGTCGAGCAACCCGCCCTGCCCCTCCGCGTGCACCGCCGGCACGCCGGATAATGGTGCGGAAAGGGACCCATTCAAGGCCACCAGACGCAGGCGTCCCGGGCGCTCGGTCACGAGTGCTCGGCCATCGGGGAGAAACGCCAACGCCCAGGGGTTCACGAGACCGTTGGCCCAGGTCTCGGCACGGACGACACCAGCCGTTGATGCTGGAGTTGGCGAACGATCCGCCAGCACCTGCCCGGCATCCGTCCCCGTCTCCGTTGTATCGGCGGGAGGGGCATTCGGCGCTGCGGAACCACGGGAGGGGTCGCATGCCGCCAGAAAGAGATAGCAGGCAGCAGCGAGGCTCTGGCCAGTCATCACATGAGAGATCTTGGGCATGGGGAATTCTATCCCACGCCCCGCAAGGGCGTTCCCACACCAGCGTTCCGCGAGGTGACGCGGCAGACACCGTGAGGGATGGCTTCACCGGACGTTCGGTCACACATTACAGGTCTTCCCCCTTACCCCTGCCTCGATGCCGATCTCCCTGACGGTCAACGGCAAGACCCGTTCGGTCGATGTGCCAGCGGACATGCCCCTTCTCTGGGTGTTGCGCGACGAACTCGACCTCAAGGGCACCAAGTACGGCTGTGGTGCAGCGCGCTGCGGCGCCTGCACCGTGCATGTGAACGGCAAACCGCAGACGACATGCAATCTGCCAGTTTCGCGCGTTGCAGGCGCCGACATCACCACCATCGAAGGCCTGTCGCCTGATGGAGCGCATGCCGTGCAGCAGGCGTGGGAGGAACTCGATGTCCCGCAGTGCGGTTACTGCCAGGCCGGGCAGATGATGGCCGCGGCGGCGCTCATTGAGAAGACACCCAAGCCCACCGACGCCGATATCGACGTGGCGCTCAACACGAATCTTTGTCGCTGCGCCACCTACCTGCGGATCCGGTCGGCCGTGCATCGTGCTGCGGCGATCAAGGCGGGCACGGCCAGCACCGCAGCAACTGGCGCGCGCCGCACAGGCCCAGATCAGCAGCGGGAGGATTGAGCGATGGCGACCACAATCGACCCCAACGGCACCGCCGCACCAGTGCCCGACGCCGAAACTCAGCCCGCAGCGTCGGCCGATGCGGCCGCGACTACGGGATTCTCCCGGCGTGATTTTCTTCGGGTGAGCGCTCTCACAGGTGGTGGAATCCTTCTCGCCAGCTATGCCGAACCGCTGGAGGCATTGCAGCGCCTGCAGGCCCGATCAGGCACGGTGCCACTCGCTGAGCCCCTGCTGAACGCCTATATCCGCCTCACTGCCGACAACATCGTCACGATCACGGCCAAGAATCCCGAGATCGGTCAGGGCGTCAAGACCATGTTGCCGATGCTGATCGCCGAGGAGTTGGATGTGGACTGGCAGAACGTCCGCGTGGAGCAGGCGGACTTCGATCCAACGAAGTACCAGATGCAGTTGGCAGGCGGCTCCACGGCCACCCCGGTGAACTGGCTACCGATGCGCCGCGTGGGTGCGGCGGGTCGTGCGATGATCCTGGCGGCAGCTGCGAAGGAGTGGGGCGTAGCCGCGAGCGAGTTGGAGACGGAAAAGGGTGTTGTGCACCATCGGGCGTCGAAGCGGCAGGCCACCTACGGTGCACTCGCCGCGACGGCCGCGACGTTGACGGCGCCGGCGCTGGACACGGTGCCGCTCAAGGATCCCAGGAATTTCCGGATCATTGGCAAGCGCACAACGACGGTGGGCATTCGGGACATCACCACCGGCAAGCCAATTTTCGGGATCGACGTGACCGTACCGGGCATGCACTATGCCACGTTCGTGAAGGCGCCGGTGTACGGGGCGAAGGTGACAACTGCCAACCTCGATGTGATCAAGACGCAGCCCGGCATCACACACGCCTTTATCGTGGAGGGCACCACCGATCTGCAGGGACTGCTGCCCGGTGTCGCCATCGTCGGGCGAAACTGGTGGCTGGTCCAGAAGGCGCGAGAGAAGCTGGTGGTGCAATGGGCTGCCCATCCCACATCACAGCAGTCGAGTGCGGGCTGGGCCGCCAAGGCCGCGGAGTTCTTCGGATCGCCACCGCATCGCACCATCCGTCATGACGGGGACTTCAATGCCGCCATTCGGAGTGCCGCGAAGGTGGTGGAGGCGGAGTACACCTACCCCTTCATTGCCCACGCCACCCTCGAACCGCAGAATTGCACCGCGCGCATGAATAGCGATGGGACCTGCGAGATGTGGACCACTTCGCAGACTCCGCAGAGCGGGCGCACGCTAGTGGCCAAGACTCTTGGGATTCCCGAAAACACGGTCCACCTCCACATGATGCGGGGTGGGGGCGGCTTTGGTCGGCGCCTGTATAACGAACCGCTCGTGGAGGCGGCGTGGATCGCGCGGGAAGCCGGTGTGCCAGTCAAGCTGCTCTGGAACCGCACCGACGATCTCCAACACGACATGTACCGCCCCGGTGGGTACCACAAGTTCACCGGTGGGATCGACGCCAACGGCAAGCTCATCGCCTTCCGCAATCACTTCGCAACCTTTGGCGAAGGCGAGCGTTTTGCGCAGACGGCTGAAATGACGCCTACGGAATATCCCGCGCGATTCGTACCCAATCTGCGCATGGACGTCTCCGTGATGCCGCTCGGCATGCCCACGGGAGCGTTGCGCGCCCCGCGGTCCAATGCCTTGTCGTTCGCGTTCCAGGCCTTCATCGATGAATGCGCTACCGCCGCCGGTGCGGATCCGATCCAGTTTCGCATCGACATGCTGAAGGCGGAGATCCCGCCCGCACAGCCGTACACGGCGCAGCAGCAGGCCGGCCTGATGGATGCACAGCGCGTGATCGGCGTGCTGGAGATGGTGCGCGAGGTATCCGACTGGGGGAAGACGGCGCTCCCCAAGGGTACGGGGATGGGGGTAGCGTTCTATTTCAGCCACCGCGGGTACTTCGCCGAGGTGGTGAAGGCCACGGTCAGCAAGGCTGGGCAGGTGACCGTGGACAAGGTGTGGGCCGTGGGCGATATCGGCAGCGAGATCATCAACCCCAATCACGCGGAACAGCAGGTTCAGGGTGCCATCCTTGACGCGTTGGGACAGGCCTATGGGCAGGAGATCACGTTCACGAACGGGAAGGCGGATCAGACGAACTTTGCGCCTCCGGCACTGAGCGCTGGCTCGGGGGCGAACTTCTCGATGCTCCGGATGCGCCAGATCCCGCCTTCCGTGGAAGTTCACTGGAAGAAGACCAGCTTTGCTCCCACCGGCGTTGGCGAACCCGCCATGCCACCACTCATCCCCGCGTTGATGGGAGCCATTCATCAGGCCACAGGCAAGCGCGTCCGGCGAGTTCCCCTGTCGCTGACAGACCTCCGCTGGAGTTGACCGCTGCCCCGATTCACCCTCGAACTCCCTGGTAACCGATGAGCGATTTCACGATCATCCCCACGTCCCCGTTCGCCGACCAGCGACCGGGGACGTCCGGTTTGCGGAAGCGTACGCGAGTCTTTCAGCAGCCGCACTATCTGGAGAATTTCGTGCAGGCCGTACTGGAGGAAGCCGCGCTGACGCCGACCCAGACATTGGTGGTGGGTGGCGATGGTCGATTCCACAATCCGGAGGCCATCGCGGTGATCGTTCGTATGGCCGCAGCCAATGGAGTTCGGCACGTCGTGGTGGGGCGCGACGGCCTGCTATCGACGCCAGCAGTTTCCCATCTCATCCGCACTCGGGCTCATGGTGGCATTGTGCTCTCCGCCAGCCACAACCCCGGTGGCCCGGATGGTGACTTCGGCATCAAGTACAACATCGCCAACGGCGGCCCGGCACCGGCATCGTTTACGGACAGCGTGGCCCGACGTGCGGCGGCTCTCACCACCTACCGCATCAGCGAACTGCCCGATTTCGATCTCGGGACGGTAGGTAGCAGGCAGTTGGGATCGCTGATCCTCGAGGTGGTGGACCCGGTGAGTGCGTATGCTTCACTCATGGAATCGCTCTTCGACTTCGGCGCGATTCGGGCGTTGCTGGCCAGCGGGTTTTCCATGCGTTTCGATGCCATGCATGCCATCACGGGGCCGTACGCCACGGAAATTCTGGAGCGCCGACTTGGAGCGCCAACAGGCACCGTCATCAACGGGACACCGCTTCCGGATTTTGGGGGAGGGCACCCCGATCCCAACCTCACCTACGCGCACGAGCTGGTGGAGCAGCTGTTTGGTCCCGATGCACCCGATTTCGGTGCCGCCTCCGATGGCGATGGCGACCGCAACATGATTCTTGGCAAGCGCTTCTTCGTCACCCCCAGTGACAGTCTTGCCATACTGGCCGCAAATGCACGACTGGTGCCGGGATACCGCGACGGGCTCGCAGGCGTCGCTCGATCCATGCCGACCAGTGCCGCGGTCGACGCGGTGGCTGCGCGTCTCGGCATCCCGTGTTTCGAGACCCCTACGGGATGGAAATTCTTCGGCAATCTGCTGGATGCAGGCCAAATCACGCTCTGCGGAGAGGAGAGCTTTGGCACGGGGAGCAGCCATGTTCGTGAGAAGGATGGCCTCTGGGCTGTATTGTTCTGGCTCAACGTGGTGGCGGCGCGCGGCGAGAGTGTGGAGCAGATCGTCCGCGGACACTGGGCCAGCTACGGGCGGAACTACTACACGCGTTACGATTATGAAGGTGTGCCAGCCGATGCCGCCGACGATCTCATGGCGCATCTCCGGGCACAGCTTGCGGAGCTTCCGGGGAGCACACTTCGAGGCCGACTTGTCAAAGCGGCCGATGATTTCTCCTATACGGATCCGATTGATGGTTCGGTAAGCACGGCACAGGGCATCCGGGTGCTGTTCGACGATGGGGCTCGCATCGTTTTCCGCCTGTCAGGGACGGGCACGGAAGGGGCGACGATCCGCGTGTACATCGAATCACGAGAAACCGCACCGGAACGTCTGAACATGGAGACCGCCGACGCGCTGACCGAGCTTGTCACCACCGCGCTCGCGTTGAGCGAGATGGTTGCACGCACCGGACGCGCAGTTCCAACGGTGATCACCTGAAGATCGGTACCGGGTGACACGCAGCTGATGGCGACCGTCTGATCGGGTGATTCCCCTACATCCTATCAGGTTTCCTCTGCTCTTCCCCGTCGCACGCGCTCACGATCATCCACGGGCTTTTCTCCCCTCGAATCCCCGGATGATGACTGATATCGCGCGCACGTTTGGACAGCAGCTCGGCCGCCGCTCCTGGGCCGAGCCCTGGAAGATCAAGATGGTCGAACCGCTGGTGATGACCGAGCGCGAAGACCGGGAGAAAGCCCTGATCGATGCGGGATACAACACCTTCCTGCTCCGCTCGCGCGACGTCTACATCGATCTGCTCACCGACAGCGGAACCAGTGCGATGAGCGACCGGCAGTGGGCCGGCATGATGGTGGGTGACGAAGCGTATGCGGGGTCGGAGAATTTCTATCACCTCGAAGAAGCGATTCAGCGCTGGTACGGCTATCGCTATCTCGTGCCCACCCATCAGGGACGTGGCGCCGAGCACCTGATTTCACGCACCTGCATCGGCGCGGGCCAGTATGTCCCCGGCAACATGTATTTCACCACGACACGGCTGCACCAGGAGATGGCCGGGGGCGTATTCACGGATGTCATTGTCGATGAGGCCCATGACCCGACGCAACGTGGAGATTTCAAGGGCAACATCGATATCGATAAACTCGACGCCCTCGTGAATCGCGTTGGCGCCGAGCAGATCGCCTACGTCTCACTGGCCGCCACTGTGAACATGGCCGGTGGCCAGCCGGTATCGATGGCCAACGTCAAGGCGCTCCGCACGTGGTGCGACCGGCATGGTATCAGGCTCTTCCTCGACGCCACTCGCGCCGTTGAGAACGCGTTCTTCATTCAGGAACGTGAAGCGGGATACGCGGACAAGTCCATCGCCGACATCGTGCGGGAGTTCTGCGACTACACGGATGCGGCCTGGATGAGTGCCAAGAAGGATTCGCTGGTGAATATCGGCGGATGGGTCGCCGTGAACGATTTCACGCTCTTTGAGGAGCTGCGCAACCTCGTCGTGGTCTTCGAGGGATTGCACACCTACGGCGGCCTCGCCGGGCGCGATATGGAGGCGATGGCGATCGGCATCGGCGAGTCCATGCAGGACGCCCATATTCGCTCCCGCATTGGCCAGGTGCGCCATCTGGGCATGCTGCTGGAGCAGTGGGGGATTCCCATGATGGAGCCGGTCGGCGGTCATGCGATATTTCTGGATGCGCGGCGTTTCTATCCGCATCTGCCGCAGGATGCGTTTCCGGCGCAGACCCTGGCCGCGGCGCTCTATCTCGACTCGGGCATCCGGGCCATGGAACGCGGAATCGTGAGTGCCGGCCGCGATCCGAACACGGGGGACCATCACCGCCCGAGTCTCGAACTCACTCGCCTCACCATTCCCCGACGGGTCTACACGCAGGCCCATATGGACGTCGTCGCCGAATCGGTGAAGGCGGTCTACGACGAACGGGAGGAGGCGAAGGGGTTGCGGTTGACCTACGAACCGCGGTATTTGCGTTTCTTCCAGGCGCGGTTCGAGCCACTCGCGTAGCGAGCGTTCCCAGGCGCGGGTCGCGCAGGTACTCGTGCGAAACGCGCCGGGTTTGGAAGAGGCTCCCCACGTTGTGAGAATTGAGGGCACGACGAATGCCAATGAAGCAGATCTGAAGCCGAGGAGACCGTTTGCCTCGGAAGTCCGGGAGCGGCTCCAGCAGCTGAAGCGCGAGGTGCGCGAGCGGGCGCGGGCGAACGAGATCCTGCGGAAGGCCAGCGCGTCTTTCGCAGCAGCGGCGTTCGAGGAGCAGTGCTACCGCACCCAAGCGGCTTCTGTCGAGCGCTTGGCACTCAATGCACCGAGTCTCCTCAGAACTCGGCGC
Organism: uncultured Gemmatimonas sp.; assembly: GCA_964586985.1. Classification (GTDB taxonomy): domain Bacteria; phylum Gemmatimonadota; class Gemmatimonadetes; order Gemmatimonadales; family Gemmatimonadaceae; genus Gemmatimonas. The sequence continues at coordinate 85 of CAZPJX010000018.1, read as the reverse complement.
GCTTCAGTCAAGAACGCCGCCAATGAGGTCGATATCTGAGTTGATACCTCACGGAGACCAACATGAAGTCGGAATCACTCACCAC
>CAZPJX010000017.1:0-33054 GCA_964586985.1 uncultured Gemmatimonas sp. | reverse complement strand
CTATCGCGACGATGTCCGAACTGGCTTCGGCCAACAACATACGTGTGGTCTTGTGCTCCGTGCTCCCGGTCTTCGACTATCGCTGGAAACCAGGTCTCGAACCTGCGCAAAAAATTGTCGCGCTCAATCAATGGATCCGTGCCTACGCAGACGCACACGGCCATACCTACGTGGACCTCCACAGCCCCCTGGCCGATAGCCGCCAGGGGCTGCGTGAAGCCTATGGCAGCGATGGGGTACATCCCAACGAGGCCGGGTATCGTGTGATGGCCCCGCTGGTGGAGGCCGGGATCCGTCGTGCCCTGGCACGCTGAGGGTTACCGCGGGAACGCCACCATGCTCTCCTGCCCATTCCGCCCCACGGCCGCCACACCAAAGAAGTAGTTGTCGATGATGACATTCTGGACCGTGAAGTCCGTCACGTTCCCCACAAAGCGCGAACGCGTCCAGTTCACCTCACTCGGCTTTCGCCAGTACACGCGGTACCCGATCACGTCGGGCGAGGGCGACGGCTTCCAGCGGAGGCGAGCCGACGCCTGCACGGCGCCTGAGATCCTCGCCGAGTCCGGGGCGGCGGGCGCCCACGCAAGTGACAGTAAGGTGGCGGCATCGAGCGCCGTCATCTTCGCCGCGTAATCGAAATCCACGCCCTCGATGACATCGCCATATTTGATGCCCTGCTCGGTGCGCAGATCCTGGTGCTGCCGCGTGTAGTCTTCGTGCGCTTCCATGAGACGCACGGCCGCCGCGCCAAGATTGAAGAAAGGTGTGTGATGTCCACCGCGCCCGTAGCGATCCAGGCGATAGATGATTTCCACGTCCAGGTTGGGGAAGTACCGATCGGCCACCATATCGATGTACCGCGCCAGTTGACGCGACGGCGTATCGAGCTCTCCGCCATTGGTGAGGATGCGCCGCAGTTCGGCCGCCGATGTATTCGCCGGCAGGCCGGGCGCAAACACACGGGCCTTGGTATTCTCGTACACCCCGTCGATGCCGCGGGTGTTGCCCACCATGTCGTTGTTGATCACGGCATCGATACGCCAGCCTTCGGCCTTGGCAACCCTGGCCACGATTTCGCCGCCAAAGAGTCCCTGCTCTTCCGCCGACAGCGCCACGAAGGCCACGGAAGCATTCGGACGATGCTGCGACAACAGTCGCGCGGCTTCGAGAATGGCTGCGATTCCAGAAGCATTGTCGTTGGCTCCCGGTGAATCGGCGGTGGCATTCATGACATCCGTGACGCGGGAATCGATGTCACCGGTGTGCACGATATAGCGATTCGGTTCGGTACGACCACGCAGTATCGCCACCACGTTCACCACATTCACGTCCTGCTTGATGCGGCCATTCGGATCGCCCTTCCAGATATCGGCGATGTAGCGCACCTCAAGGCAGCCTCCGCAGTCCTTCGAGATCTTCTGGAACTCGGCGAAGATCCAGCGCCTCGCGGCACCGATTCCACGGGTCGTCGACATCGTATCGGAGAGCGTGTGTCGCGTCCCGAAGCTCACCAGCGTGCGGATGTCCTGCTCCACCCGGGCCGCAGACGCCGCGGCCACCAGGTCGTGGATACGCGGATCCTCAGCGGCGGGAACCGGCGTGGGCGCAATCTGCGCGACAAGACGTGCAGACGACAGCATGGCGACCGCAGTGCACAGCGCCACCACGAGGCGCGTGGTCGATCGCCTGTTGCGACCCGTGCATATACAAGCGTGCTTGCGTGGGGGGCGGAGCATGAGAAGAGGAGGCGGGAGAAATGGAATCCGGGCAGGTGGCGCAGATGTGGTGTAGATGTGGTGCATCACGGGATGACCGCAGAACTACGGAGGCTTCCGGGTTAGGGAATAGCCTGACTCGTGTGACGATAGGTTCCATTGGGTTGCCGCACAAAGCTGATTTCGCTGAGCGGCGTGAGCGCACTAAGCAATGCGCCATCAGGCCCGAAGAACACAATGTTGTCACCTTCCTGGTCCTGCAGACTCACGGCGGCCTCGGCTCGCGCACTGGAAACCCAGATAGCCAGATAGCCCGGCAGGTAGTCCCGCACGACCTGCGCCATTGCCCTGGGAAGACTGTGGTCGTCACTCGACAGATACGCGTCACGCGCCGTGGCAAAGCGGGCGTCGGCAAGCGCCCGCTTGACACGCGAATCGGACGCGATGGCCCCGAGCAGTGCGCGCCCGGCACTGCTGCTCAATGAGAGATCGGCAATCGGGGTGGCCACCGGGACTCCGTACTCGAAGATCCGCTTGGTCACCAGCATCGCAGGAAAGGTGGTACACGTCAACGTGGTGGGCTGTCCATCGAGTTGGCGCTGCACATCGAGATCGAGGGTCGTACGAAAGGCGTAGAAGGTCAGTTCTCCCAACAGCGCATCGTTCATCCCCAGCGAGGTATAGACACCGCCAGCGCCCGGCTTTCCCGACCTGTGGAGCGTAGCGACAGGGGGCCGTGGTCCCGTCCATCGATACTCATCGTTCGTGCTGCTCCGATAGACGGTGCGATACTTGTCGGCACCCGCACGTCCTGTGTCCATCGCGTCGCCACTGCGATGGACCCGAGGCGCTCCCGAAAAGCTTCGCGATGACACGGAGGACAACAAATCGCGCATGCGCAGATAGACTGCTTCGTAGAGATCAGGATGACGAATGGGCATGACGGACTTCTCCTCAGAGTGGTTCTCCAGCGGTGCTCGGCGCCCTGGCCAGGATCGCGCTGCTTAGGTCACCCAGGTCTTGAACATCTGCTCATCGACACCGACGCACAGGTTGTTCTGCATGCGCACCAGCGGCTGCCTGAGCAGAAAGGGCTCGTCTGCCAGAATCGTCAGCCACCGCTCCTCGCCGTAGAGAGCCGTGCGCAGGCCCAGCTCGGCAAACCGCTTCGATTCCCTATCGAGGATGGCTTCCACACCAAATTTCTGGGCAAAGCGCCGGAGCTCCCCCAGCGACGCCGCACGCTCGGCGAGATCCACGAAATGGGTCTTGACTCGGCGTTCGGCAAAGAATCGCAGCGCCTTGCGCGTCTCTGCGCTCTTCTTCGTTCCAAATATCTGAACCTGCAGGTCTGCGGGAGGCATATCGGGAAACTAACCGCCCCCTCAGACGCTTGCGCCGTGGCGCATCTCTTCCTCGGCGATCACCCGCTTTTCGTCATCAAAGGCCCCTTCGCTACGCGCCACCACCAGCGTGGCGACGCCATTGCCGATGAGATTGGTGATCGCGCGCGCCTCGGACATGAATCGATCTACCCCAAGTAGAAGCGCCACGCCTTCCACCGGAACGGTACGTGTCGCGGCCAGTGTGCTGGCCAGCACAATGAACCCCGAACCCGTGACCCCCGCCGCCCCCTTGCTGGTCAACATGAGAATTCCCAGCAGGGTCAGCTGCTGGCCGATCGAGAGGTCGATGCCATACACCTGCGCAATGAAGATGGTTGCCATCGACAGGTAGATGCTCGTGCCGTCGAGGTTGAATGAGTAGCCGGTGGGTATCACCAAACCGACAACGGGCTTCGCGCAGCCATAGCGCTCGAGCTTCTCCAACATGTTCGGCAAGGCGGCTTCGCTGCTCGAGGTCCCCAGCACGAGAAGAATCTCTTCACGGATATAGCGAATGAAGGTCCAGATCCGGAACCCGAAGGCTCGACAGATCAGCGCAAGCACCACGAAGATGAACACCGCCATCGTGGCATAGACATCCAGCATCAGTCGCCCGAGCGGTAGCAGCGTCTTCAGGCCGAACGCCCCCACGGTGTAGGCCATTGCGCCGAGCGCACCAAGCGGCGCGACGCGCATGACAATGTGTACGATGCGAAAGAAGACGGCCTGCAGGCGCACGAGCAGATCAATGAGATCACGACCGGCGTCACCCACCGCCGTGAGGGCCACACCAAAGAGGACGGAGAAGAACACCACCGGAAGGAGTTCGCCGCCCGCAAAGGCGGCAACCACGTTGCTGGGCACGATGTGGAGCAGGAACTCCAGCACACCCTGCTCCTTGGCGGCCGTCGCAAACCGGCTCGCATCCCCCGCGGCGAGACTGGAGATGTCCAGTCCTGCGCCCGGCTTCGTGACATTCACGATGACCAGGCCAATGGCCAGGGCGAGGGTGGAGACCACCTCGAAATACAACAACGCCTTGCCACCAACGCGTCCGAGCTTGCGCAGATCCGCCATGCTGGCGATGCCGTGCACAATGGTGAGGAAGATGATTGGTGTGATCACCATCTTCACGAGGTTGATGAAGGTATCGCCGATGGGTTTGAGTGCTTTGCCGGTGTCGGGAGCGATCACACCGATGAGAACACCAATGGCAACGGCAACCAGGACCTGAACCGTGAGGTTTCGAGCGAGACGCGAGAGCACGCGAGGAGGGCAGGAGAGAAGAGGCGCGTTTAGGTCAACTTGCGCAGCGCGAGAAGACCTAGACGCAGCGCCGAGAGGCCGACCAGCAGCAGCACGCCGGCCGCCACGCTGGGCAGAACCGCCGCGTGAGACGCATGCGGGGACGCCAGACGCTGAAGTACCAGATAGAATGCGGCGCCGACAGACAGTGCGCTGCCGACCAGCACGAGCGGCAGGGATCCGAGGGAGTCCCGTACGGTCCACGGAACCACCCCCCGTGCCTCAAGCAACGGCCGAAGAATGCCGTGCGCCACGGCAGCGCAGACGATGGCTCCCAGCAGTGCAGCGAGTCCCGCCCCTACGAGGGGATCTGTGAAGACCTCTGTACTCGTCCCCTGCTGCACACTCGGCCCCGCCACGGCGGGCATGTCCCGAAGCAAATGCAGGAGGTGGGTGAGCATCGCTACATATTGTCCTCTGCTCATGAGTGCTTCCACCGTCTCCGTGGCATCGGGCGAGGCCCCGGCCACATGGACCGCCAACGCATCGGGCCAGCCTTACAGGGCCGCCTGGTGGCTTCCCGGTCCGCATTCCGCCACGCTCTGGGGCCGATTCGGCCGCCGAGAGCCGGCAGCGCCCACCCACGTGGAGCGCTGGGACACTCCCGACGGCGACTTTCTGGAAATTGTTCGGCTTCCAGGAGCACAGGGGGACCGGAGTCCACGCTTGCTCCTGCTGCACGGACTCGAAGGCGGTGCGCATTCCCACTACGTCCGCGCGCTGTTCCGCGAGGCCCGCACCAGGGGATGGGCGGCGGATCTCCTGCTATTTCGTAGTTGCGGTTCGGAACCGAACCGTCTCCCGCGGTCCTATCACTCGGGGGATACCGGTGATGTGCGCTGGGTGCTGGAAACACTGGCCCTGCGGTATCCCCAGGCGACAATCGGCGTGGTCGGCGCCTCGCTGGGTGGCAATGTGCTCTGCAAGCTCCTCGGCGAACACGCGGCCAGCCTACCGAAACAGCTCGTGGGTGCGGTGGCCATGTCCGTCCCTTTCGATCTCGCGCGGGCCAGTCGGCATATCGGGAGAGGGTTCGGGATGGTGTATGAACGGGCATTTCTACGCTCCCTGATTCCCAAAGCACTGGCCAAGATCGCTCGCCATCCCGAGCTCACCGGCCTTGGCATGGTCGCAAGGGCCCGGACCCTATGGGATTTCGACGACGCATTCACCGCACCGGTTCATGGATTCCGTGATGCCGCCGACTATTACCGCCGAGCCTCCTCCCTGCCCTTTCTTCACCGAATCGCCCATCCCCTTCTGCTGCTCAGCGCGGTGGATGACCCCTTCCTGCCACCGGACGTGTTGGACCGGGTCCGGGAGACAACCCGCTCGTCGACGCTCATCACCAGGGAGTTCCCCTCCCGCGGTGGTCATGTGGGGTTTACCGCCGGCCGGTGGCCGTGGGCGCCGCAATACTACGGCGAGCACCGGGCCATCGCGTTTCTCGCGCCACTGCTGGAGCCTTCCGGGAGAGTACATGTGAATTTGCCACTCGCGGGGCCGGGGTGAGCCAGAGCGCTCGGCGGGTGCCGCGACGCCTCCATTCATGTTTTCTTGAAGGCATGGCGGATATCCGCCCGAGACGTCCCTGAACCGGAACACCGTCGTGACTGTTGTGGCCCTTGGTTTTTTCCTCACCGGCCTCGTGCTCGGGGTCTATGCGATGCTGTATGGCACCGAGAGATCGGTGCAGCCGGTGGGCGCCCCGCATGAACGCCAGAGCGCACACGAGCTCGGCGCCGAACCCTCTCCAGTGTTCAATCTGGCGAGCCTCGCCGCCTTCGCGGTGGGCTTTGGCCTTGCCGGGTATCTGCTTACCCGCAGCAATGACTGGGCCTGGTACTGGCAGCTCCTGACGGCACTGGCGGCCGGAAGCGTGACCTTTCTGATGCAGGCGACGCTCATCGCCAGGTGGGCTATTCCGGGAGCGCGGGCCGATCAGGTCGATGATCGGTATTTGCTTCAGGGTACCCTCGCGCAAATCACCGAAGCCGTCTCTGCCCAGAAGGCCGGACAGCTCTCGTACACGCTCGACGGACTGAGCTACCGCCTGCCGGCTCGCAGCATGGATGGGAACGCCGTGGCCGTGGGTACCGACGTGGTCATCGATCGGGTGGAGCAGGGCATTGCCTATACAGAACTCTGGACCGACGTGGAGCAGCGACTCTGATGCCCGGTACCTGGACCTGGTCGGATGCGCTGCTGTTCATCGCGATTGCACTCTCGCTCAAGGCCACGATGTTCTGGTTGTTGACATCCGTGTTTCTCGGGATGATCACCGAGGGTGACCGCTGTCCAATCTGTGACGGCGAGACGCAGGCCGTCGAACGCAACGGCTGGTGGCGCATCTTCGGATCCACATCCCGCAGTCGGCGAAGCTGGTGCGTCACCTGTGGCTGGGAGGGCTTGCTCCGCCGCAGCGACGCCTGGGTGGCGCGCGATCGGGAGCGGCGGCGGGCCTGGACCCAGGCCAACGCGGCGCGCGCCCGGACCCAGTCCCTGTCCCGTGCTGGTCTGCCGACCGAGAACCCGAAGAGCTTCCCATCAGGCACCGGATCTGGGACCTGACGCATACAGGTGGAGCCACTCGGGCCAGTTGCCGCTCAGCTCGAAGAAGTCCTCGAAGTACACAAGGCCTGCCTCTTCCAGCCGCACGATGAGATCGCCCAGGCTCTCCTCACCCACGAGCGGTCCAATGGCCACGAGCGCGCCTTCGACACGGAATTCATCGGCCGTCAGATTCAGGGCAAGGTCGAACCAGGCGCGGGTGAGGTGGGCCCGTTCGAAAGCGCTCTTCCGAATGAAGAGCGTAGGGGCGGTGTGTGACAGATTCAGCGGCATGCCGAATACTACCGCCGAGTGGAGCTCGTTTTGAGGGGAGGTGGACGCATGGGGTCTGATGAAGTGTCGTCCGAGGCCTCGTTCGAGGCGTCCTTCGATGTGATTGTCATCGGCGGAGGCCATGCCGGCACCGAAGCAGCCGTTGCGGCAGCTCGTTCCGGCGTCCAGGTCGCATTGATCACCGGATCGCTGGAACAGATCGGACAACTTTCCTGCAACCCCGCCATCGGCGGGATCGCCAAGGGGACCGTGGTGCGCGAGATCGACGCACTGGGGGGTATCATGGCACAGGCGACCGATCGAGCGACGGTGCAGTTCCGGATGCTCAATCGCGGAAAGGGGCCTGCGGTCTGGGCGCCGCGTGCACAGTGCGATCGCGGACTATATCGACGTGCGGTGCGGCAGTTGCTGGAGGCGCAGCCGCTCCTGACCACCCTGCAGGGAATGGTTTCCCGTCTGCTATTCGATGCAACGGGGAATGGCGGTGCCCGTCGCGTGGCCGGTGTCGAGACGGCTGAGGGACGACGTTTTGGTGCGCGCGCGGTGGTGCTCACCACGGGGACGTTTGGCCGCGGCACGATTCATATCGGCACGGAGACGCGTATCAGTGGCGGCCGCGCCGGAGAGGCCCCATCGGTGCATCTTGGCCAGCAACTCGATGCGGAAGGCTTGACCACAGAACGCTTCAAGACCGGGACGCCACCCAGGATTGATGGGCGCAGTGTGGACTATGCGCGTTTCGATCGACAGGACAGTGAGATAGCACAGTTCGACTATGCATGGTCGCACTTCTGGACGAGTCCACGCGTTGCCGCGGATGGCTCGACGCGTCACCCGCCGCAGCTACCCTGCTGGTTGGGATGGCTGGAGGCAGCAGGCACGGAACTCATCTCTGCACATATCAATGAGTCGGCGCTCTATGGTGGTGCGATTGCCTCGCGTGGTCCTCGCTACTGCCCGAGTGTCGAAGACAAGGTGGTGAAGTTCCCGGACAAGGATCGGCATCAGCTCTTTCTCGAGCCTGAGGGTCACGACACGAGTGAGTTGTATGTGAATGGACTCTCGACCTCGCTCCCAGCTGCCGTGCAACTGACTATCCTGCGGAGTGTGTCGGGGCTTGAGTCGGTGCGCATGACGCGGGCCGGGTATGCGATCGAGTACGACTATTATCCCCCGACGCAGCTCTGGCCATCACTGGCATCGCGTGCGATTGACGGCCTGTTCTTCGCAGGGCAGGTCAATGGAACAACGGGATATGAGGAGGCAGGAGGGCAGGGCCTTGTGGCCGGACTCAATGCCGCGCGATTCACGCAGGAGCGTGATCCCATCGTGCTGGGCCGAGAGACGAGTTATATCGGCGTCCTGATCAATGATCTCGTCACGCGGGGTGTTGATGAGCCGTATCGGTTGTTCACCTCGCGCAGCGAGTTTCGGCTCACCGTACGACAGGACAATGCGCTCTCGCGCCTCGGGGCGATTTCCGAATCTGCCGGGCTGTGGAATGAGAAGGAACTGAGCGTTCTGCACGCCCGCCTCGGTGCAGTGCGCGCCGCACTGCGCCTGGCGGAGACCACCAGCATGAGTCCCGACCTCGCTGATCCCATTCTTGCGACGGCGGGATCCCGCCCCTTGGCGCACGCCGTACGTGCCATTGAACTGGCGCGCCGTCATGATGTCTCCCTGCAATCCCTCTTTGACGCCGCGGGCGTTGGTGATGCGCTGCCGCGCGATGCCGTGGTGGGCGCAGAACTCGAAATCAAGTACGCGGGCTATTTCGACCGGGAGCGTCTGCAGGCCCAGCGCCTGGCGGCGCAGGGCGCCGTCGCGCTGTCCCCCACGCTCGAGTACGCGGCCATGCGGGGCTTGTCCATAGAGGCCAGGCAGAAACTGGCTCGTCTGCGCCCGAGCACCTTGGCTCAGGCGAGCGCGATCCCCGGGATCAGCCCGTCCGATCTGCAGAACCTGATGCTGGAGCTTCGCCGGAAGTAGGGACTGGCGTTCGTTCAGCGTCTGGGGCTGGTGGGGGGCGGGGGGGCCTGGGGACGCGGGGCGGGGGCGGTTCTACTGACAAGGATGTGGAGCCCACAATTCCTCACGCGGCGCGCTGCGGACGGCTCCAGGGCATTCTATAGTTCACAGACGAACGGCACACACCGTCACTGCCATCCCGAACTAGCCAGTGGAGACTTGTCAGATTCGCGCAATACCTCACGGAATAGCCCCGGCTTTCGGATACAGACTGTGATTACCAGAATATATTCACAATTTGCCGTGTTATGTTTTAATACTGTTGCAATACTGTTGTTATAGCGCGTGATTCCATGAGTTAGCCGTTTCCGTTTCGTCCCACCTCTGCTTCATTCAGTATTCGCCGATGCGCGCGCGAATCGCCCATCGATGGGAGCGAATAGCCCACGCCCGCCCACGGCGCTCCATTTCGAGCGCCAAACGCCCCCCCCACAACCACCAACCGCTCGTGGGATGACCTCGGAGTGTGGTGTGCAAGAATCCGAGACATTGGCGTCTCCCAGGTGTATGGAGCGGATCGTCATGCCGGATTGGTGGGGCAGCGCGCAGACTGCGAGCGCATCCGCGGCATACGATACGTCCGGCAGTTCAACCATTCCCTCTGAGGGTTTTCCCATATGCGTCGTTTTGTGTCCGCGCGTTCGATGGTGTCCATGACCGCCGCTGGTCTGGTGGCGGTTTCTCCTCGTATCGTGGCGGCCCAGGCTGTGGCTGTACAGCCGCCTCCTTCGATCAACGTGACCGCGAGGGGTGAAGTGCAGGTCACGCCTGACCGCGCGCGAGTGCAGGTGGGCGTGGAGACACAGGCCAGAACCGCTGCGATCGCGGCGCAGGAGAACAACAAGAAGCAGGCGGCAATCCTCTCGGCCATTCGCGGCCTGGGCGTTCCAGCGGCGCAGATCCAAACGCTCAACTACAATGTCTCTCCGGTGCAGCGCTACGATGACAAGGAGAGGCGCGTGGTGATCGATGGGTACCGGGTGAGCAACATCGTGCAGGTGGAAACCGATAAGCTCGAGCAGGCCGGACAGATTATCGACGCAGGTCTAACAAACGGAGCCAACCGCGTTGCGGGCCTGGACTTTCTGGTGAAGGATCGGAGCAAGGCGCAGGAGACCGCGTTGACACAGGCGGTGGCTTCGGCGAAGCGTCAGGCAGAGATCGCCGCGTTGGCGGCGGGGGGCAGGGTAGTGGAGTTGCTCGAGCTCTCCATCAACGACTTTGAACAACCCATGCCTCGTCCCATGATGGCCATGGCCAAGTCTGAGGCCTACGACGCAGGGGTTCCCACACCGGTCGCAGAGGGCACGACCACGGTGGCGGTCAGCGTGATGACCCGCTGGCGCTTCGAGAAGCGCTGATCCAGGGAGCCCTGGTTTGGCAGAGTCGAGGGCCCGATCATAAGATCGGGCCCTCTTGCATTCGATCCGGTTTCACGTGAAACCTGACTCAGGGCAGTCCCGAGTAACACGTGTTCGGGCTTCGCAGCCTCCCCCAAGCATGCCACTGGTTCCGTTTCACGTGAAACGATGGCAGACCTGCCTGCCGACCCAGCGGTGAATGCGCGCAAATAGAGGCCCGAGGCCCTGCGCACCACGAAATACCAGGGAATGCATCGCCCACCATGGTTCGGAGCCCGCCTTGGTCCTATACTACGCGTCCTCGCGCCGCCCCTTCAGCCAGCCCCCGTGGGACGCATCCTCGCCATCGCCAATCAGAAAGGCGGAGTCGGAAAGACTACTTCCGCCGTAAATCTCGCTGCCTCGCTCGCTGTCGCGGAGCAGCGTACGCTGCTCATCGACGCCGATCCTCAGGGGAATGCCACCTCTGGTTGCGGCCTCGCCCGAGACGATTTTTCGCTCGACACCTACGACGTCCTGCTCGGGCAGGCCTCCATCGACCAGGCACTGGTGCGCAGCGTCCAGTTTCGCCATTTGGACGTGCTCCCCGCGACACCAGACCTCGCTGCAGTTGAGGTGGAGCTTGTTGATGCCGAGGATCGACTCGGCAGGATGCGTGAAGCCCTCGCCCCCGTCCGCGAGCGCTACGACTTCATCCTCATCGACTGCCCCCCCTCACTTGGCCTGATCACGCTCAACATGCTCGTGGCCGCCGATGCGGTGCTGATTCCCCTGCAATGTGAGTACTACGCGCTCGAAGGCCTCTCTCAGCTACTCAGCACGGTCCAGCGCGTGCAGGACTCGGTGAACCACACCCTCACCGTGGATGCCGTCCTGCTCACCATGTTCGACAGCCGCCTCAACCTCTCACGCCAGGTTGCTGCGGATGCCAGAGCGCACTTCGGCGAGAAGGTGTTCCAGACCGTGATTCCACGGAACATTCGACTCGCGGAGGCTCCCAGCTTCGGCAAGCCCATCGTGGTTTACGACGTCGCCTCCGTTGGCGCACAAGCGTACATGGCCGTGGCCCGCGAAATGATCGACCGACGCAACGCCTGATACCCCACCGATGACACCCGAACCCCCTCGCCGACTCGGTCGCGGACTCGATGCGCTCCTCGCACGTCGAGAGCCGAAGCCAGCACCAGCGGATGCCGCCCCCGCCCACGCCCCCGCTCCCGCCGAGGAAGCCCGGAGCTCGCGAGCTACCGAAGGGCCAGAGGCCAGCAAAGAGGTAGCGCCAGGAAAAAACTCCCTGCTTCGCGTACCGCTCTCCCAGATTCGCGCCAATCCATTTCAACCACGTCAGGAGTTTCGGCCCGAGGAATTGGCGGATCTGGAAGCAAGTTTGCGGGTGAACGGATTGCTCCAGCCAATTACCGTACGGCCAGCACCCACGGGTCAGGGGTATGAGCTCATCGCCGGGGAGCGCCGGTTCCGAGCCGCCAGCCGTTTGGGCTGGACAGAGATCCCGGCGCTGGTCCGGGAGGTGGATGACCAAACGCTGCTCACCCTCGCGATGATCGAGAACCTGCAGCGAGCAGATCTCGATCCCATCGAAGAGGCTGACGGGTATCAGCGCCTCATTGACGAGTTCCGTCTTACCAACCAGGAGGTCGCAGAGGTTGTCGGAAAGGACCGTTCGACCGTCGCAAACGCTCTGCGGCTCAGGCAACTTCCGGCCTCGGTGCGGCGCATGCTCCAGGAAAAGCAGCTCTCGGCGGGGCATGCCCGCGCTCTGCTGCCATTGCAGACGGAGCGCGCCATTGTCGATCTCGCCCGAGAAACGGTGACGCAGCAATTGTCCGTCAGGGAGGTCGAGCGACGCGTAAAGGTGGGTCGGCCGACGCCACCCGCGGCTGGCCGGAAAGCAAACTCCGGCACTGCGGCGCCGCACTTGCCGGCTGGCGCCTCGGCGGCAGTGGTCCGACAGATCGAGGAAATGCTGCGACGGAGACTCCAGACCAGCGTCACTCTCGCCCTTACGGCCAAGGACAAAGGCGAGGTCCGGATTGCGTTCTTCTCGAATGACGATCTGGAGCGTGTTCTTAACCTGTTAGGTGTATCAGTAGACTAACAGTATAAAGCCACTACAACGCCATATGTTATGAACTACAGGATTGTGAAGACATCGCTTCTCGGCGGCGCCGCGCTGCTCGGATTGCTCGCCGGGTGCGGGTCGGACAAGAAACCGCCCAAGGATCCCGCGCGTAGCCCAATGCGTGTTGCATTGCTGACGCCAGGACCGGTCTCCGACAAGTCCTGGAACGGAAGCGCCTACGAGGGACTGCTCGAATTGCGCGACAGCCTGGGGGCGGAGATCTCACACATCCAGACAAAGACGCCGGCGGAATTCGAGGAGAATTTCCGACAGTACGGCGCCCAGGGTTATCGCCTGGTCTTCGGGCATGGCTTCGAGTTTCAGGATGCGGCGAGCCGAGTCGCCCCCAGCTACCCCAACACCATCTACATCGTCACCTCGGGGCGCGTCACCGGTCCCAACGTCGCAGGTGTCGCCTTTCTCTTCGAGGAGGCGTCCTATCAGGCAGGCATGATTGCTGGCGCCGTCACCAAGACCAATAGGATTGGACTGATCGCCGGCACTGAACTCCCACCCGTCAAGGCCAGCTTTGAAGCCTTCGCGCGGGGTGCAAAGGCTGTCAATCCAAAAGTCCAGGTCATCACGTCCTACATTGGCAACTGGGACGATGTGAGCGCGGGCAAGGAGCAGGCGCTCGCGCAGATCGCGCGCGGCGTGGACGTGATCTTCCAGAATGCCGACGCGGCCGGTCTCGGAGTCTTTCAGGCGGTCAAGGAAAAGAACGTGCTCGCCTTCGGATCGAATGCCAACCAGAATGACGTTGCCCCGGATGTCATCATTGGGAGTGTCGTGATCGACCTGCCGAAGGCCTTCATGCTCATCGGGCGAGAAGTCCTGGGTGGAACTTTCAGCGGCCGCGTGATCAATCTGGGTGTGAAGGACGACGTCGTGCGTCTCGAGCTCAATGCTGCGCTGGCCGATCGCATCCCCGCGTCGGCGCGCGCCGCCGTCGATTCGGTGGGCGCCCTGCTGAAGGCCGGCACCTTTCATGCCTTGTCGGATGTGCTGAAGGGGGCGGATGAGCCTCAACCAATGGGATCCGCTCCCGCTGGCAATCCACCGTCCTCGTCACCAAAGTCGCCCATGTCATGACTCCATCCGCTTCGCTTCAGGATATCGTCGCTGCGCTGGATTCCGCGCTCTGTACCGCCGATGTCCCGGACTACGGCCCTGCGATGAACGGGTTGCAAGTGGCCAACCGTGGGCGCGTGCACCGTATTGCCGTGGCGGTTGACGCGTCGCGGGCCGCGATTGCCGAGGCCACCGTGTGGGGTGCCAATCTCCTCATCGTGCATCACGGGTTGTTCTGGAGCGGTGCGCAGCCGCTCGTGGGTGTGACGTACGAGAAGTTCCGCATGCTGCTGGGCAACGACATCGCGGTCTACTCCTCGCATCTGCCCCTCGACCTGCACGCAGAGTTCGGCAACAACGCGCAGCTCGCGCGTGCGCTCAATCTCACCCCCGATGGGGGGTTCGCGCGGTACAAGTCCATCGACATCGGCCTTACCGGAACCACAGACGAATCGACGGCCACAGTGGTCGATCGCGTACAAGCGTTTGCCGCCCGATATGGAGGGCAGGTGCGCACTTCGCTACCCACAGAAGGGCGTATCACGCGGCGCTGGGCCCTCTGCACCGGTGGCGGTGCGTCATCCGAGACGCTCCGTGAGGCACGCGAAAAGGGCGTCGATACGCTGATTGTTGGTGAAGGGCCGCATCATACGACCGTCGAAGCCATCGAACATGATCTCTGCGTGGTGTATGCGGGCCACTACGCCACGGAGACCCTGGGCGTGCAGGCCGTGGGCGCATGGCTCGCCGCCCGGTTCGACCTCCCATGGGCATTTCTGCATCTCCCAACGGGCTCGTGATACGCGATGGAACGGTCGCCGATGGCAGCGTAACGTCGGCCGACTCGCCCTCACCGCCGAGTCACGAGCCCCTGCTGTCGCTCGCCCATATCTCCCGCCGCTTCGGTGAGCTGGAAGCATTGCATGACGTATCGTTCCTCGTGCGTGCAGGAACGGTGCATGCGCTGCTTGGCGAGAATGGAGCGGGAAAGACCACCCTGATGCGTATCGTGTTCGGCCTGCTGACACCCAGTGAAGGTGACACACCGAGCAGCATGCACTGGCGTGATGCACCACTCATCGTGCACTCACCCGCTGATGCCCTGAGAGTGGGCATTGGGATGGTACATCAGCATTTCACGCTGGTGCCGGCCATGACGGTAGCGGAAAACGTGACCTTGGGTGGACATGGGCTGTTCGATTCGCAGCACGCCGCCGCACACGTACGTCAGGTCGCCGCGCGCGCCGGCCTCGCCCTGGATCCGGAAATTCGGGTGGACACGCTTTCGGTTGGTGCACAGCAGCGCTGCGAGATCGTGAAGGCCCTTGCCCGCGACGTGCGGCTGCTCATTCTCGATGAACCGACAGCGGTACTTGCGCCGGCTGAAGCCAAGGAGTTGCTGGCCTGGGTTCGCCGCTTTGCCGATGCGGGAAATGCCGTGGTGCTGATCACCCACAAGCTGCGGGATGCTTTAGCGGTGGCCGATGATGTGACGGTGTTGCATCGCGGTCGCCGCATGCTCTCGACCCAGGCCCACCGTACCACAGAGATGGAACTGGCGGCTGCCATGCTGGGAGAGGCAGACCACGGCACGACGGCACCGGGCGAATCGCCGGCCACCGTGTCGGAAATGCCACCGGTGCTGTGGAGCGGCAAGCGAGAAATCCATGACACGGCGGAAACACACCCGACGGGCGGTGCCAGGATGGACAGCGACGACCATCGCGGCGACGCGCGACCGGCAACGCCAGACGCGGTGCTCGCTTTGCATGATGTGACGTGGCAGGACAACTACGGCATCGAACGCGTGGATCGCGCCAGCATGGTTGTTCGAGGCGGGGAAATCGTCGGGATCGCGGGCGTAGAGGGCGCAGGGCAGCATGAGCTGCTGCGCCTGTTGACCGGACGTCTCACACCCACACGCGGTACGGTGACGCGTCCGATGGACGTGGGGTTCGTTCCAGAAGACCGGCATCGCGACGCGCTGCTGTTGGATGCGCCCCTGTACGAGAATGTTGCGCTTCGCGGGGCAGGCGAACGACGGGGCCCTCTGTCCTGGCCTTCCTTCCGACGTCGCACCGCGGAACTGCTGAGACAGTTCGACGTGCGCGCGGCAAGCGCGGACGTGCCGGTGCGCACGCTGTCGGGCGGTAACCAGCAGAAGTTCGTCCTGGCCCGCGAGCTGGGAGATATGCCGCCCGCCTTGGTGGTGGAGAATCCTTCGAGGGGGCTCGACTTCAGAGCCACACACGCGGTACAGCAGGCCCTTCGCGAAACGCGGGACCGTGGGACGGCAGTGGTGCTCTATAGCAGCGACCTCGATGAAGTATTGGCCTTGGCAGACCGTGTGTACGTCGTGCGCGACGGAACAGTCGCCGAGGTCCCTGCGGACCGCGAGGCGGTAGGACACGCGATGCTCGGGGCGAATACTCGCTCGGGCACCCGTGCGGATGCTGGCGTTGGCACGTCAATGGTGTCAACCGGCACGCCAACCGGCACGTGAATCAGTACGCAATGATGCGGCGCATGGGGCAGGCGGCCGGGCAGGCTCTCATTCTATTGGCGATGGGCCTCGTGTTGCTCACCGTGTTACTGGTCTTTACCGGCCATGCGGTCGTACCCGCGCTCGCGGCGCTCCTGCGTGGCGCATTCGGCTCGTGGTATGCCATTACCTCGGCGACACTCGTGCGCATGGTGCCACTGGGGTTTGCCGGACTGGGTGTGGCGCTGGCCTTTCGCGCCGGGGTGCTGAACGTCGGAGCAGAGGGACAGCTGCTGGTGGGCGCCGCTGCCGCGACCGCTCTGGCCGTGCCACTCGGGTCGACGTCGCCATTGGTAGCCATTCCCCTCATGCTCTGCGGTGGGGCCGTGGCCGGTGCACTGTGGGCGTTGATTGCCGGGGTCCTGCGCCTCAAGTTCGGCGTCCTCGAGGTGATCAGCACGATCATGCTCAACTTCGTGGCACTCAATCTCACCGGGTGGCTGGTACGCGGCCCGTTGCAGGAGCCGCAGCGCATCAACCCACAGTCGGCCGCACTCCCGACTTCGCTGCAGCTTCCGGTGTTGCTCGAGGGCACCCGGCTCCATGCGGGTGTGGTGATTCTGCCGATTGTGGCCACCGCGCTCTGGTGGTGGTTGTTTCAGACCGCAGGAGGGTTCCGCGTCCGTGCCGTGGGGGCGAACGCGCGCGCGGCGGAATCCGCAGGGGCGATCCGCGTGACACGCACCCTGCTGCTCGTCTTCCTGTTGAGCGGACTGCTGGCCGGACTGGGTGGGGCCGTGGAATACCTGGGCATCACCTACGCACTGTACGAGAACTTTTCTCCCGGATATGGCTACACCGCCATTGCCGTCGCGCTGCTGGCCGGCCTGCATCCCATTGGCGTCCTGGCCACCGCGCTGCTCTTCGGCGCACTCGAGGCCGGCGCCAACGCGATGCAGCGCGATGCCGGTGTCCCCAGTGTGGTGGTGTCGGTGGTGGAAGCGGTGCTGATACTCCTCGTGGTTGGGGTGGATCGCTGGCGCGTGCGGGCCACGAGCGATGCGGGAGCGGCTCCATGAGCGGGTTCTTTATCGGTGCCCTGGAGGGCCTCGATGTCGGGACAGCATTTCTCGAGTCCACCGTACGCACCGCAACCCCGTTGGCCCTGGCGGCGTTGGGGGAATGTGTGAGTGAACGTGCGGGTGTGATCAACATCGGCCTGGAGGGCTCGATCATCGCGGGCGCCCTAGGTGGTACCGTTGCCGCCGGCGTGCTGGGTGTCGGTGGTGGGTTCCTGGCAGGCGCGCTGGCCGGGATGGCCATTGCCGCCCTGTTCGCGTGGTTCACCGTGGGGATGCGCGCCGATCAGATCATCACCGGTACGGCCATCACGTTGTTTGCCTTGGGATTGACCGGCACGCTGTATCGCTCAGTGTACGGTGCTGCCGGCGTCGCACTCACGACGCCAACGGCCAGCGTGCTGACCATCCCCGGACTCGCGCGCATCCCCGTCGTTGGTCCGGCCTTCTTTTCACAGTCTGCGATGAGCTATTTCGCCGTGACGTCGGCCGTCCTGCTCGCGTGGTGGATGCGGCGCACCCACGCCGGTCTCGCCCTGCGTGCCATTGGGGAATATCCTGAAGCCGCCATAGCGGCCGGCATTGCCCCACGTCGATATCAGGCCCTCGCGGTGCTCTTTGCCGGTGCGATGGCGGGGCTGGCTGGTGCCACACTCGTACTCGCACAAGCCGGGACGTTTGTTGAGGGAATGTCGGCGGGTCGCGGTTTCATCGCGATTGCCATCGTGGTCCTGGGACGGTGGCAACCGCTGGGCGTGGCGGGTGCTGCGTTGCTCTTCGGCGCTGCCAACTCTCTGCAGACGCTGTTTCAGGCGATGGGCTGGAGCGACGTACCCTATCAATTGTTTCTGGCACTGCCCTACGTCCTCACGCTTCTCGTCCTGGCGGGGGCCAGCGGGCGATCTGCGGCACCGGCGGCGCTCGGCAGGCCTCTATGATTCCGGTGTATCATTCATGCAGCGTGGCACCCCACCGGCACGTATCGTCCTTGCAGGCGTGATCTCTCACCAACACGGAACATGACGACATTCCATATGGCGTTTCGCCCATTCCGGCGCGCAGTTGCGTCCCTGGGTGCACTGATTCCCCTCACGTTCGTTTCAGCCGCAGCGCTTGGCGCTCAGTCAGGCAAGCCGGTCACCAACGAAGCCGAGGTGATGTCCCGGGCCAAGGCCATCCAGGCCAAGGTCCTGTCGATCGACACCCACGTGGATATCTCGCCGGCGAACTTCACCGAGACCGGCCCCAACTACGCGCAGAAGCTGCCGCGCACGCAGGTGGATCTGGTGAAGATGGAAGAAGGCGGCCTCGCCGCGGCCTTCCTCGTGGTGTACGTGGGCCAGTCCCCAACGCTCGATGAAGCCAGCTTTGCCCGCGCCAATGCGCAGGCTATCGAGAAGTTCGACGCCATCCACCGGCTCACCGAAAAGCTCGCGCCCACGCGAGCCGAGATCGCCTATTCCGCCGCCGATGCCCGTCGCATTCACGCAGCGGGCAAGCGAGTGATCTTCATCGGAGTCGAGAATGGCTTCCCCATCGGGAGCGACATCACCAACGTGAAGAAGTTCTATGATCGCGGTGGTCGGTACATGTCGCTGGCGCATAACGGACACAGCCAGCTCTCCGACTCCAATACCGGTGAGCGTGACGGAGTCTGGTTGCACCACGGCCTCAGCCCGCTGGGTCGGCAGGTGATCGCCGAGATGAATCGGGTAGGCATGATGATCGACGTCTCGCATCCGTCGAAGGAATCCATGATGCAGACCATCGCGATCAGCAAGGCGCCGATCATCGGGTCGCACTCAGGCGTGCGCGCGATCTGCAATCACAGTCGCAACATGGACGACGAGCAGCTTGACGCGCTCAAGAAGAACGGTGGTGTGGTCCAGCTCGTGGCGTTCAACAGCTATGTGAAGTGTGACCCCAAGCGCGACATTCCACGGGAAGAGGCCCGCGCGGCCGCCATGGAACAGTTGCGCAAGGAGTACGGGATCACGGCCACGGGGCGTCAGGAGCAGCAGGCCCAGATCCAGGCCCTACCGAATGACAAGCGCAACGCCTATCTCGCCGGGCAGGAAGACATCACGGCGCGCCGGTATCCGAGCGATCCGCCGGCGAACGTCAAGGACTTTGTCGATCACATCGACTATGTGGTGAAGCGCATCGGCATCGACCACGTGGGCATCAGCTCCGACTTTGACGGCGGCGGCGGTGTGGACGGCTGGCGCAACGCCGGCGAGACGGTCAACGTGACGGCGGAGCTGGTACGCCGTGGCTACACCAACGCCGAGATTGACAAGATTTGGGGCGGCAACCTGCTGCGGGTGATGGAGCAGGTGCAGAAGGTCGCGGGCAAGTAGGCACGTCGCTTCCGGACAAGACGCAGGGGTGAAGCCGACGTGGCTTCACCCCTGCGCTATTTTGCGACCCCGCTCCGTTACGATCGTGTTGACCGGTGCCCGGCACCATCAGACCGCATCAGAAAGCGAGGTAAAGTTGAAGTCGCGCGCGCGGAGGGAGGGCATCACCACATCGCCACCTTGCTCCGTGCCGGCCAGCCGTTCGGCACGTCCGATTTCCTCGAGATTGTTGAGCAGGAACAGTGGAGACTCGTTGAATCGGAAGTTGCGAAGTGACTTGGTGATCTTGCCATTCTCCACCAGGAATGTGCCGTCCCGGGTGAGCCCGGTGTAGAGCACGGTGCGCGGATCGACCTCGCGGAGATACCAGAGGCGCGTGACAAGGATGCCGCGCGTGGTCTCTTTCACCAGATCATCCACGGATTTCGTACCGCCCGCCATCTTGAAGGTGCTGGGCCCACCAGTGGCTGTCTTCCCCTGTTTCTTCGCCCAGAAGCGGGTATAGATGAGCTGCCTGAGCACGCCCTTCTCGATCCACGTCTGCCGGTCCAAAGGCAGTCCGTCGAAATCCCACGGCCGTCCCCGCAGTTGCGGATCGGCAGGGTCGGAGAAAATGGTGACCCGATCGTCGAGGATCTTCTCGCCGATCTTGCTGCCGCCACCTGGCTTCACGAAGGGACTGCGTCCCTCGTCGGCACTGCGGGCATCGGCATAGATGGAGAGGAGCTGCACGAGATCGCCCACAGCCTGCGGTTCGAGAATAACCGTATAGCGACCTGGTTCGATGGCGACCGGATTGCGGGAGAGCCGGGCTTTTTCGACGGCCGCCTGGGCAACGCGCGTAGCATCGAGCTGCGTCCAATCAGCGTGATCGGCAGCGGCCCAACCCGAACCAGTCCCATCGGCCGTACGCACGGTCAGCGTGTAGTTCGCGCTGGTGCTCCGATGATACGCGAACATGCCCGAGCTATTACCGATGGCAAGCGCACCGGCCCCGGTGACCAGATAGCCGGCCGCCTTGAGATCTCCCGCCTTGCGCGCGAGATCAAGTGCCGTCAGGGAGGCTTTCGCGCGATCCTGTGGGGTGAGATTCGCCGTTGCCTCAAACCAGGCGGTGACCGGTGTGTATTGCTGTGCACGCAACTGGGGCATGGCTTCCGGGTCGTCCGGCGCAAGCCTCGCCAGGCGTTCACTTTCGCGCACCGCGCGCTCAAGCGCTGCGTCGGAGAGATCGTTGGTCGTGACCACCGCATGCTTGGGGCCAAAGGCACTCTGGATGCCAAGCTGCGCGTCGGTGGTGGAGCCTGCCGTGCTCACCTGATTGTCGGCGAAGCGAATGTTGCCTTGGGTGTAGCTATTCACCTGCACATCAACCGCATCGGCCCTCGAAAGTTTGAGAGCTTTCTCGACGATGGCCTGCGCCTGGTCCTGCGTGAGAATGGCGCCGTTGTCTACTCGATAGGACATCAGGCCTTCCTCCCGGTATTGATGACATTGACGTTCCGAAAGCGAGCCGGTGGTGCGCCGTGGCTGACCGCATTCACCTGTGACGGCTGTCCTTTGCCATCGAAGAACGAACCGCCGAGCCGATAGCTGCGTTTGCCGCCAATCAAATCCATGCTATTCCAGAAATCCGGCGTCCGGATCTGATAGGCCACATCCTTGAGGACACCCACGACCTTGCCGCCCTTGATTTCGTGGAAAAGCTGTCCGCCAAACTGGGCGTTGTACCGTTGCTGATCGATGGAGAAGGACCCATCACCTTGGATGAGAATGCCGCGATCAGTAGCCGCGACGAGGTCGTCGATGGTGAGATCCCGTTCTCCGGGGAGCAGTGACACATTGGGCATGCGTTGGAACTGGACCTGGTCCCAGCCCTGCGCATACGAGCAGCCATGGGAGCGGACCGGACGTTTGGTCTGCTCGTACCACCAGCGCAACCACGGAGCCTGCTCACGCGTGGTCTGATAGTCGTTGAAGATGCCGTTCTTCACGATGAGGAACTCATCGGGTTTGACACCATCGTCATCCCATCCGATGGTGGAGAGCCCTCCCTCCTGCGAGCGATCGCCCTGGATGTTCATGATGGATGGGCCATACTTGAGTGTGCCGAGCATCTTGTCGGGCGGCGCGATGAATGAGGTCCCGGCGAAGTTGGCTTCATAGCCCATCGCCCGATCAAGCTCGGTGGGATGTCCGATGCTTTCGTGAATGGTGAGCCAGAGATTCGTAGGATCGAGCACGAGGTCATAGCGCCCCACGTCTACGGGCCGGCCCGTCAATTTGGCGGCCGCTTCCTCGCCCCACTGCTGCGCATTGCCGATCAGATCGTGTTGCAACACATACTCCCAACCGCGGGCAATCGGGGCGACCATGTTGGCGCGGTTCTGGAAGTCCGTGAAGTCGCTGGACACCGCGGTGATCTGCATGTTCGGCCAGGAGCGCACCACATCCTGCTTCGTGATCGTGCCGTCGGTGTTGGCGTAGTTCCTCTCGTCCTTCACGAAGAAAAAGCTGCTGAAGATGAACCTGACATTCTTCGCCTTGAGTGCGTTCGCGTTGGCGCGGAGCAGCAGATCGGCCTTCTGTTCAACAGGAACGTCGAACGGGTCCTGCGTATACGCACTCTTCCACACGCCGTTCGCCACCACCGGTGCGGGCATCCACTCGATGGGCGTGGCCCGGGCAATACGCGAAGCCTTGGCAATGGCCACAGCCTCACGGGCCGCCAATGCCGCGCCGTCGGTGGTCAGTATGCGCGTAGCGGCAAACCCCCAGGTGCCGTCTACAAGCGCACGTACCCCAATGCCCACGGTGTCCGTGTCCACGACCTGCTGGATCTGCTGTTCGCGCGTGAACACGAAGTTCTGCCGCTGGCGGCTGCAGCGCACGTCGGCGTAGGTGGCCCCGGCCAGCTTCGCGGCGTTGAGCGCAGCATTCATGAGTTCCCGAACATTGGCGATGTCGGTGAACGTCTCGAGCGCTCGTGGGTCGGCGCCAGGTGCGGCGGAGAGCAATCGCGGTATACCGGCCAGCGCCGTACCGGCAAGCAGCGAGGCCCCCATGGACGCTCCCAGGGCCGTGCCGCCTGTTCTCAGAAAATCGCGTCGTGAAGTCATTGGAGGAGGGAGACAGGAACGGGTGACGCCGCGCACCGTGCACGACGCAGAGCCGCCTGAACCCTACACGCCGTCCCGAGCCACTGTTTCAAAACCCGCCTGGGATGGGACGAGGCGAACTGGGTCCATCCCGCTATTCCAATGCCGGGAATGGACGTGAGACGATGGCGCCGATCGGTCTCGCTCAGTTCCCATATGCATCCACCCGTCGTCCGCTCCCCGCTTCCAGGGCGACCGCGACCCAGGGCGCGTCGGTGCGCTCACGACGGAGGGTCCAGGTCAACGTGGTGGGCACACCCGGGCGTAGCGTCACCGATTGCGTTGCTTGGCCCCCTGAACGAAGCCGCAGGTTGTCGGTACGGAGCGTATAGCGCTGAGGGCCCGCACCACTCACCGTGAGCCGGAGCACGAGATCTCCGCCGATCACTTCCCTG
The DNA here is from genome assembly GCA_964586985.1 of uncultured Gemmatimonas sp. GTDB lineage: Bacteria > Gemmatimonadota > Gemmatimonadetes > Gemmatimonadales > Gemmatimonadaceae > Gemmatimonas. The sequence goes on along the minus strand of CAZPJX010000017.1, from coordinate 9,728 downwards.
CCCGTGAGCACCGGCCTGCCGGTGGCTGCGAACTCCTGGGGGCGAGGCAGCAGATCCTCCATGAGCCACAGCCAGCGGTTGCTGGAGTGCACCCACACTTCCTTGTACACGTACATGTTCTGTGAAGGCCAGTAGGGCAGGTCACTGGTACCGCGGCTCTGCATGCCCACCGGCAGCGTGCCAACCATATCTCCGGACGATACGCTGTACTGCTGTGCCCAATCGTATCCTTCGCCATACATGGTGCTCTGGGTGAACGGATTCCGTCCTACCACCCATTCCGCCTGGCGCGTCGCCAGTTCCAGTCCGTCACGATCAGCACGCATGCGCGAAGCCGCCGACAGCCCCTTGGCCTGCGAGAGCAACACCCCGTAGTTCCCGCGGCGCTGGAACCACACGGGGAAAGTACGCAGATACCAGCCGTCACCCATGGGTGTACCGGCACGCACCTGTTCAGCGTACTCGCTCTGCTTCTCCATGTAGCGGCCACCGGAATCCGGTACCTGCACGCTATCCACCACGCGATAGACATAGGCGGGCAGCACGTCATAAGGCGCCGTCACGCGCGCCGTACGCTTCTGATACTCGGCATACCGTACGACCGTGGCGTACCACCCCATCCAGTCGCCATGAGCCGGCAGGGCCTCCACGAGCTGCGTGAGTGCCACGATGGGTGCCTGATCGTTTGCGCGGTGGAACTGATGAAAGAGCGTGTCGCGATCGGGACCGGTGTAGAAGAACCCGGAGAGCGGAAGAATACGGCCCACGCGCGTCTGCTGCTGCGAGGCTGTCACGATACGTGCCAGCTCCACCGCCTTGTCGCGATAGAGCGCTTCGCCAGTGGCACGCCAGAGCTCGAGCGACGCGGTAATGCCGATACCGGCCAGCTCCATGCGCGACGCCGCGAACGCCGGCGTATGCCACGTGGACGGCCCTTCGATGCCAACGATGGCGTGGGCCCAATCGTCCCGGGCAATCCGGAGAGCGTCCGCCGCGCGGGCAGGATCGCGGGTGCGTAATACGCGCGCTGCGATCGCACCGGCTGCGGCCGCGATGTAATTGGCGTTGGGATTGTTCTTCGCTTCGACCACGCGATCGTCGCCATCCCCGACGATGTTGTTGGACCAGAAGTTGTGGCTGCCGAATCCAATGCGATACCCACCGTCAAAGCGGACTCGCAGCACCCAGTCGAGACCCCAGGTGGCCTCCTCGATGAGTCGCTCCACCAACGCTGGTTGATCGCCATTGGCCATGAGCCGCTCAGCCAGGGCGAACATGGCGTACGTGCCTTCACCGGTGTTGATCACCCCCTGCGACAGATCGCCGGCGTCATGCCACCCGCCGCTCATGGTGATCCGCTGGCCCCCCAGCGTGGCGAACCAATCCCGATGATCGATGCCATGGATGCCGGGCACGTCAAAGCCGCAGCGGTTGCCATAATAGAAGTTGAGCGATTTCCAGATCGAGGGAAGCCATGCAGTATCGCTCACCACGAAGGGCTTGCTGATGGCATTCCCCACGCGCAACGCATAGCGGCCCGGCGTGGTGATTTCGGAAAAATCAAGCTGTTGGAATGACCCGATGGCGGTGGTCACCGATTGCACCGGCTTGCGTAGCACACTCTCGCCGAAGGCGATGTCGTCGACCCGCACCACATCGAAGAAGGGCGCGGTGACGCCTCTGCTGATCGCCGACTTTGCACTGTGCACCTGATAGCCGCTATGACTGAAGGCGAACCGGCCCTGTGCCATGGTCCATCCGGTGTGCACATCGGCATCCACCTGCTGCAGTTCGATCCGACCAATCTCAAACGCCACCCGATCGTCTGGGCCCGCAATCATGCGGTTCACGAAGTACCCGATCTCGATCAGGGTGACCTGATCGCGCGCGAGCGGCTCGATCTCCCAGGTGACCTGCTGCCAGCCATTCCTCTGCAATGTGATGACATGCGTGCCTTCGCGATTGAAGCGGTCGGGCACCTTCACGGCTCCAGCGTTGTGCATGACGAGCTGCAGCGGCAGCACCGGCACACCGGCATAGTCCGGACGGATCCAGACGGAAATGCGGTTGAAGGCCCGCCAGTCTTCCTGTGCCACCGCGCGACGCAGATTGACGGCGGGCAGTCGAAGGCGTTCCGGGAGATTCGGGGGGCGATTGAGGTGCATGTCGACCCGCAGGGCGCGCATGTCGCCGAGGCGCACGCTGTCGGGGAACGAAAGTGCACCGGCACCGGAGAGCTTCCAGTTGTCCGGTTGCGTCATATCGTCGAGCACTCGGCTCGCATGCACCGGCTTGGCCAGCCAACCGAACTCGGCGGAATTCGTGAAGTCGATTGGAAGCAAGACGCGCGGCGGCGCAGCGGTTTGCGCGGCCATGGTGTTGGGCCCGCTCAAAGCGGTCGTGAGCGCGAGCACCCCCACGACCGCCCTGACCAATGGCCGGCGGCTCAGTGATCGAGTCATGCCAGAACGTAGCACGACGCGTCACGGGCTGCCGGAGGCCTCGCCGAATTACTTGAACCGAATGCCGTTGGGTGCGATGGCTCCTTTGCTCGGCACGAACGGCTTCGTGGCCGGCTTTCCAGAACGCGCTGCGCCGAGCCCCTCACGGTTCCCGCGATGGGTGCGGTCCAGCACGTCACGACGGGTGCCCCCCTCGCCGGCCGCACCCACCCGGGCACCGGATGTGCCGCCGTCGCTGCGCATGCTGAGGGCAATGCGATTGCGTGGCAAATCGATGCTCTGCACCGTCACCTTGACCTTCTGACCGACCTTCACGACCTCGTTGGGGTCCCTGACGTAGCGATCCGCCAGTTGGCTCACATGCACGAGGCCATCCTGGTGCACCCCGATATCCACGAAGGCACCGAAGGCCACGATGTTGGTGACCACGCCTTCCAGCACCATGCCGGACAGCAGGTCACTGGGCTTCTGGATGTCCTCACGGAATGCGGGTGGCTCAAAGGCCGCGCGTGGATCACGTCCAGGCTTCTTGAGCTCCGCCACAATATCGCGCAGCGTGGGGAGCCCCACATCGTCGCTCACATACCTCGCGAGCTCGATGCGATCCACCAGGGCATCGGCGCCAATGAACTCCGCGACGTCCACGCCAAGGTCCTTCGCCATGCGCTCCACGAGCGAATAGCGCTCGGGATGCACCGCGCTTCCATCCAATGGATGCGTTCCGCCACGCACACGCAGGAAACCGGCCGCCTGCTCGAAAGCCTTGGCACCCAGGCGCGGTACCTCCTTGAGCTCACGCCGCGATGTGAAACCGCCCTTGCCATCGCGCAGCGTCACAATGGCCTGCGCCAGAGACGGGCCAATACCGGCAACATAGCCGAGCAACGCCGCCGATGCGGTATTCACCTCCACGCCTACCCGGTTCACTGCGCTCTCCACCGTTTCGTCGAGTCGCTGCTTCAGACGCATCTGATTCACATCGTGCTGATACTGTCCCACGCCGATACTCTTCGCATCGATCTTCACGAGCTCGGCGAGAGGGTCCTGCAACCGTCGTGCAATGCTCACCGCGCCGCGCAGCGAGACATCCAGCTCAGGAAATTCCTGGCGCGCCAGATCACTCGCGGAATAGACGGACGCCCCCGCTTCATTCACGACCACGACCTGCGGACGGGGAGCCTCCAGGTCGCGCAGCGCCGTTCTGGTGAGAGTTTCCGTCTCACGACTCGCCGTGCCATTGCCGATGGCGATGAACTCCGGTGTGAACCGCGTTGCCATGGCGCGCACAGCGCCCGCGAAACGGTCTTCCTGATGCAGGTACAGGGTGTCGGTATGGATCAACGCGCCCGTGGCACTCACGACGGCCACCTTCACACCGGTTCGGAACCCGGGATCGAGACCAATGACCCGCTTCTCGCCGGCAGGTGAGGCCAGCAGCAACTGTTCGAGATTGCGGCCAAAGATCGTGATCGCTTCATCATCGGCACGCGTCTTCAACTCGACACGCAGTTCCACCTCGATAGCCGGTGCGAGCAGACGCTTGTAGGTGTCGGAGGCCACCTGCGTGAGCTGCTGCCTCGCGCGTCGGCTCCCGATCACCTCGTGGGCAAGCCGTGCATGGATTTCGTCGATCGGCGCCTCGATGCGCCACAGCAGCTCCCCTTCGGTTTCACCCCGGCGAATCGCCAACATGCGATGGCTGGGAATGGTACCCAGCGATTCCGAAAATTCGAAATAGTCCTTGAATCGGGAGTCCTCCGTCTTCTTGTCCGCGATGACGCTGCTTTTCACCACCCCCTGCGCCCGCGTGACTTCACGCACCCAGCCACGAATCACGGCATCTTCGGCAACCTGTTCTGCCAGGATGTCCCGTGCGCCCTGCAGCGCCGCCTCGGCGGTGGGGACCTCGGACGGCTTGCCATCGACCTCAACCTGTACGAACTCCGCGGCCTTCAAGACGGCCATTTCGTCGGACAGTGTACCCTCCCAAAGCAGCTCGGCCAGGGGGCCTAGGCCCCGCTCCCGCGCGATCATGGCCCGCGTCCGGCGCTTGGGCTTATATGGGAGGTACAGATCCTCCAGTGCCTGCTTGGTCTCAGCGGCCAGTAATGACGCTTTCAGGAGATCATCAAGTTTGCCCTGTTCGTCGATGCTCTTGAGAATGGCGGCACGACGGTCTTCGAGTTCCGTGATGTACTCGGCGCGCTCGCGTACGTCGCGCAGCTGCACCTCGTCAAGACCGCCCGTGACTTCCTTGCGGTATCGAGCAATAAAGGGAAGGGTGGCACCTTCGGCGAAAAGGACCAGGGTGCGCTGAACCTGTTGCGGGTTCAGCGAGAGTTCGGAGGCAACGCGCGCGACCAAGGTCGCGTCGAGCGTGCCGATCAGTGCGGCAGGGGCAGTCATGGCGTCAACATAGAAGCGCATTGTCTCGAAATGGAGGACTTGCATTCCGTCCGGCGCTAATCACACCCCGCCACGGCGCTTTCCCACAACACACGCCATGCGCCGGCCGCGCGCGTGAGCACCGCGGCACCAAGCGCCACACCGTCATCGCGGCCAAACAGCAGATGCAGATCGGGCGACTGTGCCGTTCGATAGGCCAGCAGCGGTTCGGCCACCACGAGTTCCTCCTCGTGACCCGACGCCCGTTCGTGCCAGGCCACCTGCCAACTCTTCGCCTCGCTGGTGGGCGTGTTTACGACGATCACAAGCCGTTCCTCCTTGGGATCGTCCTCCTGGTTGACCCGCCGCACCAGTGTGGCCACGACGAACCCGCTGTCGAGTCCAGTCGTGCGCCATGCTCGCCACACAACGAATGGCAGAGTCCGAAACGTGCGACTGGTATCGTCTGGTAATCCGGAAGCCAGGCGCGTGAGGTCGGCTGCGAGACGAGCCGAATCCCGTGCCGCGAGTCCCTCGATGGAATCGAGGGGAATGGCCGTGACCATTCCCGCCAGGTAGGCGGCTGTCCAGGGCGCACCCACTGTTCCGCCATCGATCGCGAGGCGCGCCACGGGCCAGGCGGTGCATCCCGGTTCCGTCCTCGGAGCAGCCTCCACAGACAATGTCGCGCCCCCGATCCGACCACTTCGTGAAAAGAGATCGAGGTGCCCAGTGCCAATCGCCGCACCGATTCCGCTCGTGTCCGCGACGGTGAGTTCGGTGGCCTCCGGGCGAAGCAGTGAGCCTGCGATCAGCCCACCATCTGCGGTGGGCAGCACGAGAATCGTCCCCGCAGAGGGCTCCCACCCGCTCTCGATCAGTTCCTCAAGGCGCGCCACGCTATCCTCGGGGCTCACAGGTACGACCGCCGAGTCGCCCCCGGAAGGCGGCTGCGGCCGATCACACGCTGAGGAGAGCAACAGGAGCAACGTCGCGGAACGCGACGCGCGCAACAGAGAACGCATCGGGGGCTTGAACCAATACTGGTGAGACCTCTGCATCTGTCGCACTGGACAGCTGCCCTGCCAATCCTGACAATTCCGGACCGGCGCTTTCGCCTGCCATGAATCTGAAGCGCCGGGCGCAAAATGGCAGCGGCTCCTCCCCAGCCGCTGCCACCTGGTCGCGTTCGCGTTGTTCCCCGTGTGTCATCGCTCCCCCGGATTTTTCATGACCACCGCCTCACCCGTGCCTTCCCCATCACGCAGCATTCTCGGAGCGCTTGGCCTGCATCGGCCCGAGTTGCGCGCCTGGGCGATGTACGACTGGGCCGTTTCGGCAATGCAGACCGTGATCATGACGGCGGTCTTTCCGATCTATTTCATTTCGGTGGCGGGAGCCGGAGGGCCACCGGAAGCCGCAACACAGGCCCTGGCCAACGCCAACACCATCGCCGCGGTCCTGATAGCCATCCTCGGACCCATCCTCGGTGCGGTGGCCGACTACAAGGCTGCCAAGAAGCCATTCCTCGCGGTCTTCATGCTGATCGGCGTGTTCAGCACATTGGGGATGTACTTCATTCAGCAAGGTGACCTGTTGCTGGCCTCCACGCTGTTCATTCTGGCAATGGCAGGCGCAACCGGCAGCATGACATTCTACGAGTCACTCCTGCCGCACATTGCAAACGAGCAGGAGATCGATCGTATCTCCACCGCCGCATACGCGATGGGTTACATCGGTGGCGGCGTACTGTTGGCCATCAATCTGGCATGGATCACGAATCCTGCCCTGATCGGACTCCCCACTGGAGACGGCCTGACTCCGGCGCAGGCGACCCTGCCGGTTCGCCTCGCCTTCGTCTCCGTCGGTCTCTGGTGGCTGCTCTTCAGTTTTCCCGTGCTGAGACGGGTCCCGGAGCCGCGCCGTGTCCTCGAACCCGACGAAGGCGGCACGGCCAATCCCTTCTTCGTGGCCTTCTCGCGTCTGGGCGAGACGCTGCGTGAACTGCGCCACTATCGGCAGGCTTTCCTGGCCATGCTGGCCTTCACCATCTACAACGATGGTATCCAGACCATCATCAAGATGGCGACGGCCTTTGGAACCGAAATCGGTATTGGACGCTCCGATCTCATCACCGCCATCCTCATCGTACAATTCGTCGGCATTCCGTTCGCGTTCGCATTTGGCGCGCTCGCCGGCCGGCTGGGCGCGAAGCGCTCCATCATCCTCGGACTGCTCGCATACACGGGGATCTGTATCTACGCCTACGGCATCAGTACAGCGCGCGAGTTCTACCTGCTGGCCATCCTCGTTGGTACGGTGCAGGGCGGAACGCAGGCGCTCAGCCGCTCGCTGTTTGCCAACATGGTTCCAAAGCACAAGAGCGGAGAGTTCTTCGGATTCTACTCCGTCTTCGAGAAGTTCGGCGGCATTCTCGGGCCATTGGTCTTCAGTCTCGCCATCGGACAAACCGGCAGCAGTCGCAACGCGATCCTCTGGGTAATCGGTTTCTTCGTGGTCGGCGGCGCGCTGCTGCTGCTCGTCGACACGAAGGAAGGCGAGGCCATGGCGCGCGAAGCGAACGCCCGGACCCATCTCGCCCCGTAGACCGGCGAATCATGCTGTATGCGATCTGCAAGCCGTTCGTCGGTGTCGCGCTGCGCTGGTACTATCGCAGCATCACCGTGATGGGAATGGAGCGGGTACCGCTGCGTGGGCCTGTGTTCCTGGCGGTGAATCACCCGAATGCCCTGGTCGACGCACTGGTGGTGGGATGGTGTGTGCCGCGTCGGGTGCATTTCACGGCCAAGGCCACGATCTTCGCCAACCCCCTGGCAGCGCGCTTGCTTTCTGCTGTGGGCGTCGTGCCGCTGCGCCGTGTCTCGGATGAAGGTACGAACGCCGGCGCAGCGCTGGCCACTGATGGCAGGGTGTCATCCGGCAACGCCCCCGATCCCGCCCGCAATGCTGCGGCATTTGATGCCGTGGCGCAGGCACTCGCGCGGGAGGCGGTCGTCGTCGTGTTCCCGGAGGGCAGGAGTCACGACGATCCACACCTCGCGCCCTTGCGTACCGGTCTCGCCCGCATGGCGCTGCACGCGGCTGAGGCGCACGGCGTGCGCGGCATCCGCCTCGTGCCGGTTGGCCTGCTGTTCGAACAGAAGGAAACGCCCCGTTCGCGTATCCTGGTGCAGGTGGGCGAGGCGCTGGATGTGGATTCCCTCCGGGCCTCGCAGGTTGGCGTTGCCACGCTCACCGCGCTCGTGGCCCATGGTCTCGAAGCCGTGACGCTCAACTTCGATTCGCCGGCCGACGCGGATCGCCTGCAGATGGTGGGCAAGACCGTTGCCGCGCTCCTGGAACCTCCTTCGGCGCTGGACGACAGTGTCGTCCCCCTCAGTCGCACGCTGGCCGTGGTGCGCCGTCTTGATCGGGCTGCGGAGGTGCTGCGCGAACGGAGCGATCCCGCCCTGAACGAACGGGCGGCGGCATTCGAAGCGCGCGTCCGAGCCTTCCGCGCCCGCCTCGACACGTTACAGATCGATGTGCACGATCTGTCGATCGATCCCGGCGCTCGCGCCGGCCTGCGCTTTGCATTGCGGGAGACGCTGCGGGCCCTTCTCCTGGTTCCTGTCGGTGCCTGGGGACGTCTCACACACGTCATTCCCATGCAGCTTGCGAGACGCCTGGCCGTACGAAGCGGACAATCCCGCGATGAGCCGGCAATGCGAACGATGGTGGGTGGGCTCGTGTTCGTCCTGCTGGCCTATGCCGCGCAGGTCGGCGTGGTCGCAGCCCTTGCGGGTGGGTGGTGGGCGCTCTTGTTCCTGCTGACCCTGGTGCCGTCTGCGAGCAGTGATCTTCGCTATGGGGACCGCCTGCGACGTGCCCGATGGCGCGCGCGGGCTTATCGACGTTTCCGGCAGGACCCTACGCTGCAGCAGCAATTGCGTGCTGAAGGTGATGCCATTCGCCAGGATGCCGGGAGTCTCGAGCAGGCGCTGGCTACCTGAACCATCATTTCGCGATTACGCTGGCATGCGCCGCGTCGGATGCGGTAGCCGGCGCGATCAATCGGGGATCATGGGGAGGATAGACCGGTCCACCCAGATCCCAATGCCAGGCATTGCGACGCAGCGCGGTACGCGGATCCTTGAGTGGCTTGAACTGCAGGCGCTCGAGTGGAAGGCCGACCTCCAGGCCAAAAGCCTCAAGCTTCGCGCGATCGATGCTCACGAGGTGCACCAGCGGCTTGTCAAACCAGATATGCCGATGCAGCCAGAGACCGCCATCCATCGCGTGGATCATGCCATCTCGACGTTTCACGAATTCGCGGCATGCATAGCGAACGACCAACTCGCGCAAGCGATCGGCACGCCGGCGCGCATCGGGATCATGAACGATGTCTGGTAGGAACTCGGTAATCGGAAGGCCCGGTCAAGTGCCGCAACGCATCACTGACACCGGATCACGCCTTCCTCCGTTGCGGGCGCGACCGGTGCCGCATCACCATAGAATATGGCACAGGTCAGCGGATTCGCCGAAAGATGCGTGGCCGACGCGGACCATCCGCGCCCCGTCGCTTCCCCAATCGTGATGTTCACACCGTGGGAACTTTCCAGCCCCGCTGCTGCCACCCCACTCGCATAGCTCTCGTGGTAGTAGAAATACGTCTCCTGCAGAGACGTCAGATTCTTGAGATCGCTCTTGATGGATGTGGCATACGCCTTCGCCTTCGTCTCACGGAACTTCGGGATCGCGATTGCGGAGAGAATCCCAATGATCACAACCACCATCAGCAATTCGATGAGTGTGAATCCGGAGCGTACGTGGGGATGCCGGGATCTGCGAGGTCTGGTCATGCGTGGATTCTCCGTCGGG
>CAZPJX010000016.1:31972-33323 GCA_964586985.1 uncultured Gemmatimonas sp. | reverse complement strand
CCGCTTGTTGCTCAACCCCCTGCCGTTCCAGATGATGGAGCGCAGATCATTACGCTCGCAGACGCCATTCAGCAGGCCCAGCGCAATGCGCCATCCGCCGTGATTGCACGTGGGCTCGAGCGCACGGCCGGTGCGGCACGCCGCGCTGCACTGGCGTCCTTCGTGCCGTCCGTCAACCTGACCGCATCGAGTGGGCGTACCCAGGGCGTGCAGTTCTTCCAGGGCCAGCTGGTGCCCCTGACCGGCAATCCCTGGAACTACAACAATGGCATCCAGACCTCGCTGGAGCTCTTCGACGGGGGGCGCCGCTTCCAGGAGCTCGCCCGCGTTCGCGCGACCTCCGATGTCGCCGATGCGACGATCGTGCAGTCCCGTTTCGATGCCGCCCTGCAGGTCAAGCAGCAGTACTATGCCGCACTGGCGGCCCGCGAGTCCGAAGCAGCGGCGCGCGCGCAACTCGAACAGGCAGAGCAGCAACTGAAGGCCTCAACGGCCCGCGTTGCGGCCGGCGTGGCCACCAAGTCCGATTCCCTGCGCTCGGCCATCCAGATGGGCAACGCCCAACTGGCCGTGCTGACGGCACAGAATGACCTGCGGGTGGCGAACGCCGCCCTGACCAGAGTCATCGGTTCCACCATCACCGTGACGGCTTCGCCGGAGGACACGCTGGAGGGACTTCCGCAGATGCCCACCGAGCAGGAATTGCAGGCCCTCGTGAGCCAGGGGCCCGCGGTGCTGGTGGCAGAAGCCAATGTGGAGGCCGCGAAAGCGAGCCGTCGCGCGCAGCGCTCGCAGTACATGCCGACGCTGTCGATGACCTATAACTACGCGTATACGCAGAGCTCCAAGGCGTTCACGAGTGGCAATCTGTTCATGCTCGGCGGGAAGGATCCAAACCGCCAGAACATGACCTTCAATTTCTCCTACCCGATCTTCAACAATCTCGCGCGCGAGCAGCAGGCGGTTCAGGCCGACGTCGTGCTTCGGAACGCCGAGGCCCAGGCGCGAGATGCCCGGTTGGCGGCCCGCCAGAACCTGACGGCGCAGATGCGCTCCCTGCAGAACGCGCTCGCCCGCATCGCGGTGCAACAGGCGGCGATTGCGGCGGCAGAGGAAGACCTGCGGGTGCAGCAGCAGCGGTATGCCCTCGGCGCGTCCACGTTGCTTGACCTGCTGACGTCGCAGACCACGCTGAACCAGGCGCGCCAAGCCTTGATCCAGGCCCGTCTCGACAGTCGGGTCGCCCGGGCGCAGTTGTCGGTCCTTGTTGGACGGGAGCTCTAGACGGCGCGGCCGGAAAGGGTGCCGGGTACATACGACTTGAGAACCTGAGGGGGCGCGGACCGCTTGG
>CAZPJX010000016.1:0-31962 GCA_964586985.1 uncultured Gemmatimonas sp. | reverse complement strand
GCCCCCTTTCGCTTGCCGACGCTCATGCCGCGGTCAACGTCCGAAGGTCGATGCCTGGACTGCTGCACCTGGGTACCGGATCCGAAGTTGCCTGCCTGGAGTTCCATTCGGCGAGCGATGATTACATTTGTCTGGTCTCACCACCACGAATGGCCGACGAACAACGCACACCGTCCCCTTCAGGGGAAGCCGGTTCTCCCGCGGATAGCACCGCAGACTTGACGCCTTCGGACGAGCCCAGCAGGCGCCCGTCCGAGCTGCTACGCCACCCCACCGGGCCAACCCCGGAACCAGGCACGGTCAATGCGCTAGATGCGGCGCCAGGGTCGGAGCTTCGAAGCGAGACCGGGATGTTTCCCACCGTCGGCGGTGGAGAGCACCGGCGTGACGAGCACCCCGCCGGTAAACGCTTGGCAGTCCTCACGCTTACGGCACTGGGTGTCGTCTACGGGGATATCGGAACCAGCCCGCTCTATTCCATCAAGGAGTGTTTCAGCCCCCTGTACGGACTGGAACCATCGCGGGAAAATGTGTTTGGCATTCTCTCAATGATCGTTTGGACGCTGACGCTGGTTGTCACCGTGAAGTACGTGACCTACATCCTGCGCGCCGATAATCGGGGAGAAGGTGGCACGTTCGCCCTGCTCGCGCTCATCTTCCCGCGGGGCACGCCACAGAGCTTCGGAAAAGGCGGCATTTTCGTCGCGCTTGCCCTCTTCGGGACCGCGCTGCTCTATGGCGACGGCATCATTACGCCGGCCATGACCGTGCTGGGAGCAATGGAGGGGCTCGAGATCGCCTATCCTACACTCGAGCACTTTATCGTCCCGTTCTCGCTGGTCATTCTGGCGACACTGTTTGTGGTACAGCGCTTTGGCACTGACCTCATCGGCAAGGCCTTCGGGCCAATCATGCTGATCTGGTTCGTGGTAATCGCAGCCCTCGGGGTCAGCGAAATCGTCAAGTCGCCGTGGATTCTGACCGCAGTGAACCCCCTCTACGCCGTGCATTTCGTGCAGGCGCATGAGAAGCTCGCGTTCTTCGTCCTCGGGTCCGTGGTGCTGGTCATCACCGGTGGCGAGGCACTCTACGCCGACATGGGACATTTTGGCCGCCGCCCGATCCGGGTCGCCTGGCTGCTCATGGTCTTTCCCGCCCTGCTGCTCAATTATTTCGGACAGGGCGCGCTCCTGGTGCGCATGCCCGATGCATCGGAGAACCCGTTCTTCATGCTCGCACCCAAGGCGCTGCTGCTGCCGCTGCTGGTGCTGGCAACCCTGGCCGCCGTGGTCGCCTCACAAGCCATGATCTCGGGCGCGTACTCCGTGACCCGTCAGGGTATCGCCCTGGGCTTCATCCCGCGACTGGAGATCAAGCACACCTCGAAGCGTGAAGAAGGACAGATCTATATCCCCGAGGTGAACTGGTTCATCGCCGTGGCCTGTCTGATCATCGTGCTCATGTTCAAGAACACGTCGGCTTAGTGCCCGTCCTCTGGGATCGCGGTGACGGGCACGATGCACATCACGAGCATCCTCTTCTTCCTGGTGGCCAGGATCCGCGTCCGCTGGCCGCTCTGGAAGGCCCTGGCGTTGACATCGATGTTCCTGGTCGTCGATTTGGTGTTCTTCAGCGCCAATGTCGTGAAGATCGCGCATGGTGGCTGGGTCCCCATGGTCCTCGGTGTGGCGCTCTTCATCATGATGCTGACCTGGAAACGCGGCCGAGCCCTGCTCATGCAGCGCCTTGCGGAAGGCACGATGCCGATCGGGCTGTTCCTCGATGGCGTCGCGCAGTCGAAGGTGCATCGGGTGCCTGGCACAGCCGTCTTCATGACGGGCAACGACGATGGGGTGCCGCCGGTGCTACTCCATCATCTCAAGCACAACAAGGTCCTTCACGAACGGGTCCTTCTGGTTTCGGTGAAGACCGCCGATGTGCCCGAGACGAGTGCCTCAGAGCGCGTGCGGGTGCTCCCATTGGGCCACGGTTTCTGGCGTGTGATCGCGTCCTATGGTTTCATGCAGACGCCCAACGTGCCGCAGATCCTTGAAGTCGTCGACCAGATGGGTATTCGCTGCAAGCCGATGGAGACCAGCTACTTCCTCGGTCGCGAACGCCTGATTCCGATCTCGGGCCGGCAGGGCGACAAGATCACCCTCGCCAAATGGCGGAAGATCATCTTCTCGCTCATGGCGAGGAATGCACGATCCGCGACGGATTTCTTCAACATCCCGCCCAATCGGGTGGTGGAGTTGGGGACGCAGATCGAGTTCTAGGGACGGCGCTTCGCGCTTTGCGCTTCAATCGCCTGCCACCGCCACCGGCTCCAGTCGGGCAGCCGCCTTCGATGCCTTGGCAACCTTCCGACGCTCACCGCGCTTCACGATTCCGTCGAGATAGGTGTACACCACCGGCGTCACGTACAGCGTGATGAGTTGGGAGAACGCCAGACCGCCCACGACCGCCAGGCCAAGGGGCTGACGTGATTCGCCACCTGTTCCATATCCGATCGCGATAGGCAGTGTGCCCATCAGCGCGGCCATCGTGGTCATCATGATCGGACGGAAGCGCACGCGCGCCGCCTCGAGGATGGCGTCGGTCGCGTTCATGTTCTCCTTCCGCTCGGCCTCGATGGCAAAGTCGATCATCATGATCGCGTTCTTCTTCACGAGACCGATGAGCATGATCACCCCGACATACGCATACACACTGAGATCCTTGCCGAAGATCATCAGGGTCAACAGCGCGCCCACAGCCGCGAACGGCAGACCGGAAAGGATCGTGAGCGGGTGAATGAAGCTTTCGTACAGGATCCCCAGCACCACGTAGATGACAAAGATCGCGACGACGAGCAGCGCAAGCAGGCCGCTTTGTGCCTGCGCAAACGCCTGCGTATCGCCCGAGAGGACCGCCGTGACGCCCGTTGGTAGAACCGCTGCGGCTTCGTGCTGCACCGCATTGACGGCATCACCGAGCGCCACGTTGGGACGCGTATTGAAGGAGATGGAGACGGCGGGCTGCTGGCCGTTGTGCTGCACCGACTGGGGCCCTACACCCTTCGTAAACGTGGCAACGGCGCCGAGCGGTACCAGATTGCCCGTATTGGACCGGATGAACAGCTGGCTCAGCGACGCCGGGTCCCGTTGGAAATCCGGCAACAGCTCGAGAATGACCTGATACTGATTGGTCTGCGTATAAATCGTCGACACCTGCCGCTGCCCATAGGCGTTGTACATGGCGTTCTCGATCTGACTGGCCGTCACCCCAAGGGCGGACGCGCGCTCGCGGTCGATGGTGACCGCAACCTGCGGGTTACCGACCTGGAGGTCGCTCGAGACGTTCTCGAGCTGCGGCAGCTCACGCATGCGCGCATCGAGCGCACGGGCCGCTGTATAGAGCTCGGCGATATCGGCCCCCTGCAGGGACACGGAATAGGCAGAGTTCCCGCGGCGCCCGCCGATGTTGATCGGAGGCGGATTGCGGAAGAACACCTGCACGCCCGGCACCTGCGACGTGGCCCGGGTCAGCTCCCGCATCACCTGATCGACGTGCTGACGCTCGGAGCGATCGACGAGCGTCAGCTGAATGCGACCCGTGTTGCTATTGCCACCAGGGCCGCCACCGATCGACATCATCGAAAACTTGACGTTGGGATTGCTGGAGAGAATCGCACCGACTTCCCGCAGCTTGGCCGACAGGGCTTCGTAGCCGATGCCTTCCGGACCTTCCACCGATCCCTGCAACCGGCCGGTGTCTTCCGACGGCAGGAAGCCCTTGGGGATCACGATGAACAAGGCCACCGTGGCCGCCAACGTCAACGCACCGAAGAGCATGGTCAGGGGACGATGCCGCATGACCCAGCCCAGCGTGTTCACATAGAGCCGTTCGGAAGCCTGGTACGCCCGCTCCACCGAACGCCATTTGCCCTCGACCGCGGCATGCCCTTCGCCACCCTTGAGGAACTTGGCCGCCAGCATGGGCGTGAGGGTGAGCGACACAATGCCCGACACGAGAATCGCCACACCGATCGTGACCGCGAACTCGCGGAACAGCCGCCCCACCAGCCCGGGCATGAAGAGCAGCGGGATGAACACGGCCACGAGGGATAGCGTCATCGAGAGAATCGTGAAGCTGATCTCCTTGGAGCCGTCGAGCGCTGCCCGCAGGGGCCCTTTCCCCATCTCCATGTGGCGCACGATGTTCTCGAGCATCACGATGGCATCATCGACCACGAAGCCGACGGCAAGTGTGAGCGCCATCAGCGTGAGGTTGTTGAGACTGAACCCCAGCGCGTACATCACGATGCACGTGCCGATGATGGAGAACGGTAGCGCCAGCGAGGGGATGATCGTCGCGCGGACGTTCCGCAGGAACAGGAAGATCACCATCACGACCAGTGCCACCGTGAGCATCAGCGTGAATTCCACGTCCCACACGGAGTGTTCGATGCTCTCGGCGCGGTTGAAGATCGTTTCGACCTTCACGCTCGGCGGTAGCTGCGGCAGAAGCTCCTGCATCTCGGCGGCCACCGACTTGGCCGTGGCGACCGTGTTGGCACCCGGTTGCCGAATGATGGCCAGCGAGATGTTGGAGCGGCCATTGAGCTCGCTCATGCCGCGCATGTTCTGCAGCCCATCGAACACGTTGCCGAGATCGCCGAGGCGGACGGGCATGCCGTTTCGATAGGCCACGACCAGAGCCCGGAACTCCGCGGCGTTCTTGAGCTGGCCCGTGGCCTGCAGGGTGAACGATTGATTGGGCCCCATCAGGACACCGGCCGGCGAATTGGAGTTGCCGGTGTTGATGGCCTGCTGCACTTCGTCGATACCGATACCGCGCTGCGCAAGCGCGCTTGGATCGAGCTGCACGCGCACGGCGAACTTGGCCGAACCATACACCTGCACCTGCGCCACGCCGGTGATGGTGCTCAGTCGCTGCGCGATGAAGGTCTCGGCGTACTCGTTCAACTCCGTCCGTGAGAGCACGTCGGAGTTGAGCGAGTACATCATGATTGGCGCGTCGGCCGCGTTCGCCTTGTTATAGGAGGGCGGATTGATACCCTGCGGCAACTGCCGGAGCGCCTTGGAGATCCCCGACTGGATGTCGGCTGCCGCCTTGTCGATATCGCGATCGAGATTGAACTGGATCGTGACGTTCGTACTGCCCTGAGAACTCGACGACGTGATGTTGTCGATGCCGGAGATCGTGGCGAACTGCTGCTCGAGTGGTGTGGCCACCGAGGTCGCCATGACTTCCGGGCTCGCGCCGGGCAGGCCGGCGGACACCGTGATGGTGGGATAGTCGATGGTGGGAAGATCGCTGACCGACAGGCGCTGATAGGCCAGGATGCCGAAGATCAGGATGGACAGCATGACCAGAGTCGTCATGACCGGACGCCGAATCCAGATCTCGCTGATGTTCAGGCCGCCCATTGGCCCGTCGATCCCCTCCTTCTGCTGCTGCGTGTCACTCATGGCCTCTGGCCCCCCTGGCCGCCTGACTGCCCACCGCCCTGTGATGCTCCAGCACCACGACCGTTCGCCGCCCCACCGCCACCGTTCCCACCGTTGCGTCCCTGACCGCGCCCTCCGCCAGCCGCATCGCCGCCTCGGGGGCTGATATTCTCGCCTCGTAGCTGGACGGTCGCGCCATCGCTGAGCCGCGTCTGCCCTTCGACAATCACCTGCTCGCCACCAACCAATCCGCTGTCGATCCGTACCACCGTACCAGCAAGACGGCCCAGCTTCACCACCGTGCGCTGGGCCTTGTGATCCTGCATCACATACACGAACGAAGACGTTCCGGTGGTGACCACCGCGACGGACGGAATGGTGACGACATTGGGTTCGACGTCGAGCTGCAGGGCGACGTTAACGAACTGCCCGGGCCAGAGCGCGCGGTCTTCATTGGGTACGCGGGCCTTGAGCAGCACCGAGCCGGTCGCGCGATCGACCTGGTTGTCGACGAAGGTGAGGGTGCCCTGGATGGTCTTGGTACTGTCCATGCCGTTCGGCGTGACCCGGACAGACAAGGGCTTGTCCACACCCGCACGCCGGCGCATCTCCTCGAATTCCTTCTCGGGCACCGGGAAGCGCACGAGAACGGGTCTGAGCTCGTTGATCGTGACCAACTGGTCCGATGAGGCCCGAACCAGGGCACCGGCCCGGAAGAGCAACTGGCCAGTGCGGCCGGAGATCGGCGCCTTCACCACCGTGTTCTCGAGATCCAGGCGAGCGCGCTCGAGCGACGCCCGATCCGCCGCGACGGTCGCCGTCAGCGCGGATGTCTCGGCAAAGGATTGGTCGAGCTGCTGCTTCGTGACGTAGCCGTCCTTGGCGAGTGCGGCAAAGCGCGCCGAGTCGGAGCGCGCACGCGACAGAGTCGCCTCATCCCGTGCGAGCGTGGCTTCGACACGGGCGAGCTCCGCCCGGAACGGACGGGGGTCGATCTCGAAGAGGACCTGCCCCTCACGCACCTCGTTGCCTTCGGCAATCGCGATGCGGGTCAGTTGACCAGACACCAGCGACTGCACGGCCACCGTACGGTTCGCCTCGACCTGCCCATTCGCCGACACGACGTATGGCAGGGGCCCCTTGGCCGCCGTCTCGACTGAGACCGTCGGTATTGGGCGCTGCTGTCGAACCGGCTCCTTGCAGGCGGCGAGCGAGGTGAGAGAAATCAGGGCCACGCGGGGAAGGATCGCGGGCTGTATGAAAAACCGACGCAGAGGCGTCGGTGTCGCAATATCTGGCATTCGCGGTGCGAACGGCGGGTCTGAAGGGCACGATGCCCCGGAACGCGCCGGGGCATCACTGCAGGAATCCTCCAAGGTAACGCCCAGATGCCACCCAACGTTGCGCGACTGTGGTCAACCGTTATAAAACGGGGCGGAGTGGACCAGACAGCACGACCGAACGAAGATCAAACGACCAGATTCAGCAATCGTTTCGGCACAAAAATCACCTTCTTCGGGGTTCCCGTGACGAACCGGGCGATGGTCTCATCGCCCATGGCCTGCGCCAGTGCCGCATCCTGGGCGATGTCGGCTGGCACCCGAAGCTTCCCGCGCATCTTGCCATTCACCTGAACGACCAACTCCACCTCGTCATCCACGAGGTACGCGTCGTCAACGCTGGGCCACCCGGCGTCAAACACACTCGCTGAATGCCCGAGCGCCTCCCAGCACTCTTCCGCGAGGTGCGGGGCGTAGGGCGCCACAAGCTGGACCAGGGGCTCGACCTCGGCACGATGCGGTACCCGTTCCCCGCGGCGGACCACATTCATGTACTCCATCATCGCCGCGATGGCCGTGTTGTATCCGAGGTTGGCCGTATCCTCGCCCACCTTCCGAATGGTGCGATGCAACTTGCGCAGCACCTCCTCGTCCGTCGCGCCGTCCGCACGAGCATCGCGGACAGAGGCCCACAACCGATCCAGGAAGCGGCGCACACCGCTGATCCCCTGATCGCGGAAATCGCCCCCTTCCTCGTACGGCCCGAGGAACATCAGGTACATCCGGAACGCATCCGCGCCCCACTCATCCATGTACTGATCGGGGTTGATGACATTCCCCTTCGACTTGGACATCTTCGCGCCTTCCCGGATGATCATCCCGTGCGCGCGGAACCGGGTGAACGGCTCCTCGAAGGCGATATGCCCTGCGTCCTTCAAGACCATGGTGATGAAGCGCGAGTACAGCAGATGCAGCACCGCGTGCTCGTTGCCGCCGATGTAGGAATTCACCGGCAACCAGGTCTTTGTCCGCTCCGCATCGAACGGCCGATCGTCACTGGTCGCACTTGGGTAGCGAAGGAAATACCAGGCGCTATCCAGGAATGTGTCCGACACATCCGTCTCGCGGCGAGCCGGCTTGCTGCAGCTAGGGCATGGCACCCGATACCATTCCTCGTGGCGCGCAAGCGGAGAAATCCCCGAGTCGTCCGGCTTGAAATCGGGAATGTATGGGAGCTCCACAGGCAGCTGATCCTCGGGCACTGGCACCGCACCGCAGGCGTCACAATAGATGATCGGAATCGGCGGTCCCCAATACCGCTGCCTCGAGATGCACCAGTCGTGCAGCCGATAGTTCGTGACGGCCGTGCCATGCCCACGCTCTGCGAGCCACGCGATGACCTGACGCTTCGCATCGCGCACCGCCAACCCATCAAACGGGCCCGAGTTCACGAGACGGCACTCGTCGGTATCGTCGGTGAAGGCGGCCGTCCCGAGCGGCGTATCGGCCTGCTGATCGGGGGTGGCCACGACGCGCACGATGGGCAGGCCGAACGCCTGGGCAAACTCGAAGTCACGTTCATCGTGACCTGGCACCGCCATGATGGCGCCTGTGCCATACTCCATGAGCACGTAGTCCGCGATCCAGATGGGGATGGGTTGGCCCGTGGCGGGGTTGAGGGCGTAGGCTCCCGTGAACACGCCCGTCTTGTCTTTGCTGCTCCGGCGCGAGACGAGATCCTGTCGCGTTGCACGTTCCTGGTAGGCTGCGACCGCCTCGCGCTGACTATCGCCAGTCACGACGCCTACCAACGGATGCTCCGGCGCGAGGACGAGATATGTCGCGCCGAAAACCGTGTCGGCCCGCGTGGTGAACACCCTGATGTGCTGCGCGTGTCCGGCCACTTCGAAGGTGAGTTCCGCTCCCTCCGACTTCCCGATCCAGTTGCGCTGAGCCTGCTTGGTGATGGGCGACCAGTCGAGCCAGTCGAGGTTGTTCAGCAGTCGCGGAGCATACTCCGAGATACGAAAGAACCACTGTTCGAGAAAGCGCTGTTCGACAGCCGTGCCGCAGCGCTCACACAGACCGCCCTCCACCTGCTCATTGGCGAGCACGGTCTTGTCGGTGGGGCACCAGTTGACGGCCGCCGCCTTCTTGTAGGCCAGCCCCTGCTTATGCAGTTGCAGGAAGACCCACTGGGTCCACTTGTAGTAGTCGGGCCGCGAGGTATCGACTTTCTGCTGCCAATCCACCATGAAACCCGCGCGCTCGAGCTGCCGCGTGAAGTTCGCGACATTCCTGGGCGTGAGCTCCATGGGATGTGCGCCGACCTTGAGGGCGTAATTCTCGGAGTGGATGCCGAAGGCATCGAAGCCGAGCGGCTGAAAGACATCGTGCCCGATCAGCCGGTGGAAGCGCGCCGATATATCACTGCCCGTGAAGGCGAAGAGGTTCCCGACGTGCAGCCCCTCGGCGCTCGGATAGGGGAACATCATGAGCGCGTAGAACGGACGCTCCGGTGCGTCGAGTTTTGCGGTATTCGTGGCGCGCTCGGTCCATCGCGACTGCCACTTGGGCTCGATGGCGCGAGGTTCGTACGGGGTCGGCGTGGCGTTTTCGGACATCCACGCAAGTTAAGCGAATTCAGCGCCGGAAGAGGTAGGCGGCGTCTTCGAGCCTGGCCCCCCGCTCATCGCAGACCGCGAAGCGTCCTCCGGAATACAGCGTCGCGCCGGCATAGCGCCCGTCCTTGGTGATGGCATAGAACTCGAGATCGAAACGCGGCCTGCCGTTCGGGCCGAGGAGGCGTGCCTCCGTCATCGCCACGACCCGTTCGAGGGTACTGAGCAGCGCCTGCTGCGGGGCCTGGCCCTGGCGCATGAACTCCACCGCCAGAAACGAGGCACAGGTCTTGATGTTTGCCTCACCGCGACCGGTACTGCCCGCCGCGCCTACGAGATTGTCGCAGTACTGGCCCGCCCCAATGATGGGGGAATCGCCAATACGCCCGGGAACCTTCCAGGCCATCCCGCTGGTGGTCGTCACCGAGGCAATGTCGCCAGCGGTATTGACGGCATTCATATTGATGGTGCCCGTCGTGAATTTGATCCGAAGGTCGTCATCGTGATCGAGCCAGGCGTCATTCGGGTTGAGACGGGACTTCCATCGCATCCAGTCCTGCCGGGACTTCTCGGTCAGGAGATTCTGTTCCCGGAAACCCATCGCCTTCGCGAAGCGTTTCGCCCCCGCGCCCACGATCATCACATGATCGGTGTAGTCCATGACGGCCTTCGCCACGAGCGAAGGCGTGGCAATGTCCTCGATGGCTGCGACCGACCCCGCGCGGCGCGTGGGACCATGCATGCAGGAGGCGTCGAGTTGCACCACACCCTCTTCGTTGGGCAGGCCTCCCAGTCCCACAGACTGGTCCTCGGGGTCGAGCTCCTGAATGTTGACGCCGGCGATGGCCGCATCGAGCGGGTCCTCACCGGCCACCATGCGGTCATAGGCCACCCGCACTCCCCGGATACCATTGGCCGAAGAGACCACCACCGGCCTCGCCCGGTAGCCCGGCGTGCTGCCAGGTGCGAGCGTCTTTGTGCTGGCCCACCAGTCATCCGGCAGGCGAGGCACGAAACCTGCGGCAGCCAGGGCGGCTGAGCGCTCCAGAAAATCGCGACGAGTGACGGACATCGATACTCCGGACCTGAGGATGCGGAAACAGGAACCCCACCAATGAGCCATTGACGGACCCCCTGGCTGCCCCGACGATAGCGCCGCAGCATCCCGGTGGCGAGAGTCACCGTGAACCGTCAGAATGTCAGAGCTTCTTCTTCCCCCCCATTCCGATCATGACGACACCAACCGCCATCGCCGACCAACTTCGCGAGACGAGCTTTCTCGACGGATTCACCGACGCGCACCTCTGGAAACTCTCGCGCCATGTCACGCCATGCGATTTCGTGGCGGACGAAGCCATCTTCAATGAGGGCGAAGCCCGTCAGCGCTTCGCCATACTCATCAGCGGTGCCGTAGCCATCGAGAAGTCGGCCGACGGCCGCTCCACCCGGCTTGCCACCCTTGGCCCTGGTGAGGCCGTCGGCGAGGGCCTGCTGCTCGACGACAGCAACCACGGCACCACCGCCCGCGTCATCATGCCGGGGCGGGCCATGCTGTTGTCGCGCTCACAGCTCGACGATATCACCGATGAGGCACCGCAGTTATACGCGGCCCTCGTTGCGCGGGCCGCGCGCGCCATTTCGGAGCGCCTGCGGCGTGCCGACGCCACTCTCGTCGGTCGCGGGCGGACCCTCGGATTTGGTGGACATCGGACGCGCAGCGAAAAGGATCTTCTGGGCGAGCGAGAGGTGCCCTACGAAGCGCTCTACGGGGTGCAGACGCTGCGGGCACTCGAAAACTTTCCCATTACGGGGATTCCGCTGCGCGAGTTCCCGGTGTTCATCGAAGCGCTGGCCACGGTCAAGGAAGCGGCGGCGCTCGCCAACTGCGAACTTGGTTTTCTGGACCCCGCGCTGGCGGAGGTGATCACCCGAGCAGCACGTGAAATCCGCGCCGGCCGTCACCACGAGCATTTCCTGGTCGACATGATTCAGGGTGGTGCGGGTACGTCGACGAACATGAACGCCAATGAGGTGATTGCCAATCGCGCGCTGGAGCTGCTCAACGAACCGCGCGGGTCGTACAAGATCGTCAGTCCGAACGATCACGTGAACCTCAGCCAGTCCACGAATGATGTGTACCCCACCGCCATTCGTGTGGCGCTGCACAGGAGCCTGTCGGAATTCCGTGCCGAACTGTCGCGGTTGACGGACGCCTTCGAGGCCAAGGGGACGGAGTTCGCCTCGCTGCTCAAGATGGGACGCACACAGATGCAGGACGCGGTGCCCATGACGTTGGGGCAGGAATTCAATGCCTTCGCGCACACACTGCGCGAGGACGTGGATCGTCTGGCCGAGGCGCAGTCGCTGATCCGTGAGATCAACCTGGGCGCCACCGCGATCGGAACGGGCATCAATGCCCCGCCGGGATACGCGGACCTGGCGGCGAGGCACCTGGCGGCGATTTCGGAGGTTCCGGTTCTGACTGCACCAGATCTGGTGGAGGCCACCAGTGACACGGGCGCCTTCGTGCAGATGTCGGGCGTCCTCAAACGGACCGCTACCAAGCTGTCGAAAATCTGCAATGACCTCCGCCTGCTGTCCTCAGGCCCACGAGCGGGCTTCGGTGAGATCAATCTGCCCGCAATGCAGCCGGGCTCCTCGATCATGCCGGGCAAGGTGAATCCCGTTATCCCCGAGGTGGTGAACCAGGTGTGCTTCGACGTGATCGGCGGCGACGTCACCGTCACCATGGCGGCCGAGGCGGGGCAGCTCCAGCTCAACGCCTTCGAACCCGTGATCGCGTATCGCCTGCTCCGGAGCATCGACATGCTGCGCAACGCCTGTGTGGTATTGCGCGAGCGATGTGTCACCGGGATCACAGCCAACGCCGACCGGATGCGGCATTTTGTGGAGCATTCCATCGGCATCGTCACGGCCCTGGTGCCCGTCATCGGCTACGCCGCGGCTACGGAGGTAGCCCAGGCCGCGCTGTCGAGCGGTCGGGGCGTGTTCGATCTCGTGCTCGAGCGGAAGCTGGCCACCCGTGCGGAGCTCGATGAGCTCCTGAACCCGGCGGCCATGACGGCGCCTCGCAGTGTTGCACCGGAGCAGTCGACAAAGTCGTAAGCGGCATCTCCGCCGTCATCAATTACAACCCGGGTCCCTACATGTCGTCTCTCCGTTTCCGAAGCGGTGGAGCAGCCCTCACCATCTGGATTCTTACCGCCTGCGGAGGCGGCGGAAATGACGGACCCGTCGACCCGCCACCGCCCAGCGTACGCGGCGTCAGCGTCACCCCGGCCTCCCTGACCCTGCGGGTCGGGGAGACGCAGGCGCTGTCCGCGCTGGTGGATGCGATAAACGGGGCGGGAACATCGGTCACCTGGAGTTCCGAGAGTCCAAGCCTCGCCTCAGTCTCGAGCTCAGGACTCGTCACGGCCGTGGCGACGGGCACGGCCGTGGTCAGGGCTACCTCGGTGGCCGATCCGAGCAAGAGTGGCAGCGCCACCATCACAGTGCAGCCGGCCCGGAACATCACCATCGATCCGGGGACCCTCAGTATCGGCACCGGCCAATCGATCCGATTGACCGCGACGGTGCAGATCGACCCCGGCCTTCCCACCAGCGTCACCTGGCGCAGCGTGTCCTCAGCCATCGCCACCGTATCGACCAATGGCACGGTGACCGGCGTGGCGCAGGGCACGACGCAGATTCATGCCATCTCGACGGCAGACACCACATTGCGGGGTACCGCCGTGGTGAACGTCGTCCCCGTGGTGCGGTCGGTGGCCGTGTCTCCCACTACCGCTTCGGTGTTCATCGGGGCAACGCAGCAGTTGGCTGCGAGCGTCAGCGCCGATGCGGGTATCGCACAGACGGTCACCTGGCGCAGCAGCAATTCCACCATCGCCACGGTGAATGCCACCGGCCTCGTCACCGCCGTGGCACTGGGGAGTGCCACAATCACGGCCCTCTCCACGGTCGATACCACACGACGTGCCACGGCCACGATCACTGTGCCGGCGCGCCCGATCTCGGTCTCCATCGCGCAGCGGAATGTCAGCCTGAGTCCGACCACCAGTCTGACGCTCACCGGCACAGTCACCGCCGACCCCGGAGTCAACAAGGCGCTCCTCTGGAGCTCCAGTGCTCCGGCCGTCGCCACGGTGACCTCGGCGGGCCTTGTGTCAGGCCTGAGTTTGGGCAAGACCCTCATCACGGCGTCATCCGTCGCCGATGCATCAAAGTGGGATACGGTCACCGTGAGTGTCGTGCCGCGCCTCGCCAACACTTGGACGGCCTCGCGCTTGAACGGCGCCCTCTACGATGATGTCGTGGCTGCATTGCCCTTCGATGGCAGCAATGCGTTTGTGGTGAATGTCGTGGGCGACATCCTGCGCTGGAACGGCAGCACCTGGACCGTGAGTGCGCGCGGCAGCACCTACAACACCGTGTTCACGGCCATTCATGGCCTCGCTGGCGACAACATCCTGGCGGTGGGCTCGAATGGCATCATCGTGCGATGGAATGGCACCGCGTGGAATGCCGTGGCCTCGGGTACGACGCGCAGCCTGTATGGGGTGTGGATGGACAACGGCACCTCGGCGTGGGCGGTCGGAGCAAGCGGTACGGTGCTGCGCTGGAACGGTACCGCGTGGTCCACGGAGAATGCCGGTACGTCGGCTGTGCTGAACGGCGTCTGGGCCGGAGACGGTGTGGTGTACGCCGTCGGCGCGGACGGCGAAGTGCTGCGGCGCACGGGGGCGGTCTGGACCCGTGTCCCGGTGCCCACCTCCGAAACGCTGTACGGCGTCCACGGGCTGTCCGTCACCAACGTGATCCTCGTGGGTGAGGAAGGGACCATCCTGAAATGGAACGGTACGACCTGGAGCACACTGTCGTCTGCCGGGCTGGGGGGAAGTTTCTATGCAGTGACCGGCTCTGCCGCCAACGATGGGCGCCGGTACATCGTGGGCGACCGTGGAGTCGCCCGCATTGATGCGAATACCGTGACCGCGGAACCCACGCCCTACGCCCCCAGGCTCTTCAGCGTCAGCATGGACGCCAGTGGCGCTTTATGGACTACCGGACAGCGGGGCCTGGTGATGCGGCGCAGCGGGACCTGGGTGACGCTCAATCTCGCGCCCGATCTGCTCGATGCGTGGACCACCGCTGCAGACAACGCCTGGGCTGTCGGGGAGTTTGGATCGATCTACCGGTGGAACGGTGCAACCTGGACCCGTCAGGCGACCCCGACGACGAGCACCCTCGACGCGGTGTGGGCGTCGAGTGCCAGCGAGGCATTCGCCGGCGGTGAGAACGGCACACTGCTTCGGTGGAATGGCAGCACCTGGAGCGCGATGACATTCCCAAGCACGGGGACGGTCTATGCCCTGTGGGGGACCAGCAGCAGCAACGTGTACGCTACGACTTCCCTGGGGGAGGTGCTGCGCTTCAATGGTGTGGCCTGGGCGACGTTGACGACGGCAGCCAATCCGCTCTGGGCAGTATTCGGTTACGGACCGAGCAGCCTGCTTGTCACCGGCGAAAACGGTGCGGTCTCGCGTCTGGAGGGTACAGCCTGGACCGCACTGCCTCCACCACTGAACGGCACACTGGCCGGTGTGTGGGCGACCGGCCCCACACTTGCGTTTGTGGTGGGTGCCACACCATCAGGAACTGGCGGCGTGGCCTACAGGTGGGACGGCAGCGCCTGGAGCTTTGTGAGCGTGGGCTCGGACCGTGTGCTCACCTCCATCTGGGGAGTCAGCGTGCAGGACCTCTACGTGACCGGCGACGCCGGCACCCTGCGGCACTTTGATGGTCTGGTCTGGCGCACCATGACGACGGGAACGAGCGACCTGCTCTGGAGTGTCACCGGCGCCCCGAATGCCTCAGGAGGCGCATTCGCGGTCGGCTACAATGGGACGGTTGTGGCAGGGTCCCTGAGCAGCGCGGCGTCGCGAGCGTCCGTCTCGGGTGCGTCCTCCGCTGCACCGTCCGCCGCATCGTTGGAGCCCGGGCCGGGCGCGGTACTCCGGCGTGGGCCGCTGCCGGCTGGTCCGAGCCGCGCACAGCGCAGGTAGGCATCAGCGGACAGCCGAAGGGGAGGTAGGCACCGGCCACCGACACACGCGTCCTGCCATCAGATCCGATGGCGTGACACCTGTGCCGGTGGCCTGACAGTCGAGCAGCGAACGTGTCGGCGGGGCGTGTGAATCGTCCATGAAGCGGACCCGAAGTTTGTGCGCTTCACGGATTTCCAGCGATTTCATGCCCGTCTTCTCGCCGTTGCCTCCCCTGACGACGTCTTTCACGCCTCCGTTCGCCGCAAGAGCCTTCGCGACGCTGGCCTTGTTGTGGACTGTGGCGTGCGCCGGTGGTGCGGACTCGACGACGGGCACCAACAACGGCGGTAATACCGGCGGTACACCAACCCGCCTGGATCTCTCCACCAGCACTGTGAGCCTCGGCGCGATCGGTGCGTCCGAGCAGATCAGTGCCACCGTGCGCAATGCCTCCGGCGGCGCTATCAGCGGTGCCTCGGTGAACTGGTCGAGCGAAGACATCACGGTGGCCGACGTCGCCGGAGCGGGCACCACCGCCGTGATCACGGCGCGCGCACCGGGACGTACCACGGTTCGCGCACAGGTGGGGAGCTTTGCGCAGGACATTGCCGTGCAAGTGCTCGCCGTGAGAGGCCTGACGGTGACACCGACCACGGGAAACCTGCGCGCTGGTGATCAGCTCACGCTGGTGGCCACCCTCGACGCTGAACAGGGTGCCGTCCCCGACGTACGCTGGAGCAGCGAGAACCCCGGGGTCGCCATCGTCTCATCCGGTGGCGTGGTCACCGCAGTCATGCCCGGCAGCGCCGTGATCCGCGCCACGGCCGTCGCCGATGCGCGCGTGTCGGCAACGGCGCTGCTCACCATCCAGTCTGCGCGAAGCGTCCGCATCGTCGGGGCGCCCACCACGCTCCGCATCGGCGATCAGGCTTCCCTCGGCAGCAGCATCGACATCGACAGCACGCAGTCCCGCGAGGTCCTCTGGAGCAGCAGCCAACCGTCTATCGCGTCGATCTCCAGTACCGGTGTTATCACGGCGCTTGCCACCGGCACAACCACGCTGCGTCTCAGTTCCGTAGCGGAGCCACGACTTCAGGACAGCGTGCGCCTCGAAGTTCGGACAGCCCGCACGGTTACCGTTTCGCCCGCCACCGCCACGCTGGGCGCCGGCGAAACGCGCATGCTGAGTGCCCAGGTCGTCATGGATGCCGGCATGAGCCCGGCTGTAACCTGGCGATCAGATGACCCCGCCATTGCCATGGTGGCGCAAAATGGTCTGGTGACTGGTGTCGCACGGGGGCGCACAACGATCACCGCCATTGCCGTCGCAGACACGATGCGACGGGGGGCGGCCGTCATCGACATTGCTCCGGTCGTACGCGATCTGGATCTCTCCCCGAGTGCGGTCTCGCTCTTCACCGAGGACACCCGGCAGTTGACGGCAACAGTCTCGGGTGATGCCGGAACCTCCCGCGCCGTCCTCTGGCGATCCAGCAATGCGGCAGTGGCATCGGTCAGCGCCACGGGGCTCATCACCGCGAACGCGGCAGGGACGGCGATCATCACCGCGCTCGCTGAAGCGGATACCACACGCCGCGCCACAGCACTCGTCACGGTCCGTGACGTTCCGGTGGTGTCGGTCAGCGTGGTGCCAAGCAGCGCAACCGTTGGGATCGGACAGACCGTGCAGTTGACACCCTCGGTGGTGACGCAGGGCGCACCGTCATCGGCCGTCAGCTTCCGGAGCAGCAACCCCGCGGTTGCCAGCGTGAACTTTACCGGACTCGTGACCGGGCTCGGTGTCGGCAACGCGACGATCACGGTGCTCTCGTCGGTGGACACCACCAAGCGAGCGACGGCAGCCATCACGATCAGTGCCGCACCACCACCGCCCACCCAGCTCGCCAGTAGCTGGTCCAGCACGCGCCTCGGTGGGGCGCTCTACGAAGACGTGGTGGCGATCGACGCGGTCGATGCATCGACAATCTTCGCCGTGAACTCCCTCGGAAACGTGTATCGCTACAACGGTTCCACCTGGTCTCTCTCGGCGGCAGGATCGACCTACAACACCCATTTCGTGTCCGTCAGCGCGACCAGTGCCAGCCACGCAGTCGCCGTGGGAACGAATGGGGCGATCATCCGTTTCAACGGCGCCGCTTGGAGCAGCATGACCAGTGGCACCACCCAAACGCTCTTTGGTGTTTCGCTCGAGAGCAGCACGGCAGGCTTCGCCGTCGGCGCCGGTGGTACGGCCCTGCGATACAACGGTGCTTCGTGGACTGCCACGAGTACCGGCACGAACGCCGCGCTGTCGGGAGTGTGGTCAGCGCAGGGTGTGGCGATTGCCGTCGGGACGGGAGGGACCGTGTTGCGGTACAACGGTTCCGTATGGAGCGCACAGACTTCGTCAACGACGGAAATGCTGTACAGCGTGAGTGGGACTTCCGCGAACAACCTGGTGGCCGTGGGGGCATTCGGCACCGTGCTGCGATATGACGGAGCCCAATGGACGCAGGTGCCCACAGGCGATCAGGTCTCCGACCTGTACGGCGTTGCCGCCAGCTCAGCAAACGGTGGGCAGATGCTCATCGCGTCCGATGACGGCGTGCTGCGGTTGCAGGGTTCAACCCTCTCGCCGCTCTCCACCCCCTACGCTCCCAGGCTCTTCGCGCTGGATGTGGATGGCGACGGCAACATCGTGGTCGGTGGTCAGCGCGGCATCGTCATGCGGACGACATCGGCAAGCTGGGAGACACTGAATGCTGCACCCGACCTGATCGACGTCTGGACCGCGAGTGCGACGGCGAGTTGGGCCGTGGGTGAGTTCGGCTTCATCTATCGGTGGAACGGGAGCACCTGGACTCGGCAACCGGCACCTACGACCAGCACGCTCAACACCGTCTGGGGCAGTAGTGCCAGCGAGGCCTTCGCCGGTGGAGACAATGGCACGATGCTGCGGTGGAATGGCAGCACCTGGTCCGCCATGTCCTTTCCCGGCACCGGTTCCGTGTACGGACTCTGGGGCTCAAGTGCCAACAGCGTCTACGCGGTGACTTCGACGGGACAGGTGCTGCGATACAACGGGTCCGCCTGGAGTGTCGTCACCTCGACAGCGAGTGCGCTCTGGTCGGTCTTCGGCACATCAGCCACCGATGTCCATGTGTCAGGCGAGCAGGGAGTCGTGATGCGCTTCAATGGGACCACCTGGTCGTCAACGAACACGCCCGTCTCGGGCACCATCGCGGGAGTCTGGGCGGGAAGTGCCGGCAGCAATGTGGTGGCGGTTGGTGCCAATCCGGATGGAACCACGGGACTGGCCTACCGCGCATCATCGGGTGGCTGGATTGCCATGAGCCCCGGGACCTCCGCCGTGCTCACGAGTGTGTGGGGGCCGAACGACAACGACCTCTATGCCACGGGAGGAGCCGGTACGATCCTGCGCTACAATGGCACCTCCTGGAGCAGCATGAGTAGCGGCACCTCGGAGCTTTTGTGGGCGGTTACCGGGCCGTCGAGTGGTGCGGGAGGAGTCTTCGCCGTGGGCTACAACAGCACACTATCCACTGGCCTTGGCACCGGCGGTAGCGCTCTCCTCGCCGCCGTGCGCACTCAAGGGGTCAGGTCGCTGGAGCCGGCTCGAGGCGCGCGAACAGCGCGCGGTGCGCTCCCCACTGGCAAGCTGCGACAGGCGCGGAAAGGGCGTTAGGTCTCTGGGCTGACGGGGAGAACACCTCTCCCCCCGTCACTCCGCATAGGCACTCTCCCTGGTCACTCCCTGCTGAACGCCGCCAGCGTGGGCCCCATGGCGTCGATGGTTTCCCGCGCATTCCAGCGGTCCTTCCCATTGTAGAGAAACGCGAAGGCCAGAATCTCGCCGTTCTCCGCCGTGACATATCCGGAGAGCCCAATGACCTCATTGGTGGTGCCCGTTTTCGCATGCAGGTTGCCCTGCGCGGGCGTGGCCCGCATGCGGTTCCGCAGCAGTTCCGACTCGCCGGCCACAGGCAACGAGGCATGAAACGCGCTTCCCCACGGCGCGTGGTGCGCGTGGTCCAGGAGCTGGACCAACGACCGCGGTGTCACGCGATCGAGGACAGACAGGCCACTGCCATCGGTTGCCGTCACGGCATCCGGAGACGCACCGACCTGGCGAACTAGAAAATCCTTGAGGGTCGTAACCGCTGTTTCTGCCGACCCCACCGTCTGCCGATCCAGGCCGCGCGCCGCGCCGCGATACAGCATTTCGGCGAAGAGGTTGATGCTCTCACGATTCATGATCGACACGAGACGGGAAAGCGGCGGTGACGGGAGGCTGGTCACCACCGTCGCAGAGGTCGGTGTGCGTCCCACTTTGATGTCGCCATCCACCGTGACTCCCTGCGCCGCAAGTGCGGCACGAAACGCACCGGCCGTGAAGACCACCGGATCCGCCACCACGAGCTGACGACGCACGGTTCCCGCACGCGAGCCGATGGTTCCGGACACTACGACGCGATCCTCCCCGACTCGATGCACCGAAAAATTCGTACCACCACCTGCCACGGTGCGCACGGTGTTGGTGACGGTGAGGGCCGTACTGGCTGGCTCGAGAAAGACTTGGGCACTCCGTCCCGACGCCCCGGCGGTCACGCCCACAACCACAATGTTCTCGTTGAGCGACAAGGCGGAGAATGGCGCCGCGTAGGCCGCGCCCGCGTAGCGTGTCAGCCATCCCTCAGGGATCCGACGCGATTCAAACGCCGATGCGTCCGCAATGAGATCGCCGGTGACGTGCCTGACCCCCGCACCCACCGTGAACTGCGCCAGCAGCGTCATGGCGGCGCCGGGGCCGCCGCGCACGAAACGTGGCGATAGCGAGGGATCACCGTCCCCGCGCAGGACGAGATCACCCGACAGGACGCCGCTGGCATCCAGCGTGCCATCGCGCAGCACATCGGTGCTGAAGGTGTGCTCAGGACCCAGCTTCTCGAAGGCGATGGCAGACGTAAAGAGCTTCATCGTACTGGCCGGCACCATCGATCGGTCGGCGCCGCTGGCGAATAGCGTATCACCACGCGAAATGCTCACGACCATGGCGCCCCACTCGCCATTCCGCGTACGACTACCAAGTAGGGTTCCGAGGTCGTTGGTCAACGCCTCGGCACCGCGCGGCGTGGTGAAATGCAGCACTGGCACCGTAGGTGCCTTGGCCTTGCGCCGAGTCGTGCCGGCCGAACTGCGCGCTGGGCGTTTCGTGGTGGTGATCGCGCGCTTGGTAGGGGTGCGCGTGGCGGACTGCGCCGATGTCCTGGGCTTCGGCTGCGCCTTGGGTTGGGTCTTCGTCTTTGCCTTCGCCGCCGCCCCGCTGCTCTGCACCGCAATCCAGGGCGCGGCTGCGAGCGACTCTGTCGCCTGTAGCACCTGCCATGGCATCGCCAGCACGACCGCCATCGATCCGAGAGCGAGGCGCCGCGGCGAGCGGGCAAATCGGAAGGTCCCTGCGTTCATGCCGTCACACCTTGAGTACGTAACCGCGCTTCCATGCTGCCCAGAGGATCAGGAACCACACGGCCACGAATGACACGGCAAATGCCAGCGAGGCATCCTTCGGCGGAAGCCACGAGGCAAAGACCGTCTTGAACACGAACCCCTGCGCCGAGATTCGTGTTCCGTCCCCGGTATCCCAGGTCCACAGTGAAGCAATACCCCGCGCCATGACCCCGGAACCAAGGAACGCCAACATGGGGTTGGTCCCATAGACGACGAACGGAAACGTCCAGCGTCGCAGGCCAAGGCCATCGATGAGCCACATGCAGGTCGCGAGCGTGACGGCGCCCATGCCCGCCGTGAAGATCACATAGGAGCTCGTCCAGATGCTCTTGTTGATCGGGAAGACCCAGTTCCACATCAGACCCACCATCATCGCCAATGCACCGACTGCGAACAAGCCCGCAAGGCGTTCGCTGAGTGGCAATTCCCTCCGTCCAATCCAGCGACCGGCAAAGGTCCCACAGATCATGGTGCCGATGGCAGGAAGCGTACTGAGCAACCCTTCCGGATCCCAGGTCTTTGAACCCGACCACAAGTGATTGAGGCCAAAGACCGTGCGATCGAGCCAGGCACTCAGCAACTGGTCCGGCTGATCAAGCACGAAGCGTCCCGGCACGCCGGTGCCGGGAACAGGCACAAGGGTCATCAGGGCCCAGTACCCGAAAAGCAGCACGCCAAGCATCCACAATTGCTGGCGAGGCGTGCTGCGGAAGGTGAGCAAGGCTCCACACAGATACGCGAGCCCGATTCGCTGCAGCACGCCCATGATGCGCCAATGCTCCAGCCGATCGACGATGCGCTCTCCGAACGAGGCACCTGGCAGTGCTGGGGGCCAGGTGAAGAAGGGGAAACCGGCAAGCAGCAACCCGAAGAGAAAGATCAGTGCGCCGCGCTTGAGAATCTGCCGCAGGATGGCCTGCTCGTCGTCACCGCGCGCGCGGCGGGCACGCAGCGAGATCTCCGTGGTGATCCCAACGATGAACAGGAAGAACGGAAAGATCACATCCGTGGGTGTCCAGCCGTGCCAAGCCGCATGTTCGAGCGGCGGATAAATGGCAGACCAGGTTCCGGGATTGTTGACGAGCAACATGCCCGCGACGGTCATGCCACGGAACACATCGAGAGAGACCAGACGTTCGCTTTTCATGGGGTCGGCGCTGGTGGTGATGTGGTCTTCCACTGACCTCCTTCGCAGCGCACGGTGATGGTTCGAGTCGGCGCCACGGTGCCTTCGTGTTCCCCACCGATGTAGTGTCCGCCGAGTGTCACGGCAACCTGCAGGCCCGCATCAGCCTCGGTCTTGCCATGATAGACCACCAGCAACGAGGTGTAGGGGCCTGCCAGATCAAGCTTCTCGCGGACCTGCGCCTGCCCCTTGGGATCGCTGGTATAGAAGTATGTCGGCCCCTTTCCCTGCAGGATCTTGAAGCCGTCCTCCGGGACGCCGGAGTCGGTGCCGGCCGCGCTCAGGAAGCGCTGTGGTGTAGGCCGCTGAGTGGTGATGAACTCGTAGACGGCCCGTCCCACGGCAGTGGTATCCCCACTCACGCAGGGTCGGTCGGACGTGTCGGCTCCGGCCGACTGTTGATCTCCCGATCCACCTCCGCAGGCCGCGAGGCTTGCGACAGTGGCCATCGTGAACGCGCAGACAGCGCGGAGACCGGGATGTACGAGCGATGACATGGGCCGAGTGGATCCGGTGGGGCGCGCCTGACGCCGAGCCGCCGCGAGCACGCTAAGTCGATGCTGCGACAGGCGACGCGGAGTGGGGGTGCGGCGGGTACGTCAGCGAGCGATGGCAGATCGGGAATGACCGTCTTGGGAACCGCCGCTCCGGAACCAGTGTGCCAGCAACATCGACATTTGTCGAGGGGACGGACGAACTCCGCACGCCAGGGCCAGCATCACCACACGAAGGCATCCCGCGGCAGAAACAGCGACGGCCGGGAGGGCTCCCGGCCGACTCATCCGCTCAGCCCCAATCAGAATCGAGCGCGTCGGACAGCGCTCGTAACGCATCGGTCCAGCGGCGACGCAGCGACTCCATATCGACGCCGGTCGGCAGCATGCCATGCTCAATACTCACGGCGGACCTGGTATTGCCCTGCCGTACAATCGCGATGGCGACCTGCGACCCGTCGGGGAAACCCAGCCTGGCAAAGCGCGGTGGGAGGCTACTCAGAACACGATACAGCCGTTCCGGGGCCCAATCCCGCTTGGCGGGGTCGTTGATCATGCGGAAGATGGCGCTGGCTGGTGCGTCGAGAACCCGACTGACCTCGACGAACACGCCAGCCCTATCGCTGCGACCAGCGTCTATCGGAGGTGATGGTCTGGTCTTGCGGCTGGCTTGCCGTTTTTCAGCCATGTTTGGCCCCAGGCACCCATCCCACCTGCGCTGAGGCCTCGTCATCCTCCCCACGCGCCGACCACTTGAAGAAGACCACCGTCATCACCGCATAGAAGAACACACCGCCGGGGATCCACATGATGAGGCCACCATACTGCTGATCCTCCATGGGCGTGATCCCCAGGATGCGGGGGGCCGCGGCATAGGCCGGATACAGCAGTGTGTCCGCCATCGCGACGTAGATCGAAATGATCGACATCGGAATGACCATGAGGAAACAATAGAGCATCTGCGCCGGATAGGGGGCGCGTGGAAGCTCCGGGAGTGGCGAGAGCAACGGCCACCACATCAGCACCGAAGCCGCGATAAACATCAGATGCTGCGTGATGTGCACCGGGTGGTACGCGAGGGCGAGGTTGTACATCGGCGGCAGGTGCCACAGGGCCAGCACCACATTGAACCACACAAAACAGGCGACGATCGACGTATTCCGGCGAGCGATACGGAACAGCAGCGGGCGTCGCAGCAGGGGCCGCAACATCCATCCCGGCGTCCCGATGATCATCAGGGGTGGGACGATCAGCGTGATAATGAGATGCTGCACCATGTGCGCGCTGAACAGATAGAAATCGCTCAGATCATGCAATGGTCCGTTCAATGTCACGAAGAGCAGCGCCAGGGCCGTAAAGAACGCCATGCGCTGCGGCGCCGTGGGGCCCGGCTCTGCCTCGGCGAGAAGACGTTCCGCGGATGTTGCCTGCGCGGGGTCGACCGTCACCGGATACCGGTCGGCGTTGGACGGGCCCTGCCGAATGCGCCAGACGTAGGCCGCGGCGAATGCCGCGATCCCAATGGCCGTACTCGGGTGAACCGAAAACTGAGTAGGCGAGAGCTGCGCGACGGGATGAAGAAGAGCCAGCATAGGCCGTGAAATCTAACGGGTTCGCGCGGCGGCTGGCCGTGATGCACGAATCCCGGAGCAGCGCGGGTGGCGCGGCTCCGGGATTCGGACGCATCTGTCGTTCAGCGAACCTTCAGCTGAGCGAACCCAGCCGGATCGCCACCTTGGAGAACAGGAAGAGGAAACCGACCAGAATGACGCCCGCCACGATCACCGGCCCGGTGAAGAGTGCGCGAAAGAGCTTGTGGTCGTACTTGAGGTGCATGTAGTACGCCACAACGATCACGAACTTCACCGCCGACATGATCAGCATGCTCGGCACATACACCCAGCTGTTTTCCCAAGCTGGGATGTAGTATGCCGAGACTTCGACCGCGGTGATGATGGTGAGGATGAGCGCGACCTTCCAGTACGTGGACCAGGTCGGGTGTTCCTCGACGTGGGCGCCATGGGCCCCCTGAACATGATCAGCCATCAGCGCGTCACTTGATGAGGTAGATGAGCGTGAAGATCACGATCCACACCACGTCGACGAAGTGCCAGTACAAGGCGGCGATATCGACGAGCAGTGAGTCCTTCGGTTCCAGGCCACGCTTGTAGTCGATGGCCAGCAGCGTGAAGAGCCAGATTACGCCGGCCGTCACGTGCGCACCATGGAACCCGGTGAGCGTGAAGAAGGAGGAGCCGAAGAGATTCGTCCGAATCGTGAGTCCTTCATGGACAAAGGACGTGAACTCATAGGCCTGACAACCGAGGAAGACGATGCCAAGCAGGCAGGTCATCCATAGCCAGAGCTTCGAGGAGCCGAGGATGCGTTCCCAGGTGGTGTTCTTGGGCTGGTAACGGTTCTGGACCGCTGCCAGTGCGAGCACCATGGCCAGCGACGACATCAGCAGTACGAATGTCGAGGCCGATGTGACCGGGATATTCAGGATCGGCTGGAAGACCTTTCCGGTGGCCGGGTTGGTCCAGACTTCGTGCGGATACGGGCCTTCGGGACTCCGCCCCTTGTACACGAGGTACGTGGAGATGAGCGACGCGAAGAGCATGCACTCGGACCCGATGAAGGTCCAGATGGCAACCTTGCGGTTGTCGAGTCCGAGGGTGGTGTAGTGGCCGCCGCCGTGCGCGTGGCCGTCGCCGTGGGCGGCGGGAGCTGTGGTTGCGGTCATGTTAGTGATGATCCTCGAGCGGCGTGAGCAGCCACTTGTAGAGCGAGCCCACCCACCAAAGCGTGCCAAAAATGATGGCCGAGACGCCGAGGGCGGTACTCTTTGCCAGGAACATCTGGCCACCGAACATCATGATGATGCCGGCTGCCGTGATGAGCGGCCAGATCGACGGGTTCGGCATGACAATCCCGAGTTCCTTGGCGGTGGGGATGTGGCGTCCCTTCTCTTCCTCGTACGTCGTCTCGTGCACGAGCTCCTCGCCATCCTTCATGTTCCAGAGCGGATAGCGCGACTTGATGTTCGGCAGTTCGGCGAAGTTGTAGTCGGGCGGAGGCGACGGAATGGTCCATTCGACCGTGGCAGCACCCCACGGATTGCTGGACGCCCGTTCACCACCCTTCCAGCTCTTCATCATGTTGATGAGACCAATGAGCGTCCCGACGATCAGGATCGCGGTCCCCACGGTCGACATCAGATTGAAGATCTCGAAGCCCTGACCCGCGTCGTACTGGTAGTAGCGGCGCGGCATGCCCAGAAGGCCGCTGAAGTGCATGGGGAAGAACGTGAGGTTCATGCCCAGGAACGAGATCCAGAAATGCCAGTTGCCCAGCTTCTCCGAGAGGAAGCGTCCCGTGATCTTCGGGAAGTAGTAGTACATACCGGCAAACAGGCCGAACACCGAACCACCGAAGAGCACGTAGTGGAAGTGCGCAACAATGAAGTAGGTGTCCGTCTGCTGCAGGTCGGTCGGCGGCGAGGCATGCATGACGCCCGAGATACCACCGATGACGAACTGCGCCACGAAGGCAATCGCGAACTTCATCGGCACCGTGAAGCGCAGCTGACCGCCCCAAAGGGTAGCCATCCAGTTGAAGATCTTCACACCCGTGGGGATGGCGATCAGCATGGTCCCGATCGCAAAGACCGAGTCCGCCACCGGCCCCATACCCACGGAGAACATGTGGTGGGCCCACACGCCGAACCCAAGGAAGCCGATCAGGATACCGGAGTACACCATGACCGGGTATCCGAACAACGGCTTCTTCGAGAACGTGGGCAGGACTTCGGAGACGAGCCCGAACGCCGGCAGAATCAGGATGTAGACCTCAGGGTGGCCAAACACCCAGAAGAGATGCTGCCAGAGCAGTGGGTCCGCCCCCTTGGCGATCGTGTAGAAGTTCGTGCCGAAGAACCGGTCGAACTGCAGGAACACGAGTGCGATCGTGATGACCGGGAAGGACAGCACGATCAGGAACTGCACGACGAACGCCATCCACGTAAAGATCGGCATGCGCATCATCGTCATGCCTGGCGCGCGCATGTTGATGATCGTCGTGATGAAGTTGAAACCGGCGGCCAGTGACGAGATGCCCAGGACCTGGAGACCAATCACCCAGAAATCCATGTTCACCTGCGGCGAGAACGCCTTCGTGCTCAGCGGTGCGTATCCGAACCACCCACCGTCCGGCGCCACCGCAAAGAAGATCGGCACCGTGATGAAGATGCCGCCCAGCAGATAGATCCAGTACGAGAACGCGTTCAGTCGCGGGAAGGCGACGTCACGCGCACCGACCTGCAGCGGGATCAGGAAGTTGAAGAACGCCGCCGAGAGTGGCATGACGGCAAGGAAGATCATCGTCGTGCCGTGCATCGTGAACAGCTGGTTGTACATCTCGGCCGACACGAGCGTGCCGTTCGGCCCCATGAGCTGAGCGCGGATGACGGCGGCTTCGAGACCGCCCACGACGAAGAAGATCAGACCGGTGATCAGATAGAGCGCCCCGATGCGCTTGTGGTCCACCGTGGTGAGCCACGACATGATCCCGGTGTCGGGAGCCGCGTTGGCCTTGGTGTACGGGGGCGCGGCAGCGATGGTAGCCATCGTGTCGATAAGTCCGTGTTGACGAGGGGCGGCTACTTGAGAGCCTGGAGATATGCGACGATATCAGCGATTTCGGGGTCGGTGAGACCACCAGCACTGATGACGTTCTTGCGCACGGGATCGGTGAGGCCCTTGCCGGTCGTCGGCATGATGCTGCCGGGCTTCATATGCGGAGCATTCTTGATCCAGTACGCGAGATGCTTCGCGTCGTTCGGATAGAGACCGGCCGCGATCGTGTGCCGCGTCCCGACGTGGGTCAGGTTCGGACCGATCGGCGACGCGAACGGCGTCCCCTTGACCGTATGGCAGCCGATGCAGGTCGAGCGCGAGAACGTCTGACGACCACGCTCGGCGTCACCCTGTGCCAGCAGCGACTCGTCGAACGTGAGACCCGCAGGGATCTTCGCGGTGGGAATGATGTAGGCGAATTCCTTCTCGACACGTTCCTTCGGGAACACCCAGACCGGCACGGCGGGCGCCGAATCGGCCGCGACATTCTGCTGCAGCGACGCGAGCTGCACCGTGGCAGCCGCGGGCGCCGCCCCAGGAGCCGCCGCGACGGCGGGAGCCGGAACGGGGACCGGCGCCTTGAAGACGGCAGGCTGCTGCTGATGCGCCGCCCACTGATCGAACTCGTCCGGCGTCACCGTGAACACCCGGAAGCGCATGTTCGCGTGCGACGGCCCGCAGAACTCGGCGCAGAAGCCGTTCCACGCCGACGACGGAAGGTCAGCGTTGGGCGTGAACCAGAGGTAGTTCGTGCGGTTCGAGATCAGATCGCGCTTGCCACCCATCTGGGGAATCCAGAAGGAGTGCAGCACGTCGGCCGTCTTGAGCGTGAAGTTGACCGTTCGCCCGTTGGGCAAATACAGCTCGTTGGCGGTGGTGATACCCAACTGGGGGTATTTGAACTCCCACCACCATTGATGACCGATGACCTCAACCTGC
Organism: uncultured Gemmatimonas sp.; assembly: GCA_964586985.1. GTDB lineage: Bacteria > Gemmatimonadota > Gemmatimonadetes > Gemmatimonadales > Gemmatimonadaceae > Gemmatimonas. Next base: position 3,755 of record CAZPJX010000016.1, on the reverse strand, counting down.
AGAGATTCGGGCGCTGCCTTGGCCTGTGTCTTGAAGATCGTGCTCACCGTCGGGATGGCGATGAAGACCAGAATGACAGCCGGAATGGCCGTCCAGGTGATCTCCAAGGCTGTGTTCCCATGCACCTGCTTCGGCTTTTCGCCGCCGGGCCGGCGACGAAAGCGGAAGATCACGTACACAAGGCCGAACTCGACGACGATGAAGACAATCGTTCCCCAGAAGAGAAGCTTGTCCCACAGCGCGTCGATCGCCGTGTTGTACTCGGTGTAGTGATTGAACGTCGAGTTCGGGTACTCGCCGCCACAGGCTGCGAGCCCGAGGGCCAGAGCGCCCAGCAGCGCAGCAGATACCAACCGCCGCGGGCGGAACGTGCCAACCATGCCGGATCCTGATGTGGAGTGGGGGAGACCGACGCCATGTACTCCTGGATCCACGCGGAGGGGTAGATCAGGAACCTTTTCGGGCGACGGTCGAGGGAGGACAGCAGAGCGAAGCTAAACAGGCGCTTCCGGCCACCGCAAGCAAAACCCTACGACTTCTCGGGCTTTGCCCGACATTTTCTGTCATCGTAACCTGCATTTGACGCATTGACTGGTTCAATTCGGTCGTTCTGTACGATTTTCCCTCTGAAATCGCATATAGAACTGCCGTTTCCGCAGGACGATTCGAATCGTCCTCCCAATGTGATCCCCCATCGCTTTCGCTCGCACCGCTCAACGCGCCGCCGTTCGGCCCGTTCGCCGGTCCTGGCCTGTCTCGTTGCGTTTGGCACACTGCTGCCCGCCATCGGCTGCCGAAACCGGCCAACAACACCTGGCAGCCCGCACGTCATTGCCGTGGGCGCCATCCCGGGAACCCCCGGCTATGACAACATCCTGCGGGGTGTCGAGCTTGCCGTCGAACGCCTGAACGCCGCCGGCCCGGCCCGCTTCGCCATGCGGGTCCCTACCGCGGGGACCACCAGTCCGGTCCGGCTCGCCGAACAGCTCCGCGCTGACCCGTCGGTCATCGCGGTTGTCGGACATCCGGAAAGCGGGAACACGCTGGAAACGGTACCGATCTACGCCGATGCCGAGCACGCCGGTGAAGACGGGGTCGTGCTCGTCTCCCCGACCGCGTCCTCACCGCGACTCAGCGGCATCAGCCCCTGGTTCTTTCGTGTCGCGCCAAGTGACGCCGATGCGGCGCGCCATGTGGCGCAATGGGTCCTCGATTCGCTCAAGGGGCGACAGGCGGCCGTCGTCTACCGCAACGACTCCTACGGTCGCGACTGGTCAACGACCTTTGCGGAAGCCTTTGCCAAGGGGGGCGGACGAGTCGAGACCCGTGACCCGTACCTGACGGGTGTCATCGAATGGGACGCCTACGCCAGCCTCATCGCGCTGCGGGCACCGGATGTCGTGCTCTTTCCCGGTGACGCCGAGGATGCGCTGAATTTCCTGCGCGTCCTGCGGGCCAAGGGTGTCACCGCGGCCTTCGTGGGGGGTGATGGCACAGAGGGCATCGTCCGCGACTCGATCGCCCACGGTGCCTATGTGGCGTCGTTTTTCCGCGCGGCCCGGGCGTCCTCTCCGGAAGCGCAACACTTCCTCGGCCGCTTTCGGGATCGATTCCATCAGGATCCCGATGGATTCGCGGCCCTCTCCTACGATGCGGCGCTGGTCATTGGTCGCACCGTGAACGGCGGGGCGGGCACTCGTGTCGCGCTCCGTACGGCGCTCGAGCGCATCGGGAACGGTGTTCCCTCAGTGGATGGCGTCGTGGGGCGCATCGCCTTCCAGGAGAATCACGACATCAGGTCCCGCCCGGTGCTCGTCACGCGCGTCCTGTCTCCCGTGCGGGACAGCACGGCCCCATGAGAGCGTTGTTTCGGATTGCCACGATCCAGGGTCGCCTGCTCGCGGGCTTCGGCACATCGATCACCCTGCTCGTCGCTGCGGGGGTATTGGGGTGGTACGGGCTGTCGCGCAGCAACCAGCAGGCAGAGGCCACCGTCCACGATATCACGGATCGCTCCGAGTTCGTTGAGCGCGCCACAAACATCGCCCTGCGGGAGCTGGTGGCGGGGATGCGATTCCTCAGTACGGGCGCCCCCGCCGACGAAGTGCAGTATCAGAACCTCACCGTGCAGGCGGAACAACTGCGCCGCGATGCCGTGTCGACGAAACGCCTGAGCAGCGAAGAGCGCCGTCGTCTGGAAACGATTGGTCGCCTGCAGGCCACTCTCGAGGTGCGTATCGCCACTACCCGCGCCTGGCAGATCGCGGGCCGCACCGCGGAGGCCAACCGGGTGCTCGAGCTCACCGCGCGGGATATCCAGGCCATCGAGAGCGAGCTGCAGGCGCTGCGCCGTGCGGCGCGAGACGGTGCCGGCGAAACCACGGACCGCATGCGCGACGGGCTGCGCAATGCGGAGGCGAGCCTCGCCGTCGTCGTCACCCTGGCCTTCGGCGTCGCCGCATTCTTCGGACTCTCGACCGCTCGGGCCATCACCCAGCCCATGGTGCAGTTGCGCGACGAACTCATGGCCATCGGTGCCGGTGACCTGCGCGATCCCCCGTTCTCCGCCAATTCGCAGATCGTCGCGCAGGAGTACGCGGAACTGATCGACGCCATGCGACAGGCGCGCGAGCGACTGCGGCTCCTCTTCTCTCGAGTCCAGGAGGAGGCCGATCAGGTGACGTTGGCTGCCAGTGAGTTGACCGCGTCTGCCTCGTCGGCGGCCGCGTCGACACAGCATGTGACCTCTGCCATCATGGACATCTCGCATGGTGCCACCTTGCAGCTGACTTCGCTCAACCATGCCGGTGAGACGGTGAAGGACCTCGCCGAAGCCGGTGCGACCATTGGCGAGGCGGCAGACGAAACGGATCGGGTGGGCCGAGAGATTCGGCATACGACGAATGGCGCGCGCGACCAGGTACAGGTCGCCATCGATACGCTGCTGGGGGCGCGTGAGGTGGTACAGGCTTCCCGAGAGGAAATGGTGGCCCTCCGCGATGCCACGGGTGTCATCGACGATTTCGTCAGTGTGATCTCGGAGATCACGACGCAAACCAACCTGCTGGCGCTCAATGCAGCCATTGAGGCGGCACGTGCCGGCGCGGCAGGACGAGGGTTTGCGGTGGTCGCGCAGGAGGTGCGAACGCTGGCGGAGCAGAGTGCACAGGCCGCGAACGAAATCACCGAAAACGTGAAGCGTTTCCGGCAGCGGATCGCGAGCGCCTCAACCGCGGTGGAATCGGGCGCCACGCGATTGCGGGACGCCGAAGCCGTTGCCGAAGCGGTTCGTGGAGCGCTGGCACGTATCGAGCACGCGGTCGCTCAGGTGGAAGGCGCGACCGCGCGCGTCACAACGGCCGTGGAGGGCAACCGTCGTTCGTTGAGTCAGGTGCAGCGCTCCTTGTACGACGCGCGGGATACGGCCGAGGGCCATGCGGCCGCAGCCGAGGAGGTCGCGGCCAGCACCGAACAGACTTCGGCATCGGCCCAGGAAGTGTCTGCCACGGCCGAGATGCTGCAAACCGCAAGCCTCCGGGTGCGGGGGCTGATTGGAGAGTTCCGCACCTGAGCCACGAAGTCGCGCGATGAGACGGGGCTTACAGGATTTCGCGAACCATGACACCACGCGCGGCGAGCATCTCGAAGTAGCGCACGGGTGGGATGCACTCATCGGGTGTGTGCACGCCGGGCGCAATGGCAGCGGAGAGCTGAAGAAGCCCGGTGATGGCGAGGGTGTAGCCCGTTGTCCGCAT
>CAZPJX010000015.1:18327-33772 GCA_964586985.1 uncultured Gemmatimonas sp. | reverse complement strand
CTGGTAGCGGCCGCCGCGCAGCACGGGGTGACCTTGCACGATGTGCGGCACAGTACGGAGTCGTTCCCGGCCGGTTCGGGAGTCAAGCGCTCGGGGCTGCGGGTGGCCACCGTGGGGACCGATTGCGCGCTGGGCAAGAAGTACACGGCGCTCTCCCTCACCAACGCGCTCAAGGCGCGTGGGCAGAAAGCCACGTTCCGTGCCACGGGCCAGACGGGCATCATGATCGCCGGCAGCGGGATCGTCATCGACTCCGTCATTGCCGACTTCATTGCGGGCGCGGCCGAGGTCCTCTCGCCAGACAACGACCCCGACCACTGGGATGTCATCGAGGGCCAGGGGGCGCTGTTCCATCCCGCCTACGCCGGTGTGACCCTGGGGCTCCTGCACGGCTCGCAGCCAGACTATCTGGTCCTGTGTCACGACCCCTCCCGGCAGACCATCGGATTTCGCCCGGGGTTCCTCATTCCGCCGCTGGATGTGGCTGCGGAGCAGTACCTGGTCAATGCGCGCCTTACCAACAAGGCGGTGCGCTTGGCTGGGATCAGCATCAACTCCTCTTCGCTCAGTGACACGGAGTGGGCGGCCTATCGCGAGCGGGTAGAACGGGAGATGGGCGTGCCGGTCTGCGACCCGATGCGCGGGGGCGTGGATCCGATCGTTTCCCAGCTTCTCGGTGTATGATTCCAGGGTGCGGCCCTGAGGCCGCGCCTGTCCCGTCCCCATCATGACTGCCATGCGCTCCAATAATCCGATGCTTGCACGTTTCGCCGATGCGACGCGTGCCACCGTCAACACCGCAATCGCTGGGGCCCGTTCCGAGACCATGTCGGTCTCGGGGACGGCCACCAAGGCGCTCGTCCTGCTCGCGGTGCTCAGTTTCTCGGCCACGCTGGTGTGGCAGAAGGTTGCCGCCGGTCGCACCGATCTTGTCATGCCGGCCATGCTGGTGGGCGGTATCGGTGGATTCATCGTGGCGCTCATCGCCACCTTCAAGCCGCAGACGGCTCCCTATACGGCGCCCATTTACGCGGCGCTCGAGGGCATTCTGCTTGGGGCCATCTCGGCGCTCTATAACCTGCGCTTTGCCGGTCTGCCCCAGCAGGCGGTGCTGCTTACCGTGGGCGTCGCTGCCGGAGTCTTCGCGCTCTATCACTTCAAGGTGGTCCGCGCCACGGCCGGTTTCCGCCGCATGATGTTCAGTGCCATGATCGGCATCATGCTGTTCTATGTGGGCTCAATGGTGCTGGGCTTCTTTGGCGTGAACATCGGCTACTTCACGTCCAACGGCCCTCTGGCCATCGGGATCAACCTCGTCATCGCCGGCGTGGCCGCGCTCAATCTCGTGCTCGATTTCGATCGCATTGAGGAAGGCGTCCGCATGGGCGCACCCAAGGCCATGGAATGGTTCTGCGCGTTCGGTCTGATGGTTACGCTGATCTGGCTGTATCTCGAACTGCTCCGCCTGCTGTCCCGTCTGCAGGGACGCAGCAACGACTGACGGAGTTGGCGTTATTCCTGACGTGACACAGCGGCCCGGAGCATGTGCTCCGGGCCGCTGTCCGTTTACGCTCCAATATGCCGCGTGATGTCGACAATCCCCCCTGCCGCATCACCCAGGACGAGCAGACCTACTTTGGCCACCCAGTCGTCGGAATCGCCGGCATGATGCGCAGCGCATTCTTGTAGTAGATCTTCTTCAGCACCTCATCCGGGAGATCGATGCCATAGAGTTTCCAGAACGCGTGGTAATCCCGGTAATAATCGAAGTAGTCATCACGGGTTTCGAATACACGCCAGTAATACGGATACTCCTCTGGCTGATAGCTGTCCTTGCCGAAGAGCAGGCGGTCCTGGTACTTGAGGAAGAAGTCATTTGCGGCCCGCGGCTGTCGGCCGATGTCGTACAGCACGGCGCCCATCTCGGCCAGCAGATTGGGCATCTCATCGAACATCTTGCCCAGACGGCCGAGATCGTTGGCGTGCCAGCCGAGGTGCGCAGTGACGAACGTGGTCTTCGGATTGGCGCGGAACAGACTGTCGCGTTCGTTCATGAGCTGCTCGAAACTCGGATACCGGTCCTGCGGATAGCGACGCTCCGGGAACAGCGAGAGCTCAAGCCAGCGCTCGTTCGTATTGTCCACGTCGCGGAAGAACTCCTGCGGATCGGCCGTGTGCACGAACACCGGCAGTTTTAGGCGGGCCGCTGCCTCCCACACGGGCGTGAGTTCAGGGTCGTTGAGCTTGAGGCGCGAGCCATCGGCTTTCTTCACCGAGAGCCCGAAACTCTTGCTGATCTCACCAACTCCCACGGCCCCCGCCTTGGCGTCGGCCTCGAGCTGCGCCACCGCCTTGTCGGCCCATCCGGGGCTACCCACGCCAGCGAAATTGATGCCGGTGAGGAATCGCACCCGATCCTTCATGGTGGCGGAGTGCTTCACGAGGTCCACGCCGCGCGTGAGTTGCTCTCCCGACACGTTGTTCGCGACGATCATGAGGCGCACGTTGATCGAGTCGAGCGTCCTGCCCATGCGCTCGAGCGCCTCAACGCTTCCAAGCTGTCCCGATGGATGGCCGTGGAAATCCACCACCGGGAACTTGGCCATCCGGTTCATCGTGCCCGACACTTTCAGCGTCGATTTGGGCCGGTAGTCCACGATACTCGGTGCGGGCTTCTCCGGGGCCATGCAGGTGCGGGGGCGCACCTCGGTCATGCCGGCCGGGCACTCCTCTCCCGGCTTGATCTGCGTGCCGCCTCGAAACCCCTGGGCACTGAGCAGCGCCGGGAGTATCAAGGCGGTGAGCGCCGCCGAAGTGCTGATGAAGTTGCGTGGAAGATTCACGAAAGCTCCTCTGGGTTCCTCAGGTCACTGCTTGCCGCCGGCCGGCGGCAGCAGGAGCTGCTGCACGGCGGCCGAATCCGCACCGGGCGTCGCCGGAAGCGATGGCGCACGATCAAAACCGAACACCTGCGCGCGTCGCATGGCCGTCGCGATGCGCTTGGATTGCTGGTACACCGAGTCGGACCGTGCCGTCTGCCCGAGCTGTGCCAGCGCCTCGGACAGGGTGATTCCACTGATGACGTAGAGATCGGGGATGCCCACCGAGGCATCATCTACCCAGCCATTGCGCGTGGCGAGCGACTTGGTCGCCGTGAAAACGCTGCTCCACAGCTCGTAGCTGCGCTTCACATCCATGATGCCTTCACCCGGCACCATCATGATATCGGGAGACGGCTCGACGGGCTTGTCCATGAGCTTCTTGGCCATGCCCTGTGTGACGACGTAGCGCTCCAGGCCGAGTTCGTAGGGATATCCGCCCGCGGTCCGGCTGAAGTAGATGGGACGTTGTGGGAAGGCATCGCGAATCATGAAGTAGATGAGCTGATCGGACTTCATGAGTTGTGGTGCACGCGGCTGCGCGACGATCTCGCCCTTGATGAATGCGGAGTTCTGCGGCGTCTGGATGGCGAGCGGCAGCGCGTCGGCTTCCTCGAAGGTCATTTTCAACGGCGAACCCGTGGGCATGGTCACGGCCATGTCGCGGTAGATGGCCGGTCCCTTCTCCTTGTCGTACGGCGACGGAGGACGGCGAATGAGCTGCCGCACATACCAGTCGGTGTTCATGAGCGAGGTGTTGGCAACAATGACGTCCTTGCGGATGCCTTCCACTTCCTGGGCATACCAGAGCGGGAAGGTGTCGTTGTCGCCCACCGTGATCAGGATGCCGTAGGGCTCGACCGAGTTGAGCAGGTCATACGCGAAGTCGCCGGTGTCGGTCTGGCCGGCACGCGAGGCCTGCGTCCAATTCCCGAAGAGCGGGATGAATGCTACAGCAAGCAGTGGTGAGGCCAGCAGAAAGCTGCGCGGGCGCGGCTCCAGGACGGTATCCTTGCCCAGGCGCACCTCATCGGCGCCGAACAGGGTCGCCACCGTCTCCCACAAGTAGAACATGCCGAGCGCGGCCCAGACACTAAGTGCCGAAAAGCTCCACAGATAGAAGTAGTCTCGATCACGGACTTCTCGGGGGACTGTGTCTCCGAGCTCCGGTGCCTGCGAATGCCCGTACTTGAAGTTGAGATAGAAGATCAACCCCAGGGTCATCGTGAACACGAGAGGGCCGAAGAACCAGAAACTTCGTCGGTCCTTGGTGAAGTGGATCCAGCCGCCGAGCAGTACGAGGATGAAGTAGAACACGGCGAGGCCATTTTGCGCGCCCGGGTGCTCGTTGTAGGCGTCGCGGAGCCACTGCCACTTGAAGTACAGCCAGTACATCCCCAACTGTGCGGTGAACGGCGCCTGCCGTTCGCCAAGCTCCGGTTTGCCGTACTGCCCGCGGTTGAAGTTGTACATGAAGCGATCGGCCGTGAGCTGGCTGAACGTGCAGTCCGCCTTGAGCTCGGTGGCGCATCCGGTGGGCTCGCCTTCGTTGATGGCCGGGAAGTGCGCCGCCCGAATGGGCTGTGTGGCGAACGGCGTCAAGCCGAAGCCGAGTGCCACGGCACAGGCAATGATCAGCTTCCAGCGCAGCACCGTCTGTGGTCGACGAATGAGCACCGCCACACCCACTGCAGGTACGGCGAGCATGCCGGCCATATGATTGGTGTAGCCGAGGCCGCACAGGTAGGCGATCAGCACGAGCAGACGATCCGCGACAGGACCCTCGGGGTCATCGCACCAGCGCACCGTGAGCCAGCAGATGACGGCCAGCCCGACGAGCGACACGGTGTAGACCTTTTCGTTCACGACAGACTGGTTCCACACCGTGAACGCGGTCGCCCCGATGAGCACGGCCAGCGAACCCCCAACGATGCGCTGCCAGCGACGCGGCATCCACTGCACGAGAACGCGCTCGGTCACGAGGAACCAGAACGCTGCGGACACGGCGCTGGACAACGCAGCCAGCACATTGATGCGCATGGCCACCGTGGGCGCGATGGGGAGGATGCCGAAGACGCGTCCGATCAGCACGAAGAACGGATTGCCTGGCGGGTGCGGCAGACCGAGCACGTAGGCGGCAGCGATGTACTCGCTGGTGTCCCACATGGACGTCGAGGGCGCGAGGGTGACCAGATAGAGGACGAGGGTCACCAGCCCCGCGATGGCGGCGGCCAGATACGACGGGCGGTAGTCGAGTTCGGCGGTACCGGAACGCAGGGCGCTCGTGGTACGGGCCGTCGCCTGGGCGGCGGTGGCTGCGACAGTCATGAACCAGGACGGAGGGTGTGGCACCCCGTGGCCGGAGGCGGCCCCGGGCAGATGCAATCCTGAAACCTCGCCGGGTGGAGGGGTGCGCACAACCGCAGATGGCGGGTAGATGCCACCCCCGTCCCTCGACGAGCCTACGGAGCCGATCGCGGGTGGACCGGGAGTGCTGCGCCTAATGCCGGAACAACCGTTCCCCGGTGAATACCATCGCGATCCCATGTTCGTTCGCCGCGGCGATCACTTCCGCATCACGTACCGAGCCGCCGGGCTGCACGATGGCCGTCACGCCCGCGGCGGCGGCCTGATCGATTCCGTCGCGGAAGGGGAAGAAGGCATCCGATCCCAGCGCAGATCCGGCCGTCGCATGGCCCAGGGTTGTGGCTTTGTGCACGGCCACGAAGCTCGCATCCACGCGGCTCATCTGCCCGGCACCGATGCCGATGGTTGCCCCGCCGCGCACGAGCACAATGGCATTGGACTTCACGCTGGCGACGGACTTCCATGCGAACAGGAGATCGCGCTGCTCCTCCGAGGTGGGCTGACGCGAAGACACCACCTGCCACTGCGCCGGCTCCGACGGCGTAGGGGCCCGGTCCTGCACCAGCAGCCCACCTCGCACCCGCTTGAGATCCATCGTGCCCGCGGGCCATGTGGCCCGGCCTTCGAGCACCCGCAGATTCTTCTTGCGGACCAGAATCTCGATGGCTTCCTCGGCGAAGTTCGGTGCCACGATGCACTCCACGAACAGGCTCGAGATGGCCTCCGCCGCCGCCACATCGACCGGCACCGAGAACGCGATCACACTCCCGAAGGCACTGACCGGATCACAGGCCAGCGCTTTCCGATAGGCATCGAGGGCGTCACTGCCGGTGGCAAGTCCACAGGGTGTGGTGTGCTTGATGATCGCACATGCGGGCTGGTTCCCGAAGGGTTCGATCGCGAGCAAGGCGCCTTCGAGGTCGAGCAGGTTGTTGAACGAGAGCTCCTTGCCGCCCTTCTGAACCAGCGCGCCAAGCCCTGTTCCCGGCTTCTCCACGTAGAACGCCGCCCGCTGCTGCGGGTTCTCTCCGTAGCGGAGCGTCTGCTGCTTCTCGAACGCGAGTGGATAGCGATCGGGGAAGGGCTCACCACGCTGCTGCGCAAACCACTGCGCGATTGCCGCGTCGTAGCCGCTGGTGTGCGCATACACCTTCTCCGCCAGCAGCTTGCGCAATGCCAAGTCATCTCCGTCGCGGTCAAGGACCGCCAATACCTTCGCATAATCCGATGGATCGACGATCACCCAGACCGATGCGAAGTTCTTGGCAGCGGACCGCAGCATCGAGGGGCCACCGATATCGATGTTCTCGATGACGTCGTCTGGATGAACGCCTGGCTTCGCGGCGGTTTCGCGGAACGGATAGAGGTTCACCACCACCAGATCGATCGTGCCGATGCCATGCGCCTCGATGGCCGCCATATGCTCAGGGAGATCACGCCGAGCGAGCAGGCCGCCGTGTACGACCGGATGGAGCGTCTTCACGCGCCCATCGAGCATCTCGGGAAAACCGGTGAGGTCACTCACGTCCTGCACGCTGAGGCCCGCGTCGCGCAGCATGCGTGCCGTCCCTCCCGTGGACACAAGGTCGACACCCTTGGCCGCGAGCTGCTGGGCGAACGGCAACAGACCTGATTTATCGGAAACGGAAAGCAAGGCACGCATGCACAATTACCTGGTGGAAGATCTCGGAGAACGGCGAGCAGAGCCGTGTGATCAGCGCGGGAAGAGTCGCGCAAGATCGCGCGCGAAGGCCGCCATCGATTTGTCAGCCGGGTCGGTGGAGGCATCAGGAGCGATGCTGAACCGCCAGTCAGGCGCCGCGGAAGGCCGTGGGGAGTCTGCGGAGGAGAGCACGTGCCCGTGAACCCGATTGTCAGCACCAAGCCTGAGCACTCCCGTTGCCACGGCCTCGACACATAACGGCAGCAGGCGGTGTTCGATACGGAGCACGCGGGCCGCGAGCGACGCTGGGGTGTCGTCGGGAAGGACCGGAACCGGCCACTGGGCAATGATGGGGCCGCGATCGTACTGCTCATCCACGAAATGCACCGTCACACCGGTCACCGTCGCCCCATGTGCGAGCACCGCGGCATGGATACGCTGCCCGTACATGCCAGGTCCACCAAAGGCGGGTAGCAGGGCAGGGTGTACGTTGAGCATGCGGCCCCGAAACGCCTGCACCACGCTTGCGGGTATGAGCTTGAGATATCCAGCCAGTACCAGCAGTTCGGTGCCGGCGCGCCGCAGCTGTGCCACGAGGGCCTCGCCATCGGAAGGCGTCTGCACCACGCCCGTTGCGATGCCGGCACGCTGCGCCCGTGCGAGGGCACCCGCGGAAGCCTTGTCGGAGGCTACGTACACGATCGTGCCACTCGATGCGCCAACACCTCTGAAATGATCGAGCAGCGCCTGAAGATTGGAGCCGCCGCCCGATGCCAGCACGGCGATGCGAGTCGGGGCCAACAACGGGTTCAGAGTCGACGGGAAAGGATCACCAAGCATGGTCCCAGGCGATTGGATGGCGAGGAGTCGCCTACAGGAGCGGTTGCCGTGTCATCTGCCCGAGGCTCGCGAGGGCAATCGTGACCGCTTCGAGCAAACGATCAGCAAGGAAGATGCGAGGGGATGACGATGACCGAGCGGCCTCGACATCGGCAGGTGGTGTTTCGATTCCTGGCACGAGAACGCCAACGCCGCCGGTCGCGATGGCCGGCTGCACATCACGCCAGCGATCGCCAATGTAGGCGGATTGTGCGAGATCGAACCCGAAGGCATCCGCCGCGCGCTGATACAGACCGATCCCCGGTTTGCGGCAATCGCAGGACGGCGGTGTGGTGGCGGCGTGGGGACAATGAAAGGTCGCCAGAATTGTGGCCCCTTCGGCGGCGAGCAGAGCGACCGTGCGATCCCGCACGGCCGCATACTGTGCGTCGGTGATGAGTCCCCGCGCGATACCTGACTGGTTGGTGACGATCACGACCGGCACGTCCAAGGCGTTCGCACGCCGTACTGCCGCGACGGCATCGGGGAGCAGGGCGACTCGCGCAGCATCCGCCAGAAAATGTGCGTCTGCAATCAGCGTTCCATCCCGATCGAGGAACAAGGCGGGCCGCAGCTCCAAACGGCTCCTGCTCATCGCTCCCACCGCAGGGAGTGATCACGCCGTAGGGTATCCGGTCGTGGACGAGGCGTCGCCGTTCCTCCGCGAGCCGCTGGCGTGCGCGTTGAGGTATCACGACCGGCGTTGGCACTGTCCACCCTCGGCGCGCGCGGTGTGGCGAAGTTCCGCGCTGGAGACTTCACCGTTCCGGAGAGGCTTCGCACGTTGGTCGTCTGCACGCGGAACTGCGACTGCCATGGGAGCGCAGAGTCGAGCGTCACGAAGATTTCGTTGTACACCCGCTGCCGCGACATTTTCGGCGGTGGCGTGGTATCGATCGGCGGCAGCCGCCGGCCCTGCGCGCGCGCTGCCTGGGCCAATTGCCGCTGCCGCTCCTGCACCAGACGCTGCGCGGCGAGCACGCTGTCGCGTCGACGGCTCTGTGCCACCGAATCCCGCTTGGCTCGTGCCGCCTGACTGGTGTCGAGCTTGGCCTCGGCAATTCGCTCCAGCGAGTCCGCCCGCTGCTTTGCGGCCACCGAGTCCGTGATGAGCTTCTGCAGGGCCGTCTGCACACCGCGCACCTGCACCCGCGAGGAATCCGCGCGGGTGACCACGATCATACCGGGTTGAAACGGAAAGTCGTTGGGATACGGCTTGTCGAAGACCACCTTGAGCACGCGATTGGTGTCCTGGACCGCGACTTCCGTGATGCGCAGGCCCACCGTGTCATGCGCGAAGGCGTAGAACTCGGCCTGGGCTTCCTGGGTCAGCGTCACCTGCGTGGAATCCCAGATCTCGAGCGGATCCAGGTCCCTGTTGTTGTTGCGATCGGCATAGGCGCGGAGGAGGTACGGTCCCGACGGCAGATTCCGCAACTGGAATCGTCCCGACGAATCGGAAACCGCTTGATACACCGTGCTGTCCCGGGCCACGGCCTCCACGACCGCACTAGCCATACCCTTGCCGGCGAACCAGTCGAAGGCCACACCCGTGATGCGTGTATCGGGGATGGCGCCGCCGGTGGAAAACACGACCCGAATGATCGTGTCGATGGCGTTGTTGCGCAGATCCTGAATACCCGGTTTGATCTGCACCGAGTATACGGTGTTCGGCTTCCATCCCCTCGAGGGGCGGATCGTGATGCGACGGCGTCCCCAATTCACCTGGGGGTCGCCGCTCTTGGGGCTGATGAAGACCAGTTCGCCGAGCGTGGTGCCACCAGTGCGCGGCGACTCGCTGATGACTTCATCGAACCTGAGCTCCAATGCCCTGGGCACGCCGCCCACCGAATTGGTGTCCGGTGAGATGCTGAGGATCAACGGAGCGGCACCATCCGGTGGACCTCCGGGCGGCAGCGATTGATTTGCGCAGGCGCTGGCAAGCCCCCACACCGCTGCCGCAATCACCACCAACCCTGAGCGTCGGCGACTCACGCGCCCAACGCCTGCAGCTTGCCACGCAACTGATCGGCCCGGGCCTTCCAGTCGGCGGCCTTGGCTCGCTCCGCCTCTACCACGGCTGGTGGCGCCTTCGCGACGAACCCCGTGTTGGCCAGACGTCCTTCGAGTGCATTGAGCTGCTTCTCGAGCTGGGTCAGTTCGCCCTGCAAGCGCTGTCGCTCCTTGTCGAGGTCGATCATGCCGGCAAGCGGCACCACGACATCGATACCCCCGGAGAGCAGGACCTGTGCCGACGCGCCACCTGGATTCTCATCCGCCAACGTCACCCGCGCGCGCGCCAGCGATCCAATGGTGTCGGCGAGCGCACTGAAGGGGCCGCGTGTCGTCGCAGTGGTCACGAGCGTTACATCGACCCAGGCGCCGGGTTGCACGTTGTACTCGGCGCGCACCTGCCGAATGGCCTGCACGGCCTCTCGCGCCTGCTCGAACATCGCACCGGTGCCGGTGGCATGTTCCCGCCCGACTGGCCATGCGGCCTGTACCAGGAAGGCGTTCACGGGCGTTTGCGGCAGCTTCTGCCAGAGCTCTTCGGTGATGAATGGCACGATGGGATGCAACAGGCGCAGTGCCCCGTCAAAGGCGTGCGCGAGCACGGCGCGCGCGATCTCGCGGTCGGGGCCGGTGGCTGCCAGTCTCGGCTTGATACTCTCGAGGTACCAGTCGGCGAGTTCATTCCACACGAAGCGCCGAGCGGACTCTGCATACTCCGAGAGGCGAAGCCCGCGCGGACGTTCCGTGTCTATCCAGGTGCTGAGATCGGCCGGGCGCGCAGGGCCCAGGGCCGCGTCGCACTCGGCGATCGCCACGTCGAGACGTTCAAGAATCCAATGGTCTGCCGCCGTGAGCACTGCGGGATCGAGCGTGGCCAACGGCGCGACCGGATTGCTGCCCACACGCGAGAGCAGGAATCGTCCAATGTTCCACAGCTTCGTGCAGAAATTCCGCCCGGGGGCAAAGGACTTCTCGAGATCGGTGGGGTCGAGCATCACGTCCACACCAAGCCCAAGCCCGGCCACCATGGTCCAGCGCAGCGCATCAGCGCCGTAGAGACCGACCACATCGAGCGGATCGATACCGTTGCCGAGGGACTTGGACATCTTGCGGTGTTGCATGTCGCGTACGGTGCCATGCAGATACACCGTATGGAACGGCGCCTTGTCCAGGAACCAGCAGCCGCTCATCACCATGCGCGCAACCCAGAAGAACAGGATTTCCGGTGCGGTGACCAGCACATCACCTGGATAGAATGCCCGCAGATCGCGCGTGTCGTCGGGCCAGCCCAGCGTGCTGAACGGCCACAGCCAACTGGAGAACCAGGTGTCGAGGACGTCTTCATCCTGCCGGACACTGCCACCGCAGCCCGGGCACGCCGTGACATCACCGCGCGACGCGATGGGGCCCTGTCCACAGGCGGCGTCGCAGTACCAGACGGGTACCCGATGGCCCCACCAGATCTGACGCGAAATGTTCCAGTCGCGGATGCCTTCCAGCCAGTTGACGTAGACGGCCTCCCAGCGCTCCGGGAGAATCCGCAGCTCGCCACTGCGCAGGGCACGCAGTGCCTTGTCCGCGAGCGGCTGCATGCGCACGAACCACTGATCCGACAGCCGCGGCTCCACGACGGTGTCGCAGCGATAGCAATGACGCACACTGTGCTGATGCGGCTCGATCTTCACCAATGCACCCGCGGCTTCGAGCAGCGGAATGATGGCGGCACGCGCCGCAAACCGGTCGAGCCCCTGCAGCGCGTCGGGTACGCGGCCAGCGGCGCTGTCAACTTCCCGCACGACCCCTTCGATATCGATGACGACGGGCATCGGGAGCGCGTGCCGCTTGCCCACCTCGAAGTCATTGGCGTCGTGTGCGGGCGTGATCTTGACCGCGCCCGATCCGAACGTCGGATCCGTGTAGCTGTCCCCGATGATCGGGACCCGTTGACCATTAAGCGGTAGCATCACCTCCCGGCCGATAAGCGTCTGATAGCGCTCGTCATCGGGGTTGACGGCGACGGCGACGTCACCAAGCATGGTCTCGGGACGCGTGGTCGCCACCACGATCCCCTGCGACGGATCATCCGCCAGCGGGTATCTGAGGTGATAGAGTTTGCCACCGGTTTCGGTAAACTCGGCTTCCTCGTCGGAGAGCGAGGTCCCGCAACGCGGACACCAGTGAATGACGCGGTGTCCCTTGTATACCAGGCCATCCTCGTAGAGGCGCACGAACGCTTCCCGCACGGCGCGCGAGAGCTCCGGCGAGAAGGTGTAGGCCGTACGCGTCCAGTCTGCGCTGGCACCGATGGACTTGAGTTGATTGAGGATCTCGCCGCCGGTCTTGTCGACGAACCGTGCCACGCGCTCGACGAAGACCTCGCGACCGAGATCGAAGCGCGTCAGTCCTTCTGCGGCGAGCTGCTTCTCGACGACGTTCTGTGTGGCAATGCCGGCGTGGTCCGTACCGGGGATCCAGAGCGCCTCGTCGCCGGCCATGCGCCGCCAGCGGATGAGCACATCCTGCACGGTGTTGTTGAGCCCGTGGCCCATGTGCAGCACCGCCGTCACATTGGGCGGCGGAATGACGATCACGAACGGCTCGTGTGTAGCGGCGCGCTCTGGGTTGGCCGTGAAGATGCCGTGTTCCGTCCAGCGGCCGTACCATGCGGCCTCCGTGGAGGCCGCGTCGTACGTGGATGGCAGCGTATTGGGGTCGATCGAGGTCATCCACCTAAGATAACCACGCCCGACGGGCAGCGAGTCAGTCCAGCGCCTCGGCGCTCGCCGCCAACGAGTTCACGACCTGCTCCACGCCGGGCACACCGCGGGCAATGATCAGCGCATAGTCGATCTCCGCTGGTGCGCTGACCCACCCCGTCAGTTCGATCTGGCCTGGCGAGACGGCGCCGATATCGATGGCCCGATGGGCCAGCATGGGGTCGTTCTGGAACGCATCGAGCACCCGTTCCTCAAGGTCCTCGAGGGAGACCGACGGCGCGCTGCGGTTGCTCGGCCGTCGGTCAGTCGTCGGTCGGTCGGTTTGCGCCCCTGTGGTGCGCCCCCGTCGCGTCGTGGCCCGCTTAGCCGCGCGGCGTGGGGCGGTCTCGTCGAGGTGGTCGGCAAGGTGCAGATGTGAGATGGCTTCGGGAGCGAGCTCGGAATGGTCGTCCGGCAGATCGTCAAATGGATCGGAGCGTTCCGGATCGGTACGCCAGCCGTCCCGCCGAGGGCGGCGGCGTGTCTGACGCTGCTTGAGCGCCTCGACCCCTCCGAGTCTGTCCGCGAGCAGCATGCCCATGGCGAGACCAGCTACAGCGCCCAGCGTGACCAGCACGATGGTACCCGTCTTTCTCGACCGCGCACGGCGGCGAAACTCTTTCATCGTCGGACCTGTCTCCTGATTCCTGCAACCGGCATGGCTGCGATCCCATCGCGGCGGCGTCCCCTGAGGCATTGCCGGGGCCCCAGAGGCGATCCGGGCGCTTCCCGCATGGCGGATCCCACAGGGCCTGCCGCTTGGCGTAACTCAATGCTGAAGGATAACTTCAGCGTCTTGCCGAAGGGAGCGCGTGGCTGATGGATTCAGAATAATCCTGCCGGGCCCACGCCCTCCGTCCGACCGCCCGTTGCCCTCAACCCCGCTGCTGCCGATGATCGCCGGTCCGTCCTCTGTTGTGCCCGCCGAAAGCGCTGTGATCGTGCTCACGCTTCCCGATGGCTCCACGCGCGAGGTACCGGCCGGTACCCTGGCGCGGGATGTCGTGGCGACGATCGGCGCCCGGTTGCTGCAGGCGTCACTGGCGGTGGCGGTGGACGGGGAGGTGCAGGACCTCATGACGCCGCTGCGCCGCTCGGGCGCGTTCGTGGTCATCACGGAGAAGGACCCACGCGCGCTGGCCGTGCTGCGTCACTCCGGAGCGCATATTCTCGCGACGGCCGTGCGGCGCCTGCGCCCCGATGCGAAGATCGGATTCGGTCCGGCCATTGACGATGGCTTCTATTACGACTTCGAGGTCGAGAAGCCGTTCACGCCCGAGGACCTTGCGGCCTTCGAAGCCGAGATGAGGAAGGTGGTACTCGAGAAGTACCCCTTCGTTCGCGCGGAAGTGTCGCTGGAGGACGCCAGGACACTGTTCGTGGATGATCCGCTCAAGTTGGAGCGTCTCGCCGACTTCGAGGGCACCGACGAGATCCTTTCCACCTACACCGACGGGCCGTTCATCGATCTGTGCCGCGGGCCGCACGTGCCCGATACGTCGTACCTCAAGCACTTCAAGCTGCTGAACACGGCCGGAGCCTATTGGCGTGGGGATGTGAAGCGGCAGATGCTGCAGCGCATCTATGCCACGGCCTTCTTCAGAAAGGACGAGCTCGAGCAGCACCTGCACAATCTCGAGGAGGCGAAGAAGCGCGATCACCGCGTCCTCGGCAAGTCACTTGGGCTGTTCCAGCTCTTCCCGCACGCGCCCGGCGCGGCATTCTGGACGCCCAAGGGCACGACGCTCTACAACACCCTGGAAGCCTTCGTCCGGGAGCGCCAACAGGAAGCGTTCCTCGAGGTGAAGACGCCGCTCCTGTACAACAAGATGCTCTGGGAGCAGTCGGGGCACTGGGGAAAGTACAAGGACAACATGTTCCTCGTGCTCGATAGTGAGACGGGCGAGCACGACATGTCCCTGAAGCCGATGAACTGCCCGTCGCACTATGTGCTCTTCGGCTCCCACAAGCATTCATATCGCGAACTGCCGGTACGGTTCGTCACCTTCGATGTGCTGCACCGCAACGAGATTTCCGGGGCGCTCTCGGGACTCACACGCGTACGCCAGTTCTCCCAGGACGACTGTCATGTGTTCCTGCGCGAGGACCAGATCGCGAGCGAAGTCCGCTTCCTTCTCGAGTTCATCCTCGGTTACTACGACACCTTTGGGCTCACGGCGACGCTCAAGTTCGCCACGCGTCCGGAACAGCGGATCGGCAGTGACGAACTCTGGGATCGCGCCGAAGCGGGTTTGCGGGCCGCACTCGAGGCCACAGGGCGAAGCTACGAGATGAAGGAAGGCGACGGGGCGTTTTACGGCCCCAAGATCGACTTCGATGTCACCGACTCCATTGGTCGGGCGTGGCAGCTCGGCACCATTCAGCTCGACTACAACGCGCCGGAGCGTTTTGACCTTTCGTATACCGGCGAGGACAACGCGCCCCATCGCCCCGTGGTCATTCATCGCGCCGTGAGTGGGTCCTTCGAGCGCTTTATCGCCATTCTGATTGAGCACTTCGCGGGCGCGTTCCCGGTGTGGCTGTCTCCTGAGCAGGTACGCGTCATCCCCATTGCCATCGACTTCAATGCCCACGGCCAGGCGCTGGTTGATCGCCTCAAGGCCGCCGGTATTCGGGCCACGCTCGATGCGCGCAATGAGACGTTGAATTACCGGGTGCGTGAAGGCGAGGTCGAGAAGATCCCGTACATGTGCGTCATCGGACGCCGCGAGGCCGACGAGAATACGGTGGCGCTGCGCACGCGCGGGGCGGGCAAGAAACAGGAGATCCTCACCACCGACGCGTTCATCGCACGTGTGCAGGAGGAGATCCGGACCCGGGCACTGGTGTCAGCGAGCAGCGCACAGGAGAATCCGTCAACGTCGAGT
>CAZPJX010000015.1:0-18227 GCA_964586985.1 uncultured Gemmatimonas sp. | reverse complement strand
GGGGAGGCCGAGGCGTGACGCCGGAAGCGCTGCTCGATCTGTTCCTGCTCACACCCGTCGGCCTTGTCGAAGTGGATGAGGAAGGGACGGTGGAGGTAGCCAATCTGGCAGCTCGGCGCTTGCTCGCCCCGTTCACTCGCACCGGGACGCTCGACGATCTGTTCGCAGGGTTGAGTGGGGTCGCCCCAGACCTGGCAGCCCGAGTGCGGAGCCATGACGGTCCTCGCGGCGTGGTGGTTGAAAACCTGGACCTGCTGGCACCGGGTCAGCAGCTCGGGGTGTTCCTGTCGCTGGTCAAGGTGGCACCTGGGCGCATCGTCGTGATTGCCACAGATGCGTCGGGACTCGCCGTCGCACGAGGAATGGTCTCGCGCCTGGAGCAGCGACTGCATGCAGTGGAGGGCGCGGTGCGCGATTACGCGCTCTACACGCTGGACCGCGCTGGGGTGGTGGATAGTTGGAGCGTCGCTGCCGAACGGGTGCACCAATGGACGGCGGCCGCCATCGTTGGTCAGTCCATGACGGTGCTGATGTCAGCGGAGCAGGGAGGGGACGGCGCCCTGGGTGAGACGTTAGAGCTTGCCGCGCGAAATGGCTGGTGTGAGGAGGAAGGGCATCGGCAGCGGCAGGATGGCAGCACGTTCTGGGCCAGCACGGTGGTGACGGCACTGCGGCAAGCCTCCGGTGAGACGGTGGGCTTCTCGGTTGTTACCCGCGATGTGTCCGAGCGCCGCAAGCTCGAGGAGCAACTGCGGGAGGATGCCTCGAGCAACACCGACTACCTCACCGGAGTGCTTGCCCGGCGCGCCTTCTTCGACGTGGCGCAGTCGGAAGTGGCGCGTGCCCGTCGCTATGGCCAGCCGCTCACCATGCTGCTCATAGATCCGGATCATTTTCGGGATCTCGTGGAGCAGAATGGCGAGGGCTTCGGCAATGAGTGGCTGCGCGCTGTGGCGTGGATCGGGCGCCAGGAATCGCGCACCACAGACGTGGTGGGCCGCGTAGGCGGGGAGGCTTTCGCCGTGTTGCTGCCCAGCACTGAGCTGAGCGGCGGACTGGTCCTCGCCGAACGTATCCGCGAGCGTATGCACCGCCATGTCTTTGGCGGCGACTACCAGACTGTTCGTGCGACGTTGTCCATCGGCGTCGCGGAGGTGACGGAATCCATCACCAGCGTCGACGGCCTCCTCTCCATTGCCGGCACCGCCGTGGAGCGAGCACGCCAAGCCGGAAGGAACCTGGTCGTCGGCTTCGACGATTGACGATCTCGCCCCCCACACCGCCTACCGCCCCGGCGCCCTCCGCGCTCCCGTCCAGATGACAATCGACCCGCAGCCATTGCGCGTCTGAAATTCGATCGGCGTACTCCCCACGCCAGTGTACACCTCCATGGCACGCACGTCCGCCTGGTTCACGACATCATCGATGATGCCATTGGTAACCGGGGTATTCACGCCGTTGAGGAACAGGGTCGGGAGGCAGCGGCCCGTTCCGTTTACGCCACGCATGGTGACCTGATCTCGACCCATGGCACCAGTATTGATGCTCACACCGGGCGCCGCACGGAGGACATCGGCGATCGTGCGTGCATTGCGCTGCTCGAGATAGGCGTCGTCGTAGAACGTCCCGCCCCCGAACTTGCGGCGTTGTTCAAAACCTGCCATCTGGCCGCTCCATTTGTCGGCCTGCACCTTGACGGTATCCACCACGGGTGCGACCGCGTCGAGTGCGATCTCGGTCAGGGACCCGGCATTCTCCACCACGTCTACCGCAACGCGACGCGGTTGGAAGCCCACCGCGCGCGCCTCCAGCATCCAGGTCCCGCCGGGCAGGCTGTCGAGCTGGAATTGCCCACCGCCGGTCACCGTCCCGGCTGCGCCATTGCCGGGCATCGAGAGGCGTGCGCCGATGAGTGGCCGGCCGGCCGTATCGCGGACCACGCCACGCAAGCTCCCGGCGCCACGCAGCAGCGTGGTCGAAGAACTGCCACTGCGGGCGACAACTCGCTCGGCTTGCCCGATATACATGTCGCGGATCAGAACACCGCTCGTGGGCACCTGCAATTCCACCACGCCGCTCGAATCCGCCCCGGCGTACGCACGGGTCGTGAGGACGGCGTCGGGTGGTAGCCCGCAGATGACGAAGGCACCGGTGCTTGACGCTTCGGTCGTGCGCAACGGCCGACGCCGCTCGACACCCCCGCCGGGCGTGATGGTGGTCTCCGTGAACTGCACACGGACCCGCGCAGGTCCGTTCAGGGCTTGACCATGGGCCGAGCGCACCTGTCCGACGAAGAGCCCCGGCGGCGAATCCGGGCCCTGCCCGCCGCACTTGCCGGCACGATAGGTCTCGGCAGACGGCAGCCCCAGGGGTAGTTCCACCTCACCGCTCGCGGCGATGTTTACCGGGACGGCCAGGCCGTCCAGGCCGAGGCGGTCGATCTGCCGATGCACGATGCCGACCAGATAGATCCCCACCGGAAGCGAGTCTACTGAGTAGAAACCGGACTCGTCGGTGACGGCCGAACGGACCCGCGACGGATCGCTGGTGGAGACGAACTGCACTGTTGCACCGCGCAGCGGAGCGAATGTGAGGCTGTCGAACAACGGCCCGCTGACCCTGGCGAAGGCCCTCGCGAGGGGGGCTCCGGGCGGGAGCGCCGGGACCGTCGGTTTCGTCGGAACGACCGGTGTTTCCTTCGGGGGAATGGCCGGCTTCTTCACCTGTGCCCCCGCGAGGGCGGGTGTCAACAGGGCCGCCGCCGCGAGGAGGGCGGCGGTTCGGAGCGTTGGGCACCTTGGGACGGGGCCCGCCGCGCCGTAGGGGGGATGTCTGTGCTGGGTCGTCGGCATGGAATCCGTGCAGGGCATTCAATGGCGGGCATCGAGTGCTGCGGCGGCTGGGACTATGCTGGTTGCGGTCACAGGAATACCGCGTGTGTCGAATACACGAAGTGTATCCGCGAGGTCCGGGAAGGGGGACCACGGCAGGGTTAAATTGGTTAATTTCTAAGATTCTTCGGTGAATGGCCCCCACAGGGCCTCATGCGAACCCGCATTCGTATGTACCTGGCGTTCCACAATTCCAGACTTCCTGCCTCGACATGACCGATCTTTCCCGTCAGCCCGTGATCGTTGGTGCGGCTCGTACCCCCATCGGGCGCTACCTCGGTGGCCTCGCGTCGCTGTCCGCACCGGATCTCGGCGCTATCGCCATCAAGGCCGCGCTCGAGCGCAGTGGTGTCAACGCCAATGACGTGCAGGAAGTCATCATGGGCCATGTGCTGCAGGGTGGCACGGGTCAGGCGCCCGCGCGGCAGGCGATGCTCAAGGCGGGGGTCCCCGCGACGGCCTCGGCGCTGACGGTGAACAAGGTGTGTGGCTCAGGCCTCAAGGCCGTGATGCTCGCGGCCCAGGCCATCAAGGCCGGCGACGCGCAGGTGATCATCGCGGGTGGACAGGAGAGTATGAGCAATGCGCCGCACTATGTCTTCGGCATGCGTGGTGGCGTGAAGATCGGCGACCAGAGCATGGTCGACGGCATGATCAAGGACGGTCTCTGGTGCGGCACCTATGGTGTGCACATGGGCACCCACGCCGAGTACACGGCGGCCAAGGCGCAGATCTCGCGCGAGGATCAGGACGCCTTCGCGGCTGCCTCCCACGCGAAGGCTGCTGCTGCGCAGCAGGCCGGCAAGTTCAAGGCGGAGATCGTCCCCGTCGAAATTCCTGGGAAGAAGGGGCCGACGGTCATCGATGCCGATGAAGGCCCGCGCGCCGATACCACGGCGGATTCGCTCGGTAAGCTGCGTCCGGCCTTCCCGAGCAAGGGCGGCGACAACAGCGCCCTTTCGGTGACCGCGGGCAATGCCTCCACGCTGAACGATGGAGCCGCAGCCGTGGTGGTCACGAGCGAAGCCTATGCGCGCGCGCACAACCTGCCGGTTCTGGCTCGCATCACCGGCTATGCCACAGGCGCCGGCGATCCGCGCGATCTCTTCTTCGCGCCCATCACCGCCGTGCAGAATCTGATGGCGAAGCAGGGAACGACCATCGGCGACTACGATCTCATCGAGGCAAATGAAGCCTTCGCCAGTCAGTCGCTGGCCGATGCGCGCGGTCTTGGTGTGGATCCGAGCCGCGTCAACGTGCATGGCGGAGCCATCGCCCTGGGTCACCCGCTTGGTGCAAGCGGCACGCGTGTCCTCGTCACGCTGCTGCATGCACTGGCAGATCGGAATGCCCGTACGGGGATTGCCACGCTCTGCCTGGGCGGTGGCGATGCGGTGGCGCTGTCGGTGGAACGCGTTTCCTGAGCCTGCGTTGACGACATCGCGCTCTGTGCGCGTCTTCATACAACTCGGGGCCTTCGCCACGGGCTGGATCCTCGTGCAGGGGATCACGGAGTCGCTCGCCGGGCCGATGTCGATCTGGGTGTCTCAGGCCATTGGCGAGCCTGTGCCCGTCTATCCATGGGCGATGCTCGCCGGCGTGTTGGGAGGATGCTGGGCCGGCTTCCATGTGCTCGGCCCTGGCGGCGAAGAGACGGCAGTGCGCGGGGTTCGTCACCTGCGCGTTGCCACGTGGTTGGGTATGAGCGCCGCAACCTGGCGGGTTCGGCCGGTGCTGCTTGGCCTTGCCCTTGGCGCGGCGAGCATCGCTGCGACGGCGCTGTTGCTGTGGATGGCAGGGCTTCTGCGCTTCGAGATCCTGCCGGTGTTTGCGGATGCTCCGCGTGCCGATTCGTGGGGCAGCGCGGCGTTGCGTCTGCTGCTGCTGCTGGCACCCGCAGCGCTGTGGGAGGAATTGGCGTTTCGCGGGTTCCTGTACGGTGTCGCACGAGATGCGGCCGGGGCACAGGTGGCGCGCTGGGCTTCGAGTGTAGCGTTCGGTACGGTGCACATCATGAATCCCGGCGCGAGCCTGCAAACCACGCTGATCGTGATGCTGGCGGGTTGGTGTCTGGTGCTGGTGCGGGAGCAGGTGGGTGTGCCGGCGGCGTGGTTGGCGCACCTGGCCTGGAATTGGATCATGGCCGCCGTGCTGCACGTGGCGGTGAGTGGACAGCCGTTCTCTGCACCGGGCTATCGGTCGGTACTGGAAGGACCGGAGTGGCTGTCCGGCGGGAGCTGGGGCCCGGAAGGTGGATTGGTTGCCGCGCTCGTGCTGAGTACTGGAGCGGGGTGGGGGTGGTGGCGAGCACAACGCGCCCATGAGCAGGCTGCGGTGGCGGTGAGTTCGGAAGGACGCACAGTTGGACCCGCAACAGGGGGCGTCACCGGTTCTGGTGCAGAACCTCCTACAGGAACTACAACATCATCTGCGATCGTTTAGGAGCTGAATCGATATGGCGGAGTCGACGGGTGGGTCACAGCAGGACGTCGTGCAGCGCGCGGCGGTGATCGGTGCCGGGCAGATGGGTAATGGTATTGCCCATGTCTTTGCCACCAGTGGGCATCAGGTCACAATGATCGACGTGAGTGCCGAAGCGCTGACGCGCGGCCGCGATACCATCGCGAAGAATCTCGATCGACAGGTGAAGAAGGGCGCACTGGAGGCGTCGGTCGCCGAGGCGGCGCTGGCCCGAGTGTCAACGGCGACTTCGCTCGAGGCCGTTGCCGGGGCAGAGATCGTGGTCGAAGCTGCGACGGAACGTACGGATCTCAAGTTCCGCATCTTCGAGGATCTCGACCGCCTTGCGGATGCGGGTGCCATCCTGGCGACCAACACGAGCTCCATCTCCATTACCGAGATAGCGGCTCGCACGAAGCGGCCGGAGCTCGTCATCGGCATGCACTTCATGAACCCGGTGCCGGTGATGCAACTCGTGGAAGTCATACGTGGCCTGGCCACGAGCGACGAGACCACGCGCCGTGTCATGGCGCTCTCCACGGCACTTGGCAAGACACCGGTGGAAGTGAACGATTTCCCCGGCTTCGTGGCGAATCGCATCCTCATGCCGATGATCAACGAGGCCATCTACTGCGTGATGGAGGGCGTGGGGACGCCCGAGGCCATCGATACCGTGATGAAGCTCGGCATGAACCATCCCATGGGTCCGCTCACGCTCGCCGATTTCATTGGGCTCGATACCTGTCTCGCCATTCTCGAAGTGCTGCACGAGGGACTCGGCGATCCGAAGTACCGCCCGTGCCCGCTTCTCCGAAAGTACGTTGCCGCTGGGTGGTATGGCCGCAAGTCGGGCCGCGGTTTCTACCAGTACTGACCACCAGGGTTCCAACGGCCGCGTTGCATCGCTGCGGCTGCAGCTCCTGCAGCCATCACGCCTCCTTCGTACCATCCGAATTCCTCCTCACATGTCGCTGCTCCTTCTCACCGAAACTCAGCAGGAAATTCGTCGTCTCGCGCGTGATTACGCACAGCGGGAGTTGACCCCCATGGCAGCCGAGCGGGATCGTGAAGCCCGTTTCGATCGCAGCATGGTGGAGCAGATGGCGGCGCTCGGTTTCTTCGGTATGCTGATCCCCGAGCAGTACGACGGCCTGGGACTCGATGCGCAAAGCTACCTGCTCGCACTCGAGGAGATTGCGGTGGGCGATTCGTCGGCGGCTGTGCTGCTCAGCGTGCACAATTCGTTGCCAACGCAGATGCTGCTCAACTTCGGAACCGAAGCGCAGCGCACGCGTTATCTGCCACCCATGGCGCGAGGAGAAGTGCTGGGGGCGTTCTGTCTCTCCGAGCCTGAGGCGGGGTCCGATGCGGCGTCGTTGCGCACCCAGGCCGTGCGTGATGGAGACGATTGGATTCTGAATGGCACCAAGGCGTGGGTCTCGCATGGCAATGAGGCCGGCGTCCTGCTGTGTATGGCGCGCACCGACACGCCCGAGGACCGCAAGGGAACGAAGGGTATCTCGACGTTCGTGTTGACGCCCGACCTGCCGGGCTTCCATCTCACGAAGAAGGAAAACAAGATGGGGCTGCGCGCCTCTCCAACGCTGCAGATCGTGCTCGACAACTGCCGAGTTCCGGGAGATCGCCTTGTCGGAGAGGTGGGTCGCGGGCTCACGTATGCGCTTGGTTCGCTGGATCACGGACGGCTCGGGATCGCCGCGCAGGCCATCGGCATCGCGCGCGCCGCACTCGAAGCGAGCACGAGGTATGTGGGGGAGCGGAAGCAGTTCGGCAAGCCAATCGGAGAGTTTCAGGCCATCCAGTTCAAGCTGGCGGACATGGCCACACGGATCACCGCGGCCCGCACGCTGTTGCATGCAGCGGCCGCAGCAAAGGAGCGCGGCGAGAAGGTCACGCGCTTCAGTAGCATGGCGAAGGTTTTCGCAACGGAAACCGCCATGTGGGTCACTACACAGGCCGTGCAGATCCATGGCGGCTATGGGTATGTGACCGATTATCCCGTCGAGCGGCACATGCGTGATGCGAAGGTGACGGAGATCTACGAGGGAACTTCGGAGATCCAGCGCATCGTCATCGCGCGGGAAACCCTGGCTGCGGCCATGGCCAACGACGGGTCACTTCCAGACTGATCCCAAGGGGGGCTTATGCGTCCTTTCGAAGTCATCACCGAGATGGGTCATGAGCAGGTGGTGTTCTGCCATGACGAGGCCTCGGGATACCGCGGCATCATCGCCATTCATGACACGGCTCTGGGGCCGGCGTTGGGTGGCGTGCGTTTCTGGAATTACGCCACCGACGAGGAGGCGTTCATCGACGCGCTTCGTCTGTCGCGCGGCATGACCTACAAGAATGCCGTCGCCGGTCTCAATCTCGGCGGCGGCAAGGCGGTCATCATGGGCGATAACAAGACCCCCCAGCGCGAAATGCTCTTCCGGGCGCATGGCCGGTTCGTGGAATCGCTCGGTGGTCGGTACGTCACCGCAGAAGACGTGGGCACGACGGTCGAGGACATGGACTTCGTGCACATGGAGACGAAGTATGTGGCCGGAATCGGGTCCAAGTCCGGCGACCCATCCAGCGTGACAGCGCATGGTGTGTTCCGCGCCATCGAAGCGGCGGCCTTTCATCGCTGGGGCAGCGATTCCCTCGAAGGACGGACCATCGCGCTCCAGGGACTGGGACACGTCGGGTATCACCTCTCGAAGGAGCTGCATGCGGCCGGTGCCCAGTTGGTCGTCACCGATATCGATTCCGGACGCATTCAGCGTGTGGTGCAGGAGTGCGGCGCACGGGCCGTGGGACTGGACGATATCTATGACGTCGATGCCGACATCTTCACGCCCTGTGCGCTGGGGGGTGTGATCAACGATGACACGATTCCGCGGCTCAAGGTGGAGATTGTGGCCGGTGCGGCCAACAACCAGCTGCTTGAGGATCGGCATGGGAACGACCTTGAGGCACGCGGGATTCTCTATACGCCCGATTACGTCGCCAATGCCGGCGGCGTCATCAATGTCTACAGCGAGTTGACCGGCTGGAGCCGGGAGCGGGCGCTTCGCAAGGCCGATGAGATCTACGAGACCGTGCTCAGTGTCTTCGCATTGGCAGCCGACAAGCGCATCCCCACCTATCAGGCGGCGGATCGAGTGGCCGAGCAGCGCATCCATGCCGTTCGCAGTATGATCACGACCTGGCCGCAGTATCCCAACAAGGAATCCTGAACGGAGTATCGACGACTTATGGTGGACGTGGCACACCCCGGTGAACGCATTCCCATTGCGTCCGATCACGCGGGCTTCGAACTGAAGGAACGCCTGCGCACAGTCCTCTCCGATATGGGATACATCGTGGATGACATTGGCACGCATAGCACGGCCAGCACCGATTATCCGGACTATGCCCATCCGCTGTCGCAGCAGGTGGCGGATGGCGAGGTGCAACGCGGTGTACTGCTCTGTGGGACGGGGTTGGGCATGTCGTACGTGGCCAACCGCTATCCGGGGGTGCGCGCGGCGGTCTCCTGGAGCCCCGAGATCGCCGCGCTCGCGCGGAAACACAATGATGCAAACGTGTTGGTGCTGCCGGCACGTTTC
Source organism: uncultured Gemmatimonas sp. (assembly GCA_964586985.1). Lineage (GTDB taxonomy): Bacteria > Gemmatimonadota > Gemmatimonadetes > Gemmatimonadales > Gemmatimonadaceae > Gemmatimonas. The sequence goes on along the minus strand of CAZPJX010000015.1, from coordinate 9,262 downwards.
ATTTCGGATGAAGACGCCATCGCTATTGTGCGCACCTGGCTGGACACTCCGTTTGAAGGCGGACGGCACGAGGGCCGGGTGGCGAAGATTGAACAGACAAACGAACACGGGGAGACATCCCCGGGGAGAGAGGCATGAGTGGAGGAGCCAGCGCCCACTGGTCGCAGTGGGATCGCCTGCCGCCTGGCGGGGCGCTGACCGCAGCCGATCCGGACATTGCGGACCTGATCGACGAGGAGACCCAGCGGCAGAGCGACGGGATCGAACTGATCGCCAGTGAGAATTTCGTCTCGCCAGCGGTCATGGAAGCCATGGGCTCGCCGTTGACCAACAAGTACGCCGAAGGCCTGCCGGGGAAGCGGTACTACGGTGGCTGTGAGGTGGTCGACAAGATCGAGCAGCTCGCCATTGATCGCCTCAAGCTGCTTTTCGGCGCTGAGCACGCCAATGTGCAGGCCCATAGTGGCGCGTCGGCCAATGCGGCGGTGTTCCTGGCCTTCATGAAGCCTGGTGACACCTTCCTGGGCATGGATCTGTCGCAGGGCGGGCATCTCACGCATGGCTCGCCGGTGAATTTCTCCGGACTGCTGTACAAGGCGGTGTCGTATGGCGTCACGGATGAAGGGCTGATCGATTACGACCACATGCGGGCCCAGGCACGGGCGCACAAGCCCAGGATGATCATCGCCGGCTACAGTGCGTATTCGCGAGTCATCGACTGGCAGGCTTTCGTCGATATTGCGCGCGAGGTGGGTGCGGTCTTCTTTGTGGACATGGCGCACTTCGCTGGCCTGGTAGCGGCAGGCGTCTACCCGTCGCCGGTGCCCTATGCCGACGTCGTCTCCAGCACCACGCACAAGACGCTGCGTGGGCCGCGCGGTGGCATCATCCTCTGCAAGGCGGAGCATGCGAAGGCCATCGACAAGGCCGTGTTCCCCGGCATGCAGGGCGGGCCGCTCGAGCACGTCATTGCCGCCAAGGCCGTGGCGTTCGGTGAGGCGCTGCGCCCGGAGTTCGCCGAGTACAGCCGGCAGGTGGTGCAGAACGCGCAGGCACTCGCCGCCGCCATGGTGGAGCGCGGGTATCAGATCGTATCGGGTGGTACCGACAACCATCTCATGCTCGTGGATCTGCGGAACAAGGGCCTCACGGGCAAGGTGGCCGAGAAGGCACTCGACGCAGCGGGCATTACGGTGAACAAGAATACCGTGCCCCGTGAGACGCAGTCGCCCTTCGTCACCAGCGGCATCCGTCTTGGCACGCCGGCCGTGACGACCCGTGGAATGGATGCGGACGCGATGCGGCAGATCGCCGCGCTCATCGACCGCGTTCTGCAGGCGCCGGAGGACGAGCTGACGCAGGCTGCTGTGCGGGCCGATGTGAAGGCTCTGGCCGATCGCTATCCGTTGTATCGAGCGGTTTCGCGCGTCTGATGGGAGGGAAGGGACTCCGCTGGAGACCCTTTGCAGGCAGGGCATTTCCGAGGGTGCGGGCCGCCGATCGGTTGGCCGCGCACCCTCGGGGTAAGTAGATTGTCGCTGCAGGTGTTGTCCGGTAGGCTGACTGACCCCATACCCGGGAGCAGGACCGAGTGACCGAGCTGGCGTTCCGTGAAGGCATCATGGATCAGATCCGACTGCGTGAGCAGCGGTTCGACGAGCGCGCGTATCTGTTCGTGCTTGCGTCGCTCGAGTACTGCCAGACGCGGTTGACCGAACGCCGGCACATTACCGGACCGGAGCTGGCGAACGCCTGCCGGGAGGTGGCCATGCAGCGTTTCGGTGTCATGGCCCGGCTTGTGCTCGATCACTGGGGCGTGAAGTCAACCAGTGACATTGGTGACATTGTCTTTACGCTGGTCGACCTCGGGCTGCTCATCAGTCAACCGCAGGATTCCCGCGATGACTTTCTCGGGGTGTTCGATTTCGCCGAATCGTTCGAGCGCGAGTATCCCTGGAGTACGGCACACGTCTGAGTTGCGTGTCACGACGGCTGCCGAAGCGGCGGCTCGTGACCATGCCGCGATTGCTGCGGGAGTCCCCTCTTTCGCGTTGATGCTCCAGGCAGGGACGGCCACGGCCTCCCTCATCCTGCGTGATTTCACCGAATGCCTGCATAACGGCGTAGCGGTCTTTGCCGGTGTCGGCAACAACGGCGGTGATGCCTATGTCGTGGCCGCGCAACTGGCACGGGCTGGGGTGTCGGTGCGCGTGTACGCGACCGGTGCCGCTCGTACCGCTGATGCGCGTCGTGCGGCGGCACTGCTGCCGCAGTCGGTGCCGCAGTTCGGGCCTGTGTCCCGGACCGTATCAGGGCTCGCCCCAGGGGCCGTGTCGACCGACGCGCCGATGCCTCGATGCGCTGGTCTGGTCGTGGACGGCCTGCTCGGCACGGGCCACGCGGGCGCATTGCGCAGTGAGGTGCGAGAGGCCTGCGATCTCATGGCCCGCTTCCGCGCCGAGGGCGCGCGCGTCATGGCGCTCGATATTCCCACGGGACTCGACGCGACCTCGGGAGAGATCGCCGAGGGATCGCTGGGTGCCGATTGCACGGTCTGCTACGGCACCATCAAGCGGGGCGTGCTGCTGCAGCGCGGCCATGTGGGGCGGGTGGTGCTGGCGGACATCGGCTTGGGTGACTTTGCAGACAGCTCCGGTACAGCGGCTGATGACGCGGCCTGGCGCTGGTATGACCGGCGCGCGATCGCGGCGCGAACGCCCGCCATCGCCTGGAACGCGCACAAGGGGCGCCGGGGCAGGGTGCTGGTGGTCGGCGGCGAAGAGGGGATGGCCGGTGCCGCGGCCTTCGCGGCGCGTGCTGCGCTGCTGGCTGGTGCCGGGGTGGTGCACTGCATGGTGGATGCACCGAGTGTGTTGGTCGTGCAGACGCTGTGCGAGGCCGCGCTGGCGCATCCGTGGCCGGAGAGGGATGGGACGCGGACGGACATCGCCGCAGACGCCCTGGCGGTTGGCCCGGGACTTGGCAGATGCGCCCGATCGGGGCTGGTACTGCGCCAGCTGCTGACGCGATACCGTACGCAGCCGGTGGTACTCGATGCGGATGCGCTCTGGCACGTGGCCGACGCCGCCGTGCGGCGCGGTCTCGATGCGGCAGCCGTACTTGCCGAAGACCTGCGCGATGTTCCGCAGGTGGTGTGTACACCGCACCCGGGCGAGTTCGCACGGTTGCTCGGCAAACCGCTTCCAGACGACTGGGACGCGCGCGCCGCGCGACTACAGGCGTTCGTGCAACGCGCCGGCGTGACTGTGCTGCTCAAGGGTGCGCCCACACTGGTGGCTTCACCTCATGACCCGGTGCCCACGGTGGTTCCGCATGGTACCGCCCTGCTGGCGACGGGCGGGAGCGGTGATTGCCTGACGGGACTCATTGCGACACTGCTGGCGCAGGGCGTCGGGGCCCACGATGCCGCAGTGATCGGGGCGACGGTGCATGGTATGGCGGCGGAGTTTGCAACCACACGCGTGGGTGTCGTACGCGGCAGCAACCTCCACGATCTCCTCGATGCCATACCGAAGGTGTGGCGCTCGCTCGGCGCGATGGAGGCAACCGTATCGGCAACCGTATTGGCGACCACACCAGCAACTGCACGGGCAACTGCACCAGTGGCCGCGCCCTACGTGATCGCCGACCTCCCCGCGGTGTGGCATGCGGTGTAGCATGTGGTGTCGCATGTGGTGTCGCATGCGGTGTCGCATGTGGTGTGACATGCGGTGTGACATGCGGTGTGGCATGAGGTGCGGAACGCGAGTGCGCTCGCGCCGTGCGCTGCTCCTGGCGCTCGCAGTACTCGGGAATGGCTGTGCAAGCGCTGGAACGCCCGGCGGAGGCAGCGATGGCACCGACGATGCCAGACGCATGCGTGCCTTCGATAGCTCCGACCCGCGCGATGCGGTTGCTCTGATTGGGAGTTTCGCGGCGGTTCCCGCAGTGACGGTCTCCCGTCGCTACGTCTATGCTGCCGGGACCAGTGGCCTCGCGGTATACGACCGAATTCTTCGGCGCTGGTTGCCGCCCCTTTCCCTGGGCGAAGGCCAGCTCGATGCACTTCCGCAGCAACCCCTCAGCCTGCTTGCCGGAGATCCCAACGATGATGCGGTCTGGATCGGTGTGCCGGGAATGGTCTCGGTGTACCGCCCCGCTCTCGAGCAGTGGCAGCGCGTGATGGTGGTGGGTGTACCGGACTTCATTGCCTTTGATCGCAGTGGCAACGGCGACGCACTTGTGCGCAGCGGAGGCCAGTACCTGCGCATCTCACGCGTGGGCACAAGCCTGCCGCTCACCAGCCCACCGTCACTGTCGGCCTGGCTCGTACCACCGCGCCTGGCCGACCTTGCGGCACAGTATCCGGTGCTGCGCTCGCAGCCGCAGAGTTTCTTGCGCAGCGCGTTGCCCGATCGGCTGCCGGGCTCCATTGCGTTGTTGTCCGGCGCCGCGTCGCCCGATCGCAGCAGTGAGCTCTGGCTGGGTACCGATGGGGATGGGCTGTTTCGCTTTGATCCCACATTTCTGGAGGCGACCGCGCTCCCGTACGGTCTGCTCGAACCGTCGGTCGGTGCGCTCGCACCAGCAGCGGATGGGGTGTGGGTCGCCGGACTCGGCCTGCCTCAGCCAGACGCGGCTTTGAGGCGTTCGGGGAATCGCGCCCGTGCGCGCGGCGGCCTGGGTTTCGTGGCGGATGATCTGCAGCGCTTCCGATGGCTCGACGGGAGCATCGCCGTGCCGTTGGTGGGTGTACGCAGCCACGCCCTGGCCACCCGAGGTGCGAAGGCCTGGATTGGCACGGACCGAGGTCTCGTGCGGGTGATGCTCGATGGTCGTCGTGATGCACCCCGTGCCGTACGGAACGATATACCAGGCGAAGTGCGCACCGACGCGCAGAGCGATCTGCGCGCCTGGACTGTGGCCGATGGTCTGCCCGACAACCGCGTCCTGGCCGTCGCGGCGCGTGACGGTGGGGCCTGGGCTGGCACACTGCGCGGCGTCGTGTTCGTGTCAGATACCGCCGTGGACCGCGCTCCGGCCACGCCTGCCCCGTGGGCAAATCAGGTGGCGGTCTACGCGCTGCTACAGACCGGTGATACCCTGTGGCTGGGCAGCGAGGCCGGACTTGTTGCTGTGGAACATCCGCACGCTGATGGACGCGTGCTGCGGACCCGTAGCGACGACCCCGTATGGCATCGCCCCGTACGTGCCCTGGCCTGGAGCGACAGCGTGCTGCTCGCTGCTACCGACGATGCCGTGTGGCAGATCTCCATGCGTGGAAGCAACGCGACGACTCGGCTCGACGCGATCGACCCGCGTACAGTGGGGCGGGTATCGCGCATGGGTGTCGACGCGCGCAGCATATGGGTGGCCGGTGAGAACGGTGTCCTGTTTGTTGGGCGCGATGGCCGCCGCTCACGCCTCCTGAGGCGCGGTATCGATCTCGCCGGCCCTGTGACGGATGTGGTGGCCGGCGACGCATGGTGGTGGCTTGGCACCTGGCAGGGTCTTGTGCGGATGCGGCGAACCGCCGATGGTGGAATCCCATGAGTGATGAGCCACCACGAGCGCAATCGTCCGAAGCCGCTGCCGCCTCCGCTCGAGAGCATCAGGCAATGGCCGCTGGACGCGAGTTCGATACCATCCGCATGCTGATGGCCCGATGGGGGAGTCTCGCCATGGACATCGGCGATGATGCCGCCGTGCTGACGCCGACGACGGGTGTGCGGGTCGTGTCTACGGATGCCTGCGTGGAGAGTGTGCATTTCCAGCGGGCATGGCTGACGCCATACAATGTGGGCGTGCGGGCCGCCGCTGCTGCGTTGAGTGATCTCGCCGCCATGGGGGCCAGTGCCGAATACGTGCTGGTGGCCTTGGTGGTCCCTGACGACTGGCGCGAAGACCTCGCTGCGGTCGCCGATGGCATCGGCGCGCAGGTTGCACGGGTGGGCGCACACATCATCGGCGGCAATCTGAGCCGGGGGTCCCAGTTCGGTATCACGCTCACGGTCATCGGTACGGCCGCGCGTCCCGTTTCACGCTCGGGTGCCGCCCCCGGCGATCTCGTCGCCGTAACGGGGACGCTGGGCGGACCAGGAAGCGCGCTCGCGGCCTGGCTTTCGGGAAGCGTGCCTTCACCATGGGCTGTGCAGCGTTTCGTGCATCCTGAGCCCCGCTTGGCCGAAGGCCGGTTATTGGCCGACGCAGGCGCCACTGCCATGCTCGATATCTCCGACGGTCTCGCGGCAGACGCCGGGCACATCGCGGCGGCGAGCGGCGTACGACTCGTCCTCGATCCGGCTCTGCTGCCCTGCGGCAGGGGCGTTGGGGCGGGCGACGCGCTGGAGAGCGGGGAGGAGTATGAGCTGCTCGTCACCTTGCCCCAGTCGGCGCTGCACCGAATGCGCCCGCTGTGGGAGGAGCATGCCCAGGTGCCCCTCACCGTGATCGGACGCGTAGAGGCGATACCGGACGACGACGGTCTGATCGCCGATGCCGAGTCGGCAGGGGCGGGGGCGGGGGTCTGGGTCGGAACGTCTCGCGTGACGTTGGGCGGCCCCCACGGGAAGCCCGGCGAATGGCACCTCGAGGGGCACGATCATTTCCGTGATGGCGCCGTCATCCGCGTTGAAAAGGCCCGGCCGATGGGCGAGCTTTGAGCCAATGTTCCGGACTGCTCTCACCACTCTAGCGCTGCTGCTCGGCACTCTCGTGTTTGGGTCGCTTGTGCTGCTGGCGCGACTGATTGGCGTGCCGCAGGGCTCGGGCAGCGTCTATGAGAAGGCACCGCGCTGGTGGTCCTGGTGGCTGCTGCGTGCAGCGGGTGTGAAAGTCGTCCTCCATGGTGCCGACGCACCGATCTCGAGCTCACGGGTGTATATCGCGAACCACGTGAGCTGGTTCGATATCCCTGCCATGATCGAGGTGCTGCCGCATTATGGTTTTATCGCCAAGCGGGAGCTCGAGCGCATTCCGCTGTTCGGAGCTGCCGCGCGCGCTGTTGGAGTGATTTACATCGATCGGGATAACCGCAAGGCCGCCTTCGGAGCCTACGAAGGCGCCGCGAAGGAGATCCGCGATGGCCGATCCGTCCTCGTGTATCCCGAAGGCACGCGCGGTGTCTCGTACGCGCTGCGTCCATTCAAGAAGGGCCCTTTCGTGCTGGCCATCGGATCGGGTGCACCGGTGGTGCCGGTGGTGGTCTATGGCACGATCGAAGTGAATCCCCGCGGTACCTTCCGTGCCTCACCCGGCACGGTGCACGTGCATCTGCTTGAGCCCGTTCCTACCGAAGGGCTCAGCTATGACGATCGTGACGCGCTCGGCGAGCGGGTGCGCGAACGCATGGCCGAGTGTCTCCGTGATCGGTATGGTGTGCATCCCGCGCTCGTCACGCGCGAGATGCGACCCGTGCCCGCTGCTGCCGAAACCCTCAGCACCCAGAACTCCTAACTCCCCGTCATCATGGCTCCCATCATCTCCGTATCCGCCCGTGAAATTCTCGACTCTCGCGGGAATCCCACGGTCGAAGTCGATGTCATTCTCGAGACCGGCGCGGCAGGGCGGGCGGCCGTGCCCAGTGGGGCGAGCACTGGCGAGCGCGAAGCGGTGGAGCTCCGGGATGGCGATCCGGAGCGCTACCTTGGCAAAGGCGTGCTGAATGCCGTGAACAACGTCAACACCGAGATCAACGAAGCGCTGGAAGGCATGGACGCCACCGATCAGATCGCGGTGGATCGTGCGCTGCTCGACCTGGATGGCACAGAGAACAAGGGCCGTCTGGGTGCGAACGCCATGCTGGGCGTGTCCATGGCGGTGGCGCGCGCGGCCGCGCTCGAGGTGGGCCTGCCGCTCTATCGCTATCTTGGGGGACCGATGGCGCGCACGATGCCTGTCCCCATGATGAACATTCTCAATGGCGGTGCGCACGCGACGAACACGGTGGACTTTCAGGAGTTCATGGTGATTCCCGTGGGTGCCGATTCGTTCGCCGAAGGACTGCGAATGGGGGCGCAGGTATTTCATCAGCTCAAGAAGGTGCTGGTGGCACGCAAGCTGTCGACTGGCGTAGGCGACGAAGGTGGGTTCGCGCCCAATCTCGCGAGCGATGAAGAGGCACTGAAGATCATCGTGGAAGCCATTGAAGGCGCCGGCTTTCGTCCTGGCCAGGATATCGCGTTGGCGCTGGACGTGGCTGCGAGCGAGCTGTTCCGGAACGGCCAGTATCACTTCAAGAAGAGCGGCGCCCCCTCGCGCAGCGCGAAGGACATGGCTGAACTCTACGCAGGCTGGCTGGAGCACTATCCCATTGTCTCGATCGAAGACGGCATGGCCGAAAACGACTGGGACGGGTGGAAGCTGCTCACGGAAAAGATCGGCGATCGCTGCCAGCTGGTGGGCGACGACCTGTTTTGCACCAACAGTGAGATCCTGGCCAAGGGCATCGAGAGCGACGTGGCCAATGCGATTCTCATCAAGGTGAACCAGATCGGCACGTTGACCGAAACCCTGGAGGCTATCGAGCTGGCCAAGTCGGCCGGGTACAACTCCATCATTTCGCACCGCAGTGGCGAGACCGAGGACACCTTCATTGCCGACCTTGCCGTGGCCACGCAGGCCGGACAGATCAAGACCGGAGCGCCCTCGCGCAGTGATCGGGTGGCCAAGTACAACCAGTTGCTGCGTATCGAAGAGCAGCTCGAGGATTATTCGGAGTATCCCGGCGGCGCAATCTTCGGGATCTAGGATGTCTGGCGATAGTAGCCTGGGGCCGTGTCTCGGAGAGGTGGACCGATGAAAGGCAAAGGCCTCAAGGCGCTGCTGTCTGTGGTGTGGATCCGGCGCCTCGTGTGGGGCGTCGGCGCGATCGTCGTGCTGGCATTCGCGGTGGAGGGGGGCGAGTACGGGACCCGCGATCTGTTCACGCAGAGGGATCGCAAGGCTGAACTGGAAACCGAGCTGAGTGAGCTGCGGGATTCGGTGGCTGCCTTGAAGGTCGAACTCAAAGCGATGACGACCGATCCGGCGCGGCTGGAGCGTGTGGCGCGTGAGGAGTTCGGTATGGTGAAGGGCGGGAAGGAGATCCTGTACCGGCTCAAGAGTGCGGATAGTGTGAGCGTCGGTGACAGCGCGCGTGAGACGGGCACTCGTGCGGATGAGGCTGCTGGGGTTGACTCAGGCCGAACGCTCGCTAATATCCCAAGACTGCCGCGGGGTGGAGCAGCCTGGTAGCTCGTCGGGCTCATAACCCGAAGGTCGC
>CAZPJX010000014.1:32594-33897 GCA_964586985.1 uncultured Gemmatimonas sp. | reverse complement strand
TCCTCCTGGCGCACCTCACGCCTGAACATGTGATCCTCGGGCATTGGGAGGATTTCTTCCGATCTCCCGAGAAGTCGCCGCGTATCGTGCGGGGCATCCGGGGTGCTGAATTGGTGCGCGTCGTCGAACGCTTCCAGGGCTCCCGGTGGACAGCCCTCTCACCGGGAGCGACGTTGCGCTTCAGATACTGAACGCCCGTTCGTCTTGATGGCATCTGGATCACCGCGCAGCAGTTGCCAAGTCCCCCCGTTCGCGAGTGCGATCATCGGCCCGTACATTCGGTACGACCATCGCAAGTGTGCCCTCAGCCCCGCCTGATGATGCGCCGTGCCCTCGCTCCCCTGACGGTTCTCGCCCTGGCCTCCACGCTGCTCGTCACAGCGCTGCCCATTTCGCCGCTCCCGGCGCAGGTGCACATCACAACGCCCAGAGAGGCCTTTGGGGCCGACCTCGGCGATGACTATTTCCTGGCCAACTATCAGCAGATCAGCAGTTATTGGCGAACCCTCGAACGGCAGTCGCCTCGCCTGAACCTGCAGGTGATGGGCAAGACCACCGAGGGGCGCGACCAACTGATGGCGATCGTGACCTCGCCGGAGAACCATCGCTACCTCGAACGCTATCGACAGATCGCTGAGCGTCTCGCCAAGGCGGAGAGTCTCACGGACGACGGCGCAAGGGCGTTGGCGAAGGAAGGCAAGGCCATCGTCTGGATCGATGGTGGTCTGCACGCCACGGAAACCCTCGGCGCGCAGCAGCTCGCCGAGATGGTGTACCAGATGGCCAGCCGCACCGACCCCGAGACGATGCGGTTTCTGGACGACGTCATAGCCCTCTTCGTGCACGCCAATCCGGACGGCAACGACTTGGTGGCCAACTGGTACATGCGCATGAGCGACCCCCGGACGCGCACGCTTGTGGGCCTGCCGCGCCTCTACCAGAAATACATCGGCCACGACAACAATCGCGAGTTCTTCACGTCCACGCAGAAGGAGACGGAGAACATCAATCGCGTCTTGTATCACCAGTGGTTCCCACAACTGCTCTACAACCATCACCAGAGCGGCCCGGCCGGAACCGTGGTGTACTCCCCGCCGTTCCGCGACCCATACAATTACAATCTCGACCCCGCGATGCTGCTGGGTATCCAGGCGCTGGGTACAGCGATGCATACCCGCCTCGCCATCGAGGGAAAGCCCGGCGCCACGATGCGGGCGGGCGGCCCCTATGACGGCTGGTGGAACGGCGGCATCCGGAATACGGCGACGTTCCACAACACCATCGCCGTGTTGACAGAGATGAT
>CAZPJX010000014.1:20242-32494 GCA_964586985.1 uncultured Gemmatimonas sp. | reverse complement strand
GGCTACATCATTCCGAGCGATCAGCCGGATTTCCTGACGGCCGTGAAGTTCGTCAACGGTCTGCGAGAAACCGGCATCACCGTGCAGCGCGCCACGCAGGCCTTCACGGTGAATGGCAGGTCGTATCCGTCGGGGTCCTTCGTCGTGCAAACCGCGCAGGCGTTCCGCCCGCACGTGATCGACATGTTCGAACCCCAGGTGCATCCGGATGTGTTTCCCTATCCCGGATCACCTCCGACCCCACCCTACGACAACGCCGGATGGACATGGGCATTCCAGATGGGCGTCACCTTCGATCGCCTGCTGGAACCGTTCAGCGGCCCCTTCGAAACCGTAACCGAATGGAACGTGAGACCGCCGACAGGATCAGTGATCCCGTCATCTGGCGCGAAAGGCTACTGGCTCGATCCGCGCATGAACGATGCCTTCACGGTGGTGAATCGGCTGCTCGCCGCCGGGGTGCGCGTGTCGCGCGCACCAGGCGCGATAACAGCGGGGAGTGACACCAACGCAAGGGCCTTTCCGTCTGGCGCATTCTGGGTGCCTGCGAGCGGTACCGCCGTGAGCGTTCTCCGGACCGCCGCCAGTGAGCTTGGTGTGAGTGCCACCGGGTCATCACGGGCTCCATCCGGTGTCATTCCGCTGCGCAGCGCGCGCATCGGATTGTGGGACAGCTACGGCGGATCGATGCCATCGGGTTGGACGCGGTGGATCCTCGAACAGTTCGCATTTCCATTCACGCGGGTATTCGCCCCCGAGATCGATGGCGGGGCGCTGCGTGGCAGGTACGACGCGCTCGTGTTCGTGGAAGGGGCTATTCCCGGCGCACAGGCGCCCGGTCGTGGTGGCGGCAGCGGCGGCGTGCTCGACGAACCCCCCGATCTGCCGGCGGAGTACAGGGGGCAGTTCGGTCGCATGAGCGTGGAACGGAGCCTGCCTGCGCTGCGCCACTTCATCGAAGAGGGCGGCACCGTGATCGCCATTGGCACCTCGGCCGTGAATCTCGCCGCCTACCTGCAGCTACCCATCGGGAACCACCTCGCAAAGGACGGCGCACCCTACCCTCGCACGCAGTTTTTCGTGCCAGGCAGTGTCCTGCGAGTCAAGGTGGACACCGCAACGGCCGCAGCATACGGCATGCCCGGTCAGGCCGATGTGTTCTTCGACGCGAGTCCGGTCTTCCGGCTCGGAGCCGACGCGACGGCGCGTGGCGTACGGCCGCTGGCCTGGTTCGACAGCGCTGCCCCCCTACGCAGCGGATGGGCATGGGGGCAGGAACTTCTCGAGGGCGGCGTGGCCGCAGTGGATGCCCGCGTGGGCCGTGGACGCGTCGTGCTGTACGGGCCGCAGATCACCCAGCGCGCGCAACCGCATGGCACGTTCAAACTCCTGTTCAATGTGCTCTACCAGTAGGTATCGCAGATTGCAGGCATTCACATGTGCAAGACGGCTCGCAAGTGGACGGCTCAAGTGCGGAAGCGTGTGGCAGTCGCTTCTCCGCACTGCAAGCCCTGACAGAACAGGTATGAGACTTGCAAGAAGAGCGACGGTTCCAAAATCCCCTCCCCCTTCCGGAGTTCCATTTGTTCGCTCTACCGATTCGGCGCGTCGCGCTGGCCATGGCCTTCGTGACGACCGTGGCTGGCACGGCCGGTGCCCAGGTTACCTATGATTTCTCGACTTCTCTGGCTGGCTATAACGGTGCCGCCAGCGGAAACTGGACCGGCTACTTCACACTCAACTGGCTCTCTTCAGGCGGCTCGGGAACAGGGGCTGCGAGTACCTTCATCACGACCGCTATGCCCACAGGGGTCGCGACTCCAGCACAGGGATGGGATGCCACACTCTTTAACGTCATCGGTGCCAACAGCTTCACGGTCACCAACGGTACCATCACCGGACTCCAGTTCGGAGCCGTGAGCGAGCCGGACAACTTTGTGGTCTGCGCGAACAGTGGTTCACAATTCACGTTGAATGTCTACTTAATCTGCCCTGCCCAGTACAACCGGGTCGGGGTTGCCAATTCTGCGCGCGGCGACAACTTCGGGGGACTCAGCGCGTTCACTTTCACCGCGCGCCCAGCGACCTCCGTGCCCGAGCCCGCGTCCGTTGGCCTCCTGCTCGGTGGCATGGCAGGCCTGGTGACGATCGCACGCAGACGTCGCGCCTGAGGCTGATTCAGTGACTACGCTCCCGGCACCGCGACAAACCGGGAGCGTAGGCTTGTTGTGCCTGCCCCACAATGCGTGTGGCGACGCCACAACGCCTTGTCTGATCTGAGGTAACGCCGGTCACTCAGACCGGCCCCTTGGCTGTACACGCTGAAGGTCATCGCGAACCTTCGCGATGGCCTTCAGGCGTCAGGATGCCTGCTACCTGATGACCGTAAAGTTGAGCGTATCGCGCTTCACCGACGCCATCGGCACATGCGCACCATCGGCGAACACAGCGATGATGCGATGCGGCCCGGGCGTGAGCCCCTCGATGGTCTTCTCGGTGGACGCATCACCCATGTGAATCACCACCGGCGCCGCTGGCAATGCCGCCGTATCAGACGGTACATCGCCGTCGATGATCAGATGATGATGCCCCTTGCCGGGCTCGGACTTTCCATCGGCCGGCACCACCTGCACGCCCAGCGCCTCGAGGCGAACGGTGAATGGCTGCGTGACCGAGTCGCCCTCCGCAGGCGAAGCAATGCCGACGGCCATCGCAATGGGTGTTGCAGCCGGCGCCGCAGCCATGCTGTCAGCAGCCGGAGCCTTGTCCGAGGCAGAACAGGCGGACACCAGAGCCGCTGCGGCGGCGGGGAAGAGGTAGCGACAGCGCACGGGCAAATCTCCTTTCCAGCGGGCGAGGAACGAGCAGCGCCCAACCGTGATCGACGGCGGCAGCGTCCGACGACGGAGCTGTGTGGTCACGCACGGGGGCTTGGGCGGGATACTGGGAATCTAGGGGATGTCCGCGTTCGCGCAGATACCCATGCCTCACTGTGTTTTCTCGCTAAGGCACGACGAGCGACATCTCTGTTGTCGGTTTCGAGGCCCGGGAGCTGCTGAACTGCACCGAGACAGCCTTCTCTGCCTGGGGAGTTCCCGAGACCGGGGTCAGTACCCGGCAGGCAAACAGCATCCCCTCGAGTGGCTCGAACACGGACGGGGCGTTCAGATCCATCTCGAAACGACCGTTGACATCCGTGTCACCCGAGAAACCGAACGGGTCGGCCTCCTTCCCCGTACAGGAAACCCCTATTTCCACACGGCCTACTGCCCCCCCACTGGCGCGCGTCACGGTACCGCGGAGACGGGCGTACAGGGTCCCGCTGGTATCAACGGCGGTGAGGCCGCCACAGGCACTGGCGAACAGGGCGGCACCGAGGATCAGGGCTGAGTATCGTAGCATGCACGGAAACATAGACGGAGTGGCGTTCATGTCGACGGTGCTCCGTCCGGCAGTGACCATGCCGGGGGCTCGGAGCTGCGATTGCTGTCCTCAGACCCTCCCGCAGTCCAGGCCAGGCGGCGCTCCTGCATCAGCGACCAGATGGCAGGGACGACCAGCAGCGTGAGCACCGTGCTGGAGAGCATTCCGCCGATCATTGGCACCCCGATGCGCTTCATCACGCTCGCTCCAGCGCCGCTGACCCAGAGAATCGGCAGCAGCCCGATCATGGTCGATGCGACCGTCATCATCTTGGGACGCACGCGCTCCACGGCCCCCTCCATGACGGCGGCATACAGCACCTCGCCATCGGGCCTCAGTCCGGCTGCCTGCAGCTCCGAACAGCGAGCATCCCAGGCGTGGTCGAGATACAGCAACATGATCACGGCCGTCTCTGCGGCCACCCCGGCCAAGGCGAGGAAACCCACCGTCACGGCCACCGACCAGTTGTAGTCGAGCGCCCAGAGGAACCACACACCGCCCACCAGCGTGAATGGCACGGAGAGCATGACGAGCAGCGTTTCGCTCACGTTCCGAAAGTTGAAGTACAGCAGCAGAAACACGAGCGCGAGCGTCGCCGGGACAACAAGCCGCATACGGGCCGCCGCTCGTTCCATGTACTCGAACTGGCCGCTCCACGCGAGCGTGTAGCCGGCGGGAAGCTGCACACTCTCGGCGATCATGCGCTTCGCCCTCGCCACATACCCGCCAATGTCACTTCCCTCGACATCCACGTAGACCCACGCGGTTGGCTGGGCCCCTTCGGTTCGGACCACCATAGGGCCTGCGGACTGCCGGATCGTGGCAATCTGCCCAAGCGGCACCTGCACAGCTCTGGTTGCCGGCATCGCCGTACCCGAGTTCATCACCGCCAGGCTCTGCCCCATTCCCGCGCCTGCGGTTGCCCCGGAGACTGCGCCACGCTCGTGCGCCACCGGCACCAGCACCGACGCCAGGCGCTCGGGGGTGTCCCTGAGTTCCTGCGGGTAGCGTACACGCACGCCATATCGCTCACGTCCCTCTACGGTCTGCGTGATCGTCATGCCACCGATCGCCGTCGCAATGACGTCCTGGACATCACCGACGTTGAGTCCGTGGCGTGCTGCCGCCGCGCGATCGATATCGATGTCCAGGTAGTAGCCGCTCACCGCACGCTCAGCAAAGGCGCTGCGCGTATCCGGCAACATCTGGAGATGGCCCTCGATCTCCTTGCCAAGCCGCTCGAGTACCGCCAGATCGGGCCCAAAGAGCTTCACGCCGACCGGCGTACGGATCCCCGTCGCCAGCATATCGATGCGGCCCCGGATGGGCATCGTCCAGGCGTTGGTGACGCCAGGCATGCGGACAGCGGAATCCATATGCGCAATGAGCCCATCGTAGGTCATGCCGGGACGCCATTCGGACTTTGGTTTGAGCTCGATGGTGGTTTCAGCCATATCCAGACCCGCCGGATCGGTGGCGGTGTTGGCGCGCCCGGCCTTGCCCCACACCCCCTTCACCTCGGGGATTGCTGCGAGGATGGCATCCTGCTGCCGCAGGAGCTCACGCGCGCGTGCCACGCTGATGCCCGGCAGCGTGGTGGGCATGAACAGAATACTGCCCTCCTCCAGCGGTGGCATGAACTCGCTGCCCGTTCGCGCGAACGGTATCCACGTCAGGATGAACACCGCCGCTGCTGCGGAAATGACAGGCCAGCGGTGTCGCATGGTCCACGCAAGGACCGGGCGATACACCAGAATCATGGCCCGACTCAGGGGGTTCCGCATTTCACGGTGCACGGTTCCACGAATACACAGTCCCATGAGCACTGGTACGAGCGTGACACTGAGCAGGCTCGCCGCGGCCATCGCGAAGGTCTTGGTGAGTGCGAGCGGTTTGAAGAGCCGCCCTTCCTGCCCATCGAGCGTGAAGACGGGGATGAACGACACCGTGATGATGAGCAGCGAGTAGAACAACGAAGGACCCACCTCCTTCGCCGATGCCAGCACGATGTCCCACCGCTCACGCGTGGTGAACGCGTTGGTGTCCACCGTGACAGTTCCTGCCGGTGCCCGACGCTCGAAGTGCTTATGCAGGTTCTCCACCATGACGATGGCGGCATCGATCATCTCGCCAATCGCCAACGCGATGCCGCCCAGCGACATGATGTCCGCCCCAATGCCGAAGGCGCGCAAGCCGATGAACGCCATGAGCACACTGACGGGTAGCGTGATCACCGCGACCAGCGCTGATCGGGCATGGAAGAGAAACACCACGCAGATGAGCGCCACGATGAGCGCTTCCGCGACCAGCGTTTCCCGAAGAGTACCGATGGAATCGTGAATCAGGTCACTGCGATCGTAGACGGGCCGTACCACAACTCCCGGTGGGAGTGCGCCCTGCACGGCAACAAGCCTGCTCTTCACCCGCTCTATGGTTGCGAGCGCATTCTCGCCGGATCGCATGACGACGATGCCTCCCACGGCATCACCACGTCCATTCAGATCCGTGATCCCGCGTCGTACCGCGGGGCCGATGGTGACACGCCCCAGTTCCGCCACGCGCACGGGTGTTCCAGATGCGGTGGCGTCAACGACCACCTGCTCGATATCGGCAAGTCCATCGAGATATCCAAGCCCCCGGACCATGTACTCGCGTTCGGAAAGCTCCATCACCATCGCGCCCGCATCGTTGTTCGCGCTTTGAATCGCAGTCCTCACACGCGTCACGGGAATGCCGTAGGCGAGCAGCTTGGCAGGGTCCAGATCGACCTGATACTGCTTCTCGAACCCACCGATGCTCGCCACCTCAGCCACTCCTGGTACCGCCGTAAGCGCATACCGCAGCGACCAATCCTGGATGCCGCGCAGTTCGGCAAGCGTACGCTGACCTGTGGTGTCCTCGAGCACATACTGGTACACCCAGCCCAGACCCGTGGCGTCCGGTCCGAGCAGCGGAGAGACCGAGGCTGGCAGTCTTCCCTTGATGCCGGTCAGGGTCTCCAGCACGCGCGCGCGTGCCCAATACAGGTCCGTGCCGTCCTCGAAGATGACATAGACGAACGACACGCCGAAGAAAGAATATCCGCGGACCGTCCGAGCACCTGGCACCTTGAGCATCTCGGCGGCCACCGGGTAGGTGACCTGATCTTCCACGATACGTGGAGCCTGCTCGTCGTAGTCCGTCTGAACAATCACCTGCACATCAGACAGATCGGGCAAGGCTTCCAGCGGCGTGGTGCGGACGGACCACACACCGACGGCCGCAAGTGCAACGGTCAGAAGCAGCACGAGCAGCCGATTTCGCACCGACCACTCGATCACGCGTGGCAGCATCATGGCTGGTGCTCCTGATGGCCACTGTGCCCCTTCTGGGAAGTGTTCCCAGGCACGGCCTTGGCGGGGCCAACGGGTGGTAGCGTGATCTCCATCCCCGGCATGTCTCCCATGCCGCCCATGGCGGTGCCGAGGTTTGACTCGGCGTCGATGAGAAACGTGGCGGAAGCCACCACGGTGTCGCCAAGCGCTATGCCGCTCAACACTTCGATCCGTGAATCTGATGCCGCCCCCACAATGACCGTTCGTGGTTCGAGTTGTCCGTCAGCTCGTCGTACGAACACGAGGGAGCGCTCTCCCGTAGCGAGCACCGCGCTCCTGGGGATGGTAAGCGTCGGCGTGCTCCCTCCACCCGACGTACCGGCAATTCGGAGCGTCGCGAACATGCCTGGCTTGAGGCGAAGACCGGGATTGGCCAAGGCCACGCGCACGCGCGCCGTCCGCGTGTCGGGCGAGAGGGTCGGGTACACATACGCGATGCGACCTGACCATGCCTCACCGGGAAAGGCGTCGAACTCCGTCGTTGCCAACTGTCCGGATCGGATCGCACGCAGGTCCTGCTCGTAGACGGCGCCCTCCACCCACACCGTGCTCAGATCCGCCACGCGAAACAGTGGGTCACCAGCCATGAACCGTTGTCCTGCAGTAATGCTTTTCTCAACGACCACACCGCTCGCTGAAGCGCGCAGCACCAAGGTGCGCCGAGCGATCCCCTCTCGCTCGACAGCGGCGATCTCGTCATCGGGAATGTCCCAATACACAAGGCGGCGCCGCGCCGATGCAAGCAGATCCTCGGCATCGCTGTGGGCGTGCGCAGTCCCCGCCGCTACATCATCGACGAGTCGCCGCGCGAGCAACAGCTCTTCCTGCGCGGTGACCAGCATTGGCGAGTAGATGCGCATGAGCGGCTCACCCTGGTGAACGGCACGGCCGGTAAAGTCGACATCGAGTTGCTCAACCCAGCCATCGACCTTTGCCGTCATGGTCCTGATCCGTGTCTCGTCGATGACCACCTGACCAACGGTGCGAATTTCGCGGGACAAGGGCGATGCCGTGACCGCAGCAAACGTTACCCCGATGCGGCGTGCCTGATCATCCGTCAGCATCACCGGGCCCGCGGCGCCGGTGGGACGCGCCATCGCTGAATGATCGTGCCCACCAGCCACAGGAGCGGGGGCACGTGACTGATCTCGCGTGGCCCGCCAGGCAATGGCCATGGCGCCGAGGGGAAGGCCTACCAGAATGGCCACGTACACGCTCCGCCGAATGCGTGACCGAATCATCAAGGACATGGATGCAGTCTTCGATGCTTCGTTCGTCGAGGCGTGCGGTGCGGAATCGGGCGTGCGGGGTTTCACTGGCGACCTCCGGCGTTCTCGCGCGTGCGCGACGAATCCATGGGGATGGGCGTGAGCAGGGAACGACCAACAAGCATTTCGAGTTCTGCCCAGGTACGACCTTCGGTTGCGTCCAACTGGAGCAGCTCCTGTCGATAGCGATTCACGCTCATCTGGTTGTCGATGACCGTCATGAAGTCCACCGCACCGGTCCGGTATGCGGCCAGCGCAGACGCACTCGTGGCTTCGGCCTGCGGCAGCACGGTCGTTCGGTACAGGGTCCGAAGACGCCGTGTACTTGTGAGGGTCGTGTAGGCACTTGCCAGCCGGCCTCGCGTCTCTGCGCGCATGGCAGTGAGTTCCGCCTCTGCCATTTGCTGCATAGCGGCGGTCTCTTCGCGCATCCGCATTTGCCGAGAGCGTGCGAACACGGGGAGCGAGGCACCGATCATCAGACTGCCCATGCGATCCACACCCATGCTCATGCTGCGCTGGCCATACTGCAGACCAAGCTGCAGGTCGGGCCACAACTCCCGATGCGCCAGTAGGGCATCGGCCGCTGCGGCCCGCACATCAGCATTTCCTGCGGCGAGCATCGGACGCGAGGCAAGGGCACGCCGCTCGAGGTCAGCCAGAGCCGGCAGTGAGTCCGGAAAGACCGGCAGCTGGGGTGCTCCGGCGAATACCTCCGGCAGGGTGTCGGCCGCTACAGCCAGACGCGCCTGCGCCACCTCTGCCATCACCGTCATCCGCACGATCTCCTCATCCATGCGTGCGACCTCCACCTGTGCGCGCAGGACGTCTGCCTGTCGCCCATTCCCCACCCGATACATTGCCCGGGCAATGTCCGCTGCATCGTCCAGCAGCCGGCGGGTCTCCTGAGTCAGCACCACACTCCCGGCGGCCTGATAGCGCTCATAGAACGCCATGGCGGCATCCGCGCGCGCTTCCCACGCGGCATCACGTGCACGGGCTGTACCGGCATCGGCGCGTGCTCGCATGGCGGCGGTAGCGGCCGATAGCTTGCCCCTCAACGGCAGCATCTGCATGACTTGCAGCTGGGTCATGCCAAGTGCAGGGTCCGGTCCCATGCCTGGGAGGCTTCGGTTCATGAGCCCCAGTTGCACCTGAGGATCTGGGGGACGGGACGCCCCCGGCACGCGAGCTTCCAGCGCTCGGGCACGTGCGCCGGCAGCCAGCAGTTGCGGATTCCGCGCGACCACCAACGCGACCACGGCATCAAGGGTCAGGACACCGACGCCTGCCTGGGCGCCAGTATCTGCTGCAGGAACAGGTCTAGAGGTCGTTGCCGACGGTGGCACTGACACTCCGGGGAACCCCACGTGGGAAAGCACGCTGGGCGGCGGGGCAGACTGTGCTGCGGCGGTGAACGACATCGCCGCACTGGCCAGCAGGAGGCGCGCGATCGCCTCGGCGCACGAAGTGACGACTGGTGCCCGACACGCCAGACCCGCGCGCGTCAGCGCGGAAAGGCAGGTGTAATGCAACACGGATGGTTTCTCGACGAGGGATGGGCCAGACACGCCGGTTGGCGGTCCAGGCAGGGCGCATGCGACAGATCAGCGCGAATCCTCAGCGCAACGGGTCAGCACACACCAACACGCAGGTGCACGCACATGCACCCGCATGCACGCACCGTTGTGGTGCGTGCTCCGTCGGGAGTCAGGCTCGTGGAGGGGGCGACGCCGGCTCAACCGCCGGCCCAACTAGCATTGTGGACGTCAGCACCCGGGGAGCCTCCGCCACGGGTGTATACCGAGTGACAGCGTTCGAGGCGGGAGCCAGCGCAACAGCAACGCAGTGCGTCACCGTTCGACACTCGGACGGCGCGCTCCCGTGATGATCGGACTCGCCGCCAGCCTGCTCACCGTGCTGAGGTGTCCTGGCGGCATCATGGCGCGCGTGCTGGTGTGTGGTCGCCGCAGGCACAGTCTGTTCGTCGCCCGCGCTCACGCGGGCCTCACGCCCCAGCAAGGCCGTACCGGGCATTGCACAGGCCGGATGCGTCCCGCCGAGCGAGCCAAACAGGACGCTCAGCAGAGTCAGCGAGGCGAAAATTCTGCGGAAGGAGGCGCGCATGTGTGGAAACAGGCAAAGACTGTCCAGGCAATATCGACACCGTAGTCTCCCGACGCCATTGCTGCGCACGATGTACCCGTAGGCAGCCTGACAAGTGGACACGATCATGAGGATTGCCGGGTCCATGCCAGCAGCTCGATGACTAGGTTGCATCGTGCACTCTGCCTCCGCCCCAACCGCAGCCGATCATCGTCCTGAACACGTCCTGCGCGCGGTGTTCGGCTACACCTACTTCCGCCCTGGTCAACGTGAGGTCATCGAGGCAGTGCTGGCCGGGCGGGACTGCATCGCGCTCATGCCAACGGGTGCAGGCAAGTCCCTGACGTATCAGATACCCGCGCGGCTTCTGGATGGCACTGTCCTCGTCATCTCGCCGCTCATTTCGCTCATGAAGGACCAGGTCGATGCCGTAGCGGCGCTCGGCTTTCGGGTGACCGCCATCAACTCCACGCTGGCACCTGATGAGCGACGTGAGCGCCTCGACGCCTTTCGGCGTGGTGACTACGAACTCGTGTACCTCGCCCCCGAGGCGCTCGATGGGTATCTGGGTGACTTTGTGCAGGACTGCCCAGTCGCCCTGCTGGTCGTGGACGAGGCCCACTGCATCAGCCAGTGGGGACATGACTTCCGCCCCAGTTACCGGCGACTGCAGGGGTTCAAGCAGCAGTTGGATGTCCCCGTGCTGGCGCTGACAGCCACGGCTACCCGTGAGGTGGCGCGTGACATTCTGCGGCAACTCGGCATGAAGAAGCCCGCCGGTTTCAAAGGATCGTTCTATCGCCCCAACCTCCGCATTGGTGTTCGCAAGAAGGGACAGGGGGGAAACACCAGGCACGAGATTCTCTCGCTGGTCCGTGCGCACGAGGGAGAGAGCGGCATCGTGTATTGCCAGAGCCGCAGGAGTGTGGACCAGACGACGGAGTTTCTGGTGGGAGCGGGTGTGAGAGCCCTCCCCTACCACGCCGGGCTGTCTGCGGAAGAGCGCACGCGGCATCAGGAGATGTTCCAACGCGACGACGTGGACGTGATCGTGGCCACCGTGGCCTTCGGCATGGGCATCGACAAGTCCAACGTCCGCTTCGTCATCCATCGCGACATGCCCAAGGACATCGAATCCTGGTATCAGGAGATCGGGCGAGCCGGCCGGGATGGCCTCCCCAGCGATTGTGTGCTGTTCTACTCGTGGGCAGATGTCATTGCCCACGAACGCTTTCTCGATCGCATGGACGATGAAGCGCTGCGGGAACGAACCCACGCGTCCACCAAGGCGCTCTTCAACCTCATCGAACGCCCGGGGTGCAGACATCGCGCACTGGTGCAGCACTTCGACGAGTCCATCGAACCCTGCGGCACTTCCTGTGATCACTGCACAGGGCAGAGCGTCGAAGCAGCCATTGCAGCGGCCACCGAACAGGAGCGGCTAGCCTTGACGGGTGGGCGGCGCAGCGCGACAGGCGCACAAACGACCAGGCATTCAGGAACTTCGGCGAGCCTCGATGCACACGCGCTCGATGTCGACGATCGCGAGCTGTTTGATGCCTTGCGTGCGCTCAGACGAGAGCTTGCCGACGAGGCACGCGTTCCCGCATACATCGTGTTCGGTGATCGCGTTCTACTGGAGATGGTGGCGCGCCGACCGGAGACCCATGGGGAGTTACTGCAGGTGCCCGGTGTCGGACAGGCGAAGCTGGAGCGATATGGCGACTACTTTCTGGAAGTGATAGGGAACCACGCGCCCTAGGTGTGTCCTCGGCTCTTTGTTGTTGCGTGGCGGATCGCCTGGTCCATCCGGAGCCACTCTGTTGCAACCATACAACAGAATGTGGGTACGTTGCATCAGCGAGCTGATGCATAAGATCAACGCCGTGGCTCACACAATCGTGGTGGGGGGCCAGGTGCTCAGGCATGCGGCCCCGAGGCGTCCTTCCTCGAGTGATGAGCACACCCTGTTTGACCAGACAGGACTGCCACCTGCGAAACCTGCATCACGGCTGGCGCGAATTGTGCGGTATGAGTACCCCGCCCTCGTTGTTCCCTCCCCTGCCCCTGAGGACCTCATG